>NZ_CP041636.1:3780000-4080000 GCF_007197755.1 Ferrovibrio terrae
CCGGTTATTGCCCTGGTGACGTTAGCTCTGCTGGGGATCAATGTCCTCGTCGGTGTCTGGGCCAGCATCGTGCATCCACGCGAGGAAGGCCCGGCGACCTGGGCGCTGGCCAATGTGCTGTTTGCCACCAGCGTTTCGGTGCTGATGCTGCGTGTGCCGCAGCAGGAGCCCTCCGTGGCCCTGTTCGGCAACGTCGTCATCGTCGTCAGCTATCTGCTGATGTGGTTCGGCTTCCTGCGCTTCCGCTTCCGCACGGTGCCATACTATCCGGCCGGCATCGGCCTGCTTGCCTATGTGACCGGGTTTATATGGTTCCTGTTCGCGCAGCCCGACATCGTGGTGCGCGTTAGCCTCACGGCCGGCACGATCGCTCTGCTCTGTGGCCTGATCACCTGGACCATGCTGTATCGCATCGAAGCCGGCCTGGTGCAGACCCAGGCTTTCATCGGCATGCTGTTCGGCGCCCTGGGCATGCTCAATCTGCTGCGCGCGGTGGCCGCCGCGACCGGCGCATTGCTGCCCAGCGATTTCGGCGGCGGGCCGCTGGGGGCCGGTATCTTCGTACTGCCTACCATCGCCTCGCTGCTGGCGGCTGCCGCCTGCATCCTGATGCTGAACCAGCGGCTGCAGCAACGCCTGCATGTCAGCGCGCAGACCGACCCCCTCACTGGCCTGATCAACCGCGGCATGCTCGACGATCTCGGCCGAAAGGAAGTTGCCCGGGCCAAGCGCCATGCCTACGGGTTGTCAGTGGTGCTGATGGAGATCGATCATTTCGATGCGATCAACAGCACGCATGGCTACGATACCGGCGACATGGTGCTGCGGCGGATTTCCGTACTGGCCACCGCCAGCCTGAGGCAAGAGGATTTCATTGCCCGGCTGGACCATTCTGGTTTCGCAATGCTGTTGCCCAGCACGCGGATGGCCGGTGCCCAGCAGATGGCGGAACGGTTGCGGCTGGAGATTGCTGACGCCGTCATCGAAACGGGTGGCGAGCCCCTGTCGCTGACCGCCAGTTTCGGTATCGCCGCCTTCGGCCTGCACAGCGAAGACTGGACTGAAATGGTGCAGCGCGCCCAGACCGCGCTTTATCGCGCCAAGACCGATGGCGGCAACCGCATCGAGATCGCGGTGCTCAGCGACACATTGCTGGAACGTTCAGCCTAGGCGGCAAGCCACGTCTTCAATGCGGCTGCCGTCTCGTCGGGCTGTTCCATCGGCGGCAGATGGCCGCAATGATCCAGCACCACCTGCACGGCATTGGGGATCAGCAACGCCATTTCGTCATGCAGTTCCAGCGGCGTCAGGGCATCCTGCCGGCCGCAGAGCACCAGCGCCGGCACCTTGTAACCTTTCAGGTCCGGGCGGCCATCGGGCCGGTTGATGATGGCGGTCTGCTGGTTGGTGAAGCCGTCGCTGCCAATCTCGACCGCCATATCCATCAGCCGGTCGACGATGGCTTTGTTCGTCTGGTTGTCGGGATGCAGCAGCAACGGCAGCAGTCGCGGCGTCACGCCCTTGAAGTTGCCGATCTTGCCAAGGTTTATCAGTGCCCGGCGGCGTTCGGTCTGCTCCGGCGTATCGGCACGGGATGAGGTATCCATCAGGCAGATACGCGTCACCCGCTGCGGCGCCTGGCGCATGATCTCCTGCGCGACATAACCGCCCATGGAGAGACCGCAGAGCGCAAACCTCTCAGGCGCCTCGTCGAGCACCAGGCGCGCCATATCGCTGAAACTGTCCATGCGGAAATGGCTTGTAGGTACAATGCACTGCGCAACTTCAGAAAGGCGCGCGATCTGCTCACGCCAGAAGTCTTCGGTCTGCAGCAGGCCGGGGATCAGCACCAGCGGCTCACGCATGAAACGGTCCTTTCAGCATTGCGAAAAAATCACCTGATCAGGCCTGACAATGTCTTGAAAGCCGGATGAGATGCCGTGCCCAGCCATTCGAAAATGCACATTTCGGTGGTCACCAGCGTGATGCCAGCCGCCGCCATGCGATCGCGCGCCACCATCGCACTGTCGGGATGGCGCGAGGAGATTGCATCGGCGACGACCGTCACGCGAATACCCGCGGCCGCCATATCGAGCGCGGTCTGCAGGACGCAGACATGCGCCTCGACGCCAGTGATGACGGCCGCCGGTCGCGACACCTTCTCGATATGCGCGCGAACGGTGTCGTCGCCCCAGGCGGAGAAGTGCATCTTTTCCAGCGTCGGACTTTCGCCGGCCGCAGCGCGAATTTCCGGCACCGTGCGCCCCAGTCCCTTGGGATACTGCTCGGTCAGCAAGGCGGGAATCTGCAGAATATTCGCTGCCTGCAGCAGGATTCCCGCATTGCGCTGCACGCGCACGCCATCATGGATCGCCGGTAGCAGGCGATCCTGGATATCGATGGTGATCAGCAGGGTCTGATCGGCGGTCAGCAGCATGAGTGCGGGAATCCTTGCGCTCCGGATGAAAATAGGGCCTGACCTTGGCAAATACCACCGCGCGAGCCGGCCAGCGTTGCTTTTTAGCGCACCTACAGTGCAAAATTGACCACCGTCCGCTTTCACAGTAGCCATGACTCTCGATACACCCACAGTCGCATTCGTCACCGTTCTGGTCGTGTGTCTGCAAGGCGGAATTCTCACCGCTCTCTGGCTGATCCATCGCGACATGCGAGGCATTGGCTTCTGGGCCGTCGGCGCGCTGGTCGTCGCGCTGGGCGTGCTGGGAGCTTTCCTGCGCAGCGACTCCCTGCCCTCCGCCGCCCTGGCAGCTGCCAATATCGCGATCGTCACCGGCCTGACCATCACATGGTGGGGCGTCGATGCCTTCTTCGGACGTCGCCCCGGCTACGGCCTCGGCCTGGCCATCCTCGCGATCACTGCCACCGGGGTTGTCTATTTTATCGTCACCGAGAATTCGCGTGCCCGCATCATCTTCCTGCTCGGCATTTTCGTCTTGATGGCAGGATTACGCCTTTACAGCCTGCTGCGCGAGGTGACTCCCGGCACGCGCTTTTCACAATTCCTGACCAGCATGGCGCTGGGCGCGCAGGCCATCTATTACCTGGTGCTGGCGACCACCGTGTTCAGTCTGCCGCCGGTCGAGAAACCGCTGGCGCAGGTTCCCTTCTTCGGCTGGCTGTTCCTGATCCCGATGCTGCTCTCGATCGTGGTCGTGTTCGGTATCGTGCTGCTGGTCAACCAGACGATCGCGACCCGGCTGAAGGAATCGGCGCGCCGCGATGCGCTGACCGAGGCGCTGACCCGTCGTGCCATGGAAGAAATGGCGGAACATGAACTGGCGCGCAGCCGGCGGCATGACCTGCCGCTCAGCCTGCTGCTGCTCGACATCGATCATTTCAAGCTGGTCAACGACCAGTATGGCCATGCTGCCGGCGATGCCGCATTGCGTCAGTTCGCCTCCGCCGTGCGCGGTTGCCTGCGCCGCGAGGATGTCTTCGGCCGGCTCGGCGGCGAGGAATTCTGCGCGTTGCTGCCCAGCACCGCGGTAGGCGGCGCCGCGCAGCTCGCCGAACGCATTCGCCAGTCGGTCGCCAACCTGGCGGTCGAGGCCGGTGGCAATCGTCTGTCGCTGAAGGTCAGCATTGGTGTCGCCAGCCTTGGCGACCATGCCGGCAGCTGGGACGAACTGGTCAACCAGGCAGACCGCGCGATGTATGCCGCCAAGCGCGCCGGGCGCAACCGCGTGATCGTCGGCAATGCCGAGCCGGCGTCGGCAGAACAGCCCGGTTAGTTGCTCAGCAAGCCTGGTTGCTGAGTAAGACTAGTTGCTGAGTAAAACTGGCAGCGTCATGTTGCCCAGCACGGTTTCCGTCACACCGCCGAACACCATCTCGCGCAGGCGCGAATGGCCGAAGGCGCCCATCACCATCATGTCGCAGCCGCGCGACTTGGCTTCGTTCAGCAGCGCCTGCCCCACCTTGGCGCCATTGGGGGCGATCACCGCGCTTTCCAGCCGCAGGCCGTGGCGCTGCAGGTGGTCGGCGATTTCCGCCAGCGCGGCACGCCCCTTGCGCTCGGGACCGAGCGTGATCAGATGCACCATCTCGGCGCCGCGCAGCAGCGGCATGGCGTCATGCAGCGCGCGCGCCGCCTCGCGCTTGCCGTTCCAGGCCACCAGAATGCGGCGGCCGAGATCGGGCTGGCTGCCGGCATAGGGCACCGCCAGGATCGGCCGGCCGGCCTGCAGCGCCAGTTCATGCGGCAGCACATCCGTGCCGTAGGGAATGCTCGCCGGGTCGCTCGGATTGGGATCGGGCTGGCCGACGATGGCGATGTCGCTGCAGCGTGCCGCCAGCCGCAGCGCCTCCACCGGCGCCAGGTCGCTGCTGAGCCAGCGATGCTCGATGCCAGCGGCTGTGCAGGTGGCGAGGAATTCCTCCTTGGCGCCGACCGAGGCTTTCTGCGCCTCGTCCATCTGCTTCTGGATCAGCTCTGTCGGAATATACTCGCCCATATAATAAGGCACGTTCGGCGGCGGCACCGTGTACAGCCCGCTGATGCGCGCGCCAAAGCGGCGCGCCATAGCGATGGCAATCTGCGTGCGCGCAGCATTGCGCGGGTCAAGCGTAAGATGAACCACGATATCGCGGTAACTCATCGCGCGGCCTCCTGTGTTATGGCCGTGCCGCTTATCCCCCGGCAGCATCGACCCGTCTTTATCGGAAGTGCAGATGATCTACTGGCCTAGACTTTAGGCAGCCGGACGCGCCGAGGCAAGGACGGCCTGTCGCCATCCCGCCCCTGTTTATCGTTCGTTTATAGGCGAATCAGGCGGCGGCCAGCCTTACGCGGCAGCCTGGGCCTTCCACGGCGGCAGGCGGTTTTCCTCGACCGCATGGCAGGCCACGGCGCCGCCCTCGACCGGCAGCGCCTTCGGCACTTCGCGCTTGCAGCGGTCGTTGGCCAGCGGGCAGCGCGGATGGAAGCTGCAGCCTGGCGGCGGATTGAGCGGGCTGGGCACCTCGCCGGCCACCGGCGTGCGGGCCCGGCCGGTCATGTCGAGATCGGGGATCGCATCCAGCAGCATGCGCGTATAGGGATGCAGCGGCCGGTCGAACAGCGTCTTGGTGTCAGCCCATTCCACAAGGCGGCCGAGATACATCACGCCGACCTTGTCGGAGACATGATAGACCACCGCGAGATTGTGGCTGATGAACAGATACGTCAGCCCGAGCTTGCGCTGCAGGTCCTTCATCAAATTGAGAATCTGCGCCTGCACCGAGACGTCGAGCGCCGAGGTCGGCTCGTCGCAGACCAGGAATTCCGGCTCGCCGGCGAGTGCGCGCGCGATCGAGATGCGCTGGCGCTGACCGCCGGAGAATTCATGCGGATACTTGCGCGCATCCAGCGGCGACAGGCCGACCTGGGCCAGCAGTTCGCCGACCCGCTTGTCGATCTCGGCGCGGTTGGTGAGCAGCCGGCGGAAGCGCAGCGGCTCGGCCACAATGTCGCCCACGCGCCAGCGCGGATTGAGCGACGCATACGGGTCCTGGAAGATCATCTGCATCCGGCCCTGAATGTCCGGATGCTTGGCGCGGTCGGCGCCGCTGCCGATTTCCACGCCTTCAAAATTGATCGAGCCATCGCTCGGCTCATACAGGCCGACGATCAGCCGCGCCACGGTCGACTTGCCGCAGCCGGACTCGCCCACCAGGCTGAAGGTCTCGCCCGCCCTGATCGAGAAATTCACGCCGTCCACAGCGCGCACGATGCTGCGACCCTTGCCTTCCAGCAGGCGGTTCAGCAGGGGCGCGGAGACGTCGAAGACGCGCTTCAGATTGGTGACGGTGAGCATCGGAACGGAGAAGTCTCTGGTGCGGGTGGGCTTAGACATGCGCCGGCTCCTTCGCCACCAGCCAGCAGGAGGCGTGGCTCTGACCGGCCGGCATCAGATCGGGCCGCTCGACGCGGCAGCGGTCAAACACCTTCGGACAGCGCGGATTGAAGGCGCAGCCTTTCGGAATGGCATTCAGGCGCGGCATCGACCCGTCGATCTGCGTCAGGCGCTCGGTCTTATGGCCCATCGTCGGGATCGCGCCCATCAGGCCAACGGTATAGGGATGATGCGGCCGCTTGATCACGTCCTGCACCGGGCCGATCTCGGCGATACGCCCGGCATACATCACAGCGACACGGTCGGCGGTTTCGGCGATCACGCCCATATCGTGCGTCACCAGCATCACCGCCGTGCCATGTTCGCGGCAGAGCTTTTTCAGCAGCTGGATGATCTGCGCCTGGATCGACACGTCGAGCGCGGTAGTCGGTTCGTCGGCAACAATCAGTTTCGGCTCGGCCGCGAGCGCAAGCGCGATCACCACGCGCTGGCGCATGCCGCCAGAGAACTGGTGCGGATAGCTGTTGATGCGTTCCGCAGCTGAGGGAATGCCGACATCTTCCAGCAGTTTCACGGCACGGTCGCGCGCCTGGGAATGAGTCATCGGCAGATGCGTCAGGATCGTCTCGATCAGCTGATCACCCACCTTGTAGAGCGGGTTCAGGCTGGTCAGTGGATCCTGGAAGATCGCGCCGATCTGGCGGCCGCGGATCTTGCGCATCTCGGCATAGGGCAGGTTGTCGATGCGGCGACCTTCGAGGCGGATTTCACCCGAGGCAATACGGCCGGGCGGTTCGAGCAGGCCGATGATGGCCGTGCCGGTCATCGACTTGCCGGCACCGGACTCGCCCACCACGCCGAGCACTTCGCCGGCGGAGATTTCGAGCGAGATATCGTCCACCGCGACAAGGGTGCCGCGCCGGGTGGGGAACTCGACGCGCAGATTTTTTACTTCAAGCAGCTTCGGGCTGGTCATGGGGGTATTACCGGAGCTTTGGATTGAGGGCATCGCGCAGCCAGTCACCCAGCAGGTTGACCGACAACACGAGAATGGCAAGCGCCGCACCGGGGAAGATGGTGATCCACCACTCGCCCGACAACAGGAATTGCTGGCCGGTATTGATCAGGGTCCCAAGCGACGGCTGGGTCGGCGGCAGGCCGACACCCAGGAAGCTCAGCGTAGCTTCGGTGATCACGGCGAGCGCCAGGTTGATAGTGGCGATCACCAGCACCGGGCCCAGCACGTTGGGCAACACATGGCGCAGCGCGATCAGCGGCCCGGGCAGGCCGATCACGCGGGCTGCCTGCACATATTCCTTGTTCTTTTCGACCAGCACCTGACCACGCACGGTGCGGGCATACTGCACCCAGTAGCTGAGGCCGATGGAGACGATCAGCACGGTGATTGCTGCCTGACTGTGCTTGTCGGCGCCCAGCAGCCCGCGGGTGACACCATCGACCAGCATGGCAATCAGGATGGCCGGGAAGGACAGCTGAACATCCGCCACGCGCATGATGAAGGCATCGACCGCGCCGCCCATGTAACCGGCGAGCAGGCCGAGCGTGATGCCCAGCGTCATGGCGAAGACGACGGCAAGGAAACCGACGCTGAGCGACGTGCGCGAGCCATACATGATGGTCGAGAGAATATCGCGGCCCTGGTCATCGGTACCGAACAGGAACTGCGGCTCACCGCCCTCTTCCCAGGCCGGCGGCTTGAAACCATCGGAGAGATTGAGTGATGCCAGATCGAACGGATTGTGCGGTGCCAGCAGCGGCGCGCCATAGGCGCCGATGAAGAACAGCGCGGTGACCGCAGCCGAGACCATCACCAGCTTATTGCGGGTGAAGCTGTACCAGATGTCGCTGTCGCGCGCGCGGCGCCAGTATTCGGCAAGCAGGCTCATCACTTGCTCCCTGTCCGGCCCTGCGCGCGCAGGCGAGGATCGACCACGAAATACAGCATGTCGACGATAAGATTGATCACCACGAACACGAAACCGATCATGACTAGGTAAGTCGACATCACCGGAATGTCGGCATAGACGACCGACTGCAGGAACAGCAGTCCGACGCCCGGCCATGAGAACACTGTCTCGGTGATGATTGCGAAGGCGATGATCGCGCCCAGCTGCAGGCCGGTAATCGTGATCACCGGCACCAGAGTATTCTTGAGCGCATGACCGAAATGCACGGCGCGATTGGACAGGCCACGGGCGCGCGCGAACTTGATATAGTCGGTGCGCAGCACTTCCAGCATTTCCGACCGCACCAGACGCATGATCAGGGTCAGCTGGAACAGGCCGAGCGTGATCGCCGGCAGGATGATGGCCTTCAGGCCGCTGATCGTGAACAGGCCCGTGGACCAGAAGCCCAGATTGATCGTCTCGCCGCGACCGAACGACGGCAGCCAGCCGAGGATCACGGCAAAGATGTAGATCAGCAGGATGCCGATCAGGAAGGTGGGCAGCGAAATGCCGATCAGCGAGACCGTCATCATGCCACGCGACAGCCAGCTGTTGGGATACAGCCCGGCGAACACGCCCATGGGAATGCCGGCGGCCAGCGCGAAGATCGCGGCGACCAGACTGAGTTCCAGGGTGGCGGGCAGGCGATCAGCGATCATGCGGCCGACCGGCTCGGTGGTCCGATAGCTCAGGCCGAACTTGCCCTGCAGGGCATTGACGACAAAGCGGCCGAAGCGCACCGGCATCGGGTCATCGATGCCCAGGCTCTTGCGAAGCTCGACGATCTGGTCGACCGGCGTGTCCTGACCGACGATGTTGGCGACCGGATCGCCAACGAAAGTGAACATCGCGAAGGAGACGAAGGCGACCGCCAGCATCACCAGCGCGGCCTGCACAAGGCGGCGTACAATAAAAGCAATCATGGGGGCAATGTCCCTAACGGGAGCGACCCGGGCCGAAGCCCGGGCCGTCCGTTTGAGATAACTGGCTTACTTGATCTTGACGAAGCGCAGCGGGAAGTAGTTGTCCGCCGGCTGCACGAGATCGACCGTGTCCTTCGCGGCCCACACCACGAACTGCTGATGCAGCGGGATGTAGCCGAAGTCATCGAGGTAAGCCTTGGTGGCTTCCTTGATCATCGCGTCGCGCTTCGCCTTGTCGGTCTCCTGCTCCATCTTGTCGGAGAGCTCGTCGACCTTCTTGTTCGAATAGCCGCCCGCGTTGAACAGGCCCTTCTTGCTGGTGGCGCTCGGAGTCTGGATCAGCGACTCGAAGACGTTATGCACGTCGTAGGTCGCGGCCGGCGACCAGCCCAGCATGTAGAAGCTGGTGTTCGGCGACTTCTCGATATCCGACGCGGTGCGCAGGATCTTCGCGAAGTACTTCGAACGGGTCTGGGCCAGCAGGTTCACCTTGATGCCGACCTTCGCCAGCATGGCAACCGACGCCTGGCAGATCGCTTCGTCGTTGATGTAGCGATCGTTCGGGCAGTCCATGCCGACTTCGAAGCCGTTCGGATAACCGGCTTCGCTCAGCAGCTTCTTTGACAGTTCGGGATCGAACTTCGGACGCACGTCCAGTTCCTTGTCGTAGCCATTCAGACCCTGGCCCACCATGAGGGCGCTCGGACGCGACTGGTTACGCATGACAGTGCGCTTGATCGCCTCAACGTCGATGGCGCGATAGAACGCTTCACGGACCTTCTTGTCCTTGAAGGGGTTCTTGCCCTTGACGTTCGACTCCGGCAGCTCGTCGAGCTGCTGGTTGAAGCCGAGGAAGACGATGCGGGTTTCCGGGCCATCGATGATCCGGCGACCGGCCGTCTTGCGGATGCGCTCGGCATCCTGCGGCGGCACGGTGTAGACCATGTCGATTTCGCCCGACAGCAGAGCCGCGACACGGGTGGCGTCATTGGCGATGCGCTGGAAGATCACCTCGGTGAGGTTATGTTCCGGCTTGTCCCACCAGCCCTTGTTCGGCTCGAGAACCGTACGCACGTCCGGCTCGCGCACCTTCACGACGAAGGGACCGGTGCCGTTCGAGTTGCGGGTGGCGAAGTTTTCTTCGTTCTTCGTCATGTCGGCGGCGAACTGGGCATTGTTCTTCTCAGCCCAGGCCTTCGACATGATGCCGATCAGCGCCAGCTTATCGGCCAGCAGCGGATCCGGATACTTGGTGTCGATCTCGACGACGAAGTCGCTGACCTTGCGCACTTCCTTCACCGAAGTGAAGTTGCCGCCGAGGTTCGAGCCCTTGCCCATCGCGCGATTGTACGAGAACACCACGTCGTCGGCCGTGAAGGCCTCACCGCCGGTGAACTTCACGCCCTGGCGCAGTTCGAAGCGCCACAGGGTCGGGCTCGGGTTGCCCCACTTCGTCGCCAGCGACGGCTCGAGCTTCAGGTTACGGTCACGACGCACGATCGGCTCGTAGACATTGGCCATGAAGGTGAGCAGGAACGTCTCGTTGCGGGCGTATGGATCCATCGAGCTGACGTCGCCGTCATTGCTCCACTTGAACGTCTTGGCCGAAGCCGGCTGTGCGCCGAGCAGAGCGACCGTGGCAACCGCTGCAATCAGCGACGCCTTGAAGAACTTGCTTTGCATCGTCCCCTATTCCTTCTCCCAACGAATGATATCGACCTGTATTTTCAGACCGAATGCTGACAGGCCCGCCCCCGCGGTGCCTGCAGCGCTGGGCGGATCATAGGCGGGGGGACGTATATACGTCTACTGCTGACTGTAAAAACATCAGGGCCAAAAAAACGGCCCCGTGCCTGCCCTTAAGGCACTTCCGGGCGGAATTAACGCCGCGGGTAAATGGACCAATCTGCGCCGGAATGGTTCATATTCCGGGCGCTGCGCGACATGGTAAATGCGGGTGCACTTACGACAGGCGGCGCGCCAGAGACACCACATCCCTGCCCTTCACGATCCGGCGAGCCGGCATCACCAGCGTGCAGCCTTCCGCCGGCGCACGCAGTTCCTCATCGCCATCGGTGGCGATCAGGGCGCCGGCGGGCAATTCCTCAAAGCCAATGAAATCGCCGGCAAAGCGGAAGCGGTCGGTCTTGGCGACCATCACGTCGGTCACTTCGTAGCGTTTCGGCGCGCCGGCTTCGGCCTTGTATTGCGCCGCGAGATCGGTCGGGATCAGTCCGTAGAAGTCGAGGAAGCGCATGGTGACGGAGATCGCGATCTCGCCGCTGCTACGTGCAAAATGCTGGCCGCACTCTACCACCACTGCGAGCGGACTCGCGTCAGCTTTCCCGAATGCGCCGTACTGGATCAGCGGCCGGCCGGGATGCTTTACACCCGGAAGGATTACGTGATGCAGCGGCGAATGCAGATGGCGGGCCAGCGGATCGAGCTTGGCATGCGGCTCGTAGATCAGCATCGACGGCACGGCATAGGAGGTGGAATGCAGATCGAGCAGGCCATCGGCCTCAGCGTAGATATGCCGCAGCGCACGGGCGCGTTTCACATCCACGGTGGCATCGGGACCTTCCAGCGTGTCGGTATCCCAGACGCGGTTGAAGTCGCGCTCGACATAGCGGGAGTCGAAAGGCTTGGCCGGATCGAAGTTGTGATAGGCATCCACATTGGCGAAGGCCAGCGTCAGCTTGCCGCGCCGCGGGCGGATGTTGTGCTCGAACAGGTGCGTCACGGCGATCATGCCGCAGAATTCGTTGCCATGCGTCAGGCCGTTCACGATCACATGCGGACCCGGCCGGCCCGAATCGAAGGTGTGCACGTAATCGACGCCGCGATTGCCCGTGCGATAGGCTGAAAGATCCTTCGGCGTCACTTCGATCGGCGGCAGTTCCAGATGCTGACTCGTCATTGTGCTGTCTTTACCTCAGTAAAAAACTGCCGATGCCATACAGGCCGAAGCCGAGCATCAGCAGGCCCGAAGACCCATTGATCCATTTCAGGCCGCCATTGCCAAGGCGTTGGCGGAACGCACCGGCCAGCCCCGCCAGCGACAGCCACCAGACCGACGAACCGGCAAACACGCCGAGGACCAGCCACAGGGCCATCGCATTCGACAGGCCGAACGCGCCAATGCCGAAAAAGGCGAAGATGCCAAGGAAGGCGACGATGGTGATCGGATTGGTCGCCGTGAGAATGAAGGTGGACACGAAGCAGGCAATGGGCCGCTCGTTATAGGTGCGATCGGCCGAGACGGTCGGCTCCGGATGCAGCGCCGCGCGCAGCATGCGCCAGGCCATGAACAGCAGAAACAGGCCGCCGCAAAGGCGGAACGTCGCTTCATGCGCCTGCAGCCAGTTCGAGATCAGGCTGAGGCCGAAGGCGGCGACGCAGCCATAGGCGGCATCGGCGATGGCGGCGCCAAGGCCCGACATCAGGCCGGCGATGCGGCCCTGGTGCAACGTGCGCTGCACACACAGCACGCCGACCGGACCAACCGGCGCAGCGATGATGAAGCCCGCCACAATGCCCTTGCCCAGCATCAGCAGGTTGTCCCACACCGCATCGAACTCCGAGAGATGAAAAGGCCGGGTGTCGCCCCACAAGGCATGCCCGGCGAATTGTGCAGTGCTGGCCTGTAGCATGCCGGTGCCCGCCGCGCAAACGCCGGGGGGATATTCTGGCCCCATGATATTTACTAAAACTGGAGCTTATTTTGGAGCCTGATGCCGGCTATCCCTTTGGCCGACAAGGAGTTCCCCCAAGGAGTCTACTGTGAACCAGATTGCCCCCAGCCCACGCAGCCGCGTCGTCCGTGTCGGCGACCGCGGCCATTACGATGCCGCCACGCTGCACGCCATTCTCGATGCCGGGTATGTCTGCCATGTCGCTTTCGTGCATGACGGCCAGCCGATGGTGATCCCGACCGCCTACTGGCGCGAGGCCGACCATCTCTACATCCACGGCTCGACCAAGAGCCGCATGGCCATGGCGCTGGCCACCGGCATCCCGGCCAGCGTCGCCGTCACGCTGCTCGACGGCCTGGTGCTGGCGCGTTCGGCCTTCCATCATTCGATGAACTACCGTTCGGTGGTGGCGATGGGCGTGTTCGAGAAAATTCCCGACGAGCACAAGATGGCGGCGCTGGAAGCCTTCACCGAGCGTGTGGCGCCCGGCCGCTGGGCCGACATCCGCGCGCCCAACAGGCAGGAGATGAAGGGCACCATGGTACTGCGCATGCCGCTGGACGAAGCCTCGGCCAAAATCCGCAGCGGCCCGCCGAAAGACGACGCGGAGGACATGGCGATTCCGGCCTGGGCCGGCGTGCTGCCCTTCACCCAGGGCTTTGCCATGCCGGTACCCGATCCACAGCTGGGCGCCGGCGTGGCATTACCGGATTACCTGAGGACTTTGACCAGCCGCTGAACCGCCACATCCAGCTCGTTTTCAGGAAACGCGGCAAAGCCCAGCACCAGACCGCTGACCGGGCGGGCGATGGCATAGCGCGACAGCGGCATCGCGCTCAGCCCGGCCGCCCGTATGGCTTCGACAGCGGCGCGGTCGTCTCTGCCGTCACGGAAGCGCACGGCCAGATGCAGGCCGGCCTCGGTGGCGCCGATCTCGAACAGGTCAGCCGCCTCGCGCTGCAGGGCCGCCAGCAGGGTGGCGCGACGCTTGCGGTACAGCACACGCATGCGCCGCACATGCTGCGCCAGGTGGCCCTCGGCGATGAAGCGCGCCAGCACCGCCTGGGAGGCCGGCGGGGCAAACCCGTCGGCGGTCGCCTTCAGCCGCAGGAAGCCCTCCACCAGCGCCGGCGGCAGCACCACATAACCAAGCCGCAAACCGGGGAACAGCACCTTGCTGAAGGTGCCGACATAAAGCACGCGCTCGCCGCCATCGAGCCCCTGCAGGGCCTGCAGCGGCGGGCCGCCATAGCGGAACTCGCAATCGTAGTCGTCCTCAACGATCCACAGGTTACGGGCGCGCGCCTCGGCGAGCAGGGCGAGCCGGCGCGCCAGCGGCAAGGTCATGCCGAGCGGGAACTGGTGCGAGGGGGTCAGCATCACCAGCTTGGGCGCCGGCTGCAATTTGGCCAGCGCGGCCGGGTCGAAGCCCTGGGCATCGACCGGCACCGGATGCAGCTTCGCCCCCACTCCGGCCAGCGCCTCCCGGAGGCCGACATAGCCGGGGTCCTCCACCGCCACGGCGTCGCCCGGATCGAGCAGCAGCCGGCCGATCAGGTCGAGCGCCTGCTGGGCCCCGGAGACGACCACGATGGTCTCCGGCGTGCAGACGACACCCCGGGAATTTGTCAGATAACCTGACAACTCCTGGCGCAATTCGGGCAGGCCCTGGGCCGGGCCGTTGGCCAGCAGCCGGGCGGCCCCGGCCCCGCGCAGGGTCTGGGCGGTCAGCCGCCGCCACAGGTCGAGGGGGAATTCGTCCAGCGCCAGCGGCCCGGTCGCGAAGGGTCGGGCCGGAAACTGGCCGGGAAAAGTCTCGCCTTCCGCGTGTAGCTGGGTGAAGCGATCCGAGCGGCGTGACAGGACCGGTTCGGAGGATTTGGCTGCCCCGTCGATCATGCCTTCTGGCGGCAGGTCGGCCGCCACGAACAGCCCGGCACCCCGGCGGCTGTCCAGGTAGCCTTCCGCCACCAGCCGCTCGATGGCGGCCATCACGGTATTGCGGCCAAGCCCCAGCTCGGCCGCCAGTGTCCGGCTGGAGGGCAGGCGTTCGCTGGGCGACCACTCCCCAGCCAGCACGGCCTTGCGGATCGCGGCGTATAACTGCTCCTGCAGGCTCGGATCGCCGGGGCCTCTGGCTGGCCGAAACCAGCCGATAAATCGTCCTGCGGCACGGCGCGCCATCAGATCTCACACTTCAGATTATTTATATTATATAATATACTGTTCCTATTATATTTTTTATAATTACAATTTTGTATCTTGAACATCATGGATGAAAGACCGGCACGCCAAGCAGCTTCTCATGCCCATATATAAATACCCCGTAAAGTACTGCAGAAATTAAAATATCCAGAATTCTGATATCCGACCATCTGAGCCGTACTTTGCCCTGCAAAACCGCCTGCAGCGGCCAGATCGAGGTTTTCTCTCTAAATCTTTGCCATTGCTCGCCGAATTGCGCTGCACGCTTGCGATCAATGGACATCATCCCGTTCAGCGCCGTCACCAGGATCGCGCCGGCCAGCAGCCAGTGTGCCGCATCGCCGTTGGCGATCATGTGGCTCCCTGCCCACAGGCTGAAGGCCCAGAGCATTGGATGCCGCGTGAGTTTCGTCATGCCCCGCACCGGCAGCTCGCCCTTCAGCACCATGTCGGGACCGGCCATGGTCGGATTGCTGGCGCGCAGGCTGCCGACCAGCAGCAGCACGGCGACCGGCATGACCAGCAGCGGCATCAGCGCGAGCGTCGAACTGACTGGCCAGAATTCCACATAAGGTGCCCGGCCGTAGGTCCAGATCAGGGCCGCCAGAGCCACGGCGCTCAGCACCGAGAACAACCCACGGTAGCCGGGCAGACCGAGCCGGTGGACGAGACCCGGCCGCAGCGGACCGGCCACGACGACATGCAGCAGCACCCAGGCGAGCGCCGCCAAAGCCAGAGGCATCAGACTGGGAAACATGCGGTCCTCCTCGCTATTCGTCTTCCCGCTCGCGGCGGATGCCGGCGGCGAGTTGCTGCGCCATAGCCTGGGCGCGGGCCAATTCTGACGGCAGCAGCCGGCTTTCGATGTAGCGGCGGTTACCGCCGGCTTCGGCCATGCCGTATTCCTCGGCCAGCCGCAGATAGGCCCAGGCCAGCGCCGGGTCGGCCGGCCGCCCCTCACCGCGATAGGTCAGGTCGCCCAGCACGAACAGCGCCTCGGGATGGCCCTGTTTCGCGGCCCGGTCGAGCCAGCGCCGGGCGGCAGCCGGATCCGCCGCGCCGCCCTCGCCGGCCTCCAGCATGCGGGCAAGCTGGAACTGCGCGTCCGAATTGCCGCCCTCCGCCCCGATGCCATACCAGTGGCGGGCCGCCGGGATATCAGCCTTGATGCCCTCGCCGGCCTCGAGATAGGCGGCGTATTTGAAAGCCCCCGAGGCATGACCGTTTTCGGCCGCACGGCGGAACCAGCGGATCGCCGCCGGCAGATCCTTCCTGGTGCCCTGCCAGCCCTGTTCCTGCCACAACCCCCAGCGGAACTGTGACGGCGCATAGCCGGCCTCGGCCTGCGCCGCGATCAGCGTCTGCGCCCGCGCCGGATCGGCCGGCCGGCCGCGCCCGGTGGCGAGATAGGTGGCGAAATTGTTCACCGCGGCGCCATGGCCCTGGGCGACGGCCTTTTCCCACCAGTCCATCGCCGCTGTCTGGTCGGCCGGCACGCCATCGCCGTTGAACAGCAGACCGGCCAGCAAACTCTGCGCATCGGCGATGCCGCCCTCGGCCGCGCGCTGCAGATAGGGTCGTGCGGCGCTACGGTCGCGCGGACCGCCTTCGGCCTTGAACAGCATCTGCCCGGCGAGGCCGGCGGCTGGGATATGTCCCATATCTGCTGCGCGGAGCGCAGCCTGGCGCGCCAACACCTGATTATGCATGCCGTATTGCGGGTCATTGTGCAGCAGCGCGAGATTGTACCAGCCGCTCGGCTCACCCTGTTCGCCGGCTGTGGCGAATGCCGATGCCGCGCGGCGCGGATCGCGTGATGTGCCAAAACCGGCCATGTGGTAGCGGCCCAGCTCGTTGAGCGCCACGGCGAGATCGGCGTTCGCCGCGCGACGCACCAGAGCAAAGCCGCGGCCCGCCTGCGCCTCGTCGCGGGCCTCATAAATCAGATATGCCAGATAGGTTTCGGCAAGGGGATGGCCCTGCTCCGCCGCCTCGTCTAGCAGTTTGCGCCCGCGCGCCGGATCGGCGGCAATCACTTCGCCCTCGATCAGGAACCGCCCCAGGCGGTAACGTGCATTCGTCGCGCCGGCCGCAACCGCGCGCTCCAGCAGCGCCATCGCCTCGGCTGTTTCCGCCGGCCGCTGATGCAGTACCAACTCGGCCATATTGGCCCAGGCTGAGGCTTCACCAGCTTCGCCGGCGCGGCGCAGAGCCTTTTCCGCGCCCGCGACATCCACCGGACCGCCGGCGCCAACGCTGAGCATGTAGCCCAGACTGGCCAGCGCACGGATATGATTCTGCGCCGCCGCCTTCGCAAACCAGCTGCGCGCGGCGGCATCGTTGCGCGGGGTGCCGAGCGAGAACTGGTACGCAATCCCGACCTGGTATTGCGCGTCGGCATCACCCGCCTCGGCGCGGCGCAGCAGCGCGGGCAGATCATCGACGGGCGCTGCCGAGGGCGATTGCGGCACCGAGAAACGGTCGCTCGGCCGTGCGGTGGCCTCTGCGGCCAGCAGCAGCGCGAGAACGGACACCGACAGCGCCAGCAAGCGGGCGCGACGGGAAAAACGAGAAATCATGATCAATGCCTGATGTCGAACAGCGCGCGGCCCGAAGATGTCAGCTTGCAGACAAGCCAGTCGGGCTTGATGGGGTTTTCAAACCACGGCTCGGCCCAGCCGGCCTTGACGCAGGATTCGATGGTATGCGTGCTGATCTGCTGTCCATGTTCGTCAAACAGCGGCAGCTTGCCACCCGGCTGACGCAGGCCGCGCCGCAGATAGCGCAATTGCGCCTCCGACGGTTTGCCCTGAGCCATGCGAACGAACCGGCTGTGATCGGTCATCGCCCCCTCCTGCACGGCAGTATCCTATGTGATGGGCCGCCCGGCCGGCAACACCAGCCATACCGCCGAACGGTTCATCGGACCGAACATTTGCGAATGGATCGCACATGGCTTACATCAGGGCAGTGACCGATCTTGCCGCCCCCCCCTCTCTGCCCTCCACTTCGCTGCTGCCCCTGCGCAACCGCCAGACAGCCGCATGGCTGGCCTTTGCCGCACTGGTCGCCCTGGTGATCGCGGCCCCCATTCTGGCCATCCTGATCAATCTCGGCCGGCCGGCACCCGATGTGTGGCAGCATCTGGTCTCCACCGTATTGCCCGAAATGCTGCGCAATACCGTGCTGATGATGGTCGGCGTCGGACTGGGCGCAATGGTGATCGGCACCGGTTGCGCCTGGCTGGTCACGATGACGGAGTTTCCCGGCCGGCGCCTGCTGTCCTGGGCGCTGTTCCTGCCGCTCGCCATGCCAGCCTATGTCAGCGCCTTCGTCTACAGCGACCTGCTGCAATTCGCCGGGCCGGTGCAGACCGCCTTGCGCCATGCCTTCGGCTGGCAGCGCGGCGATTACTGGTTCCCCGATTTCATGTCGCTGAATGGTGCAATCGCGCTCTTCGTCTTCGGCTTCTATCCTTACGTCTTCATGCTGGCGCGCGCCGCCTTCCTCGATCAGTCGGTCTGCGTGCTGGAAGTCGGCCGCACGCTGGGCCTGGGGCCGTGGACGCGCTTCTGGCGCATTGCGCTGCCACTGGCACGCCCGATGATCGCCGGCGGCGTGGCGCTGGTGCTGATGGAGACGCTGGCCGATTTCGGCGCGGTCAGCTGGCTTGGCGTGCCCACCTTCACCACCGCGATCTATCGCACCTGGTTCGGCATGGGAGATGTGACAGCCGCCGCGCAGCTGGCGGCCGTGTTGCTGATCTTCGTACTGGCCGCAGTGATGCTGGAACGCGCCAGCCGGCAAGCCAAGCGATTTCATCACACCTCGGCGCGCACACGACCGCTGCCGCTGCGCCCGCTGCGGCCGCTGCAGGCGACACTTGCGATCCTCGCCTGCTTCCTGCCGATCCTGCTGGGTTTCCTGCTGCCCGGCGGCTGGCTGTTCCATCTGGCATGGGTCGAAGGCGATGGTTTCAGCTTCGGCCGGCTCGCCGGCTTCACCGTCAACAGCTTCGTTCTCGCCGGCGTTTCCGCCGTGTTGCTGATCGTGGTGGCGCTCGGCCTTGCCTACATGCATCGCGTCGCCAACAACCGGGCCGCCAGCTGGCTGATCCGGCTCGCGACCATGGGCTATGCCGTGCCGGGTTCGGTGATCGCCATCGGCGTGCTGTTGCCACTGGCCGCTTTCGATCATGTCGTCGACCACTGGGCCTACAGCCTGTTCGGCGTTTCCTCCGGCCTGCTGCTAAGCGGCACGGTGGCGGCACTGTTCTATGCCTACCTGGTGCGTTTCCTGGCGGTGGCCTTCAACGCGGTCGATGGCGGCTTGCACCGCATACGGCCAAGCCTCGACCAAGCCGCCCGCGTACTGGGTGAAACGCCGCTGGGTGTTGTGCGCCGGGTGCATGCCCCGCTGCTGCGCGGCAGCCTGATGACCGCCGCCCTGCTGGTTTTCGTCGACGTCCTGAAGGAATTGCCCGCCACGATGATCGTGCGGCCCTTCGATTTTGATACTTTAGCGGTCCGGGTCTACCAACTGGCCAGCGATGAACGGCTGGCCGAGGCCTCGACCGGGTCGCTGATCATTGTGGCCGTAAGCCTCATTCCCGTAATCTGGCTGCATAGAGTGGTGGCACGGTCTCGCCCGGGCGATTCGCCCTGAGGGCGTCATCCGGCAATCGTCACACAGATGCAGTATAATGCGGCCATCCGGCCAGTCCCGGATGCGTGCAGGGTTTGAGGATCATGACGAATCCAGTGAGTGACATGCTGATGCAGCAGGCCGGTGCCGGCGCCGATCCGGTGGCGACTGCCGTGGCCTTGGCCAATCAGGGCCAGCTCGATACCGCGCAGCAGATGCTGCAGGATGTGCTGAAGCGCGCTCCCAATCATCCCGAAGCCTGGTTCCGGCTCGGCCAGATCCACAACAGCCGTGGCGACGTCAAGCAGGCGATTGCTGCCTTCAAGCGTACGGTCGGCATCCTGCCGCAGGCGCCCGAAGGGCATGTGCATCTGGGCAATGCCTATCTGCGCCATGGTCGCCTCAGTCAGGCGCTGCAGGCGTATCGCGACGGCCTGAAGGTGCATCCTTCCTACGCGCTGTTGCATTTCAACCTCGGCGTCGCACTCAAGCAGTCTGGCGATACGGACGCGGCGATCGCCAGCTACAGCACCTCGCTCGGCCTCGAACCGAATTACGCGCAATGCCATTTCAGCCTGGGTAATGCCCTGCGCGAAAGCGGCAGGCTGCAGGAGGCGGAAGCAAGCTATCGCCGCGCCATCGAACTGCAACCCGACTTTACCGGCGCGCATGTCAATCTCAGCGGCCTGCTGGCGACTCAGGAGAATCATCTCGGCGCGCTGGAAGCGGGCTTCGCCGCGCTGAGGCTGGCCCCCAGCCAGCCCGACGCGCTGCGGAATGTCTCGACCTCGCTGTACAAGCTCGGTCGCTTTGAGGAAGGCGTGAAGCTCGCCATGCATGCCCTCGCCGTCCTGTCGGGCGAGACGATGTTCCAGTATCACATGGGCGAAATGCTTTACGGCATGGTGCGCAGCGGCGACGAAGCGCAGGCGCGCGAACATGCCGAGCGCTGGAAGACCGCCTTCCCGAACGACGCCGTGGCGCAGCATATGGCTTCCGCCGTGCTGGGCGGTCAGGTGCCGGAGCGCGCCGGCGACTCTTACGTGCGCGAAACCTTCGACCGCTTCGCCGACGATTTCGAAAAGGTGCTGGGTGGTCTCGGCTATCGCGTGCCGGAAATCCTGTGCGCCGCGATCGCCGAGCAGATGCCGGGCCGTACCGGTCTGTCGGTGCTGGATGCCGGCTGCGGCACCGGCCTCTGCGCGCCCTTCCTGCGTCCGGCGGCAAAGTCGCTGGTCGGCGTCGATCTCAGCGGCGGCATGCTGGAGAAGGCGCGGGCGCGCAAAATCTACGATGCGCTGCATGAGGCAGAACTCGGCAGCTTCCTCGCCAGGACCCCTGATCGCTATGACGTCTCGGTGGCCGCCGACGTGTTTTGCTATTTCGGCGCTTTGACGCCGAGCTTCAGCGCACTGGCGGCGAAGATGACGCAGAACGGCGTGTTCGGTTTCACGGTCGAGGCCATGCCGGAAGGCGTGACTGCCGCCGAAGGCTATCGCCTCGGTGCGACCGGACGTTACCAGCATGATGAAGCTTACGTGAAACACGCGCTGGAACAGGCTGGCTTCAGCCTGCTGCGCTTCGACCAGACTCACGGCCGTGAAGAGATGGGCCAGCCGGTGCCATGCTTCATGGTTCTGGCCAGACGAAGCTGACCGGCATCTGACGGCACACCGGACGGCAGGATGATCATGATAGGGCGATCATGAATATCAGCCAGCAGGCACTGCTCGCGCCCCGGGGCCTTCCGGGTTTCATTCCGGTCTCGCCGTTCAAACGCGCGATGAATGCCCGCTTCCGCGCGGAGTGGCAGGAGTTGCGCGACTGCCTCATGGACCTGCAGCACAAGGGCCATGAACCGATCTGCGCGATGCAGATGCTGGGCGAAGCGCGCGACCTGATGAATTACACCCGAAATGCCGAAGCGGTGCGCACCCGCCTCGACGACCTGCGCGCCAGCCTGGCCGAACCCGACCAGGATTATGGCTATACGCAATCGGCCGAAGACGGCTCCTGGGGCGGCGGCTACAAAGCCTGGTATCTGCGGCTCGACGCCAGCGTCGATCCACTGAAGGAACTGGTCGAGGCCGGCCATCGCCCCACATATCCTCTGCGTTTTTTCGCGCCTGTCGATACGCCGGAAAAAATGCGGCGGTATCTCGAAGGCCTGCTGGTCTCCGATATGCTGGCCACCGGCACCGACAACCGCAAGGAACTGAATTACGCGATCACCAGCCTGGCGCAGATCCTGTTCAAGCCAAAGGTTGCGGCCCTGCTGCCGGATGGCACGCCGGTGCAGCAGCTTGCTGCCACGCTGCAGGACTTCCTCGACAACACGGCGCAGAATCCGGAAACCGGTTTCTGGGGCGCCTGGTACATGATCGACGGTGAGCTGAAGAAGACCAACGATCTCAGCATCACCTTCCATGCGATCAGTTATCGTTCGGACGATCCGCCGCATATGCGCGAGATGGCCGAGACACTGTTTGCCATGCGCGGCAGCCGCTATCCGTATGGCTGGCGCGATGAAGGCAACCAGAATAACCATCACGCCTATGATGTAGCGCGGCTGCTGCGCCGCGCCTGGCCACATATGACGGCTGACCAGCGGGCCCGGGCTGAAGCCGAACTGAGCGCGATGGTGGCGCGTGCGCTGAAGGTCTCGATCCGCCCGGACGGCCGCTTCGACGATGCGCCTTATGTCAGTCCGGCCGAGGCCTATTACTTCGGCGTGTCGTTCTTCGATGAAGTGGGCTTCTTCCGTCCAAGTCGCCGCTTCTGGGGACAGATCGAAAGCGACGATGCGCGCAAATTCCGCGCTGCGCTGCGCGACGACCTGCTGCATATGGACCAGCGCAACGCCATGGTCACCGCAGCATTGCGCAAGCTCGACGCCGTGGACTGAGCGGCCCGCCGCAGGTCAGGAAACAGAAAAGGGCGGGGTTTCCCCCGCCCTTCGTTCATCCGTATCGCGCGGCTGTTACTTCCAGCCTGCCCTGTCCATAAGCTTGAGCGCTTCTTCGTTGTTACGGCCGAAAACGGCGGCACTGATCTGGTCTTCCTTGAAGCTGCCCCAGGCCTGGATCACCGGGTGCAACGGCACGCCAGCCACCACCGGATACTCGTAATTGCCCTTGGCGAAGTAGTTCTGCGCTTCGGGCGACGCGAGGTATTCGAGGAACTTGATGGCATTCGCCTTGTTCGGCGAATACCTGGCCACGCCGGCACCGGAAATGTTCACATGAGTGCCGCGGTCGCCCTGGTTCGGGAAGATCACAGCCAGCTTGGACGCCACTTCCTTCTCATCCGCCTTGGACGAATTGATCAGGCGCGCGAGATAGTAGGTGTTCGACACCGCCACATCGCCCTCGCCCGCCGCCACAGCCTTGAGCTGGTCAGTGTCGCCACCCTTCGGGGCGCGGGCCAGGTTGGCCACCACGGCCTTGGCCCAGGTCTCGGTCGCCTGCTCGCCCAGCGTGGCGATCATCGAACCGGCCAGCGATTGCATGTAGACATTGGTGGAGGAGCGGATCAGCAGGCGGCCCTTCCACTTCGGATCGGCGAGATCCTCATAACGGGCGAGATCGCCCGGCTTCACCTTGTCCTTGTTGACCACGAAAACGCGGGCACGCTTGGAGAAACCGAACCAGTGACCCTCGGCCTCGCGCAGATGGGCCGGGATGGCCTTTTCCAGGTAGGCGTTCTTCAGGGGCTGCAGCAGGCCATTCTGCTGCGCACGCCACAGGCGGCCGGCATCCACGGTGATCAGCACGTCGGCCGGGCTCTTGTCGCCTTCGGCGCGCATGCGCTGCAGCAGCTGGTCTTCGCCCGCCTCGATACGGTTGATCTTGATGCCGGTGGCTTTGGTGAAGTTGTCGTACAGCGCCTCATCGGTGTCGTAGTGGCGCGAGGAATAGAGATTCAGAACCTTGTCCTGCGCGGCCGCCATCTGGGGCAGGCCGAACATGGCGCCGGCGGCAGCGAGGCCAAGCAGCAGAAGACGACGGGAAAACGAGGAACTGGCGGATTCGCGGCGCATAACGGGCTCCTGGAGGATTATTTGCAAATGACTTGCAGGGGCAAATTAGCACTGCCCAGTTGCGACTGCAACGCAGAGTAAAAATCACATAAACTTCATTGCAGGACCCGCCTGACCGCGGTTTTGACCCCGGTAACGGATAAAAAACGTGCACCGCGGGCCGCAGCTGGGGTATTCAGCGGACTGATCGACCATTCAAGCCGGCAAGCAATTCAATGCCCTATTTGGCAGACCCGCTGCGCGAGACCTACGAACCAGGCCTGATCCTGCTCAGCCTGGCGGTCATCTTCTTTGCCGGCTTCACCGCCCTCACCCTGGCCGACCGGATGAAGGCCAGCTCGGGCCAGATCCGCTTTGGCTGGCTGCTCGGCGCCGCGATCGCGCTGGGCGGCGGCATCTGGAGCATGCACTTCGTCGGCATGCTGGCCTTCGAGCTGCCGATGCCGGTGCGCTACAGCGCCAGCCTCACCGTGTTTTCCTTCCTGGTCGCCATTCTGGTGGTCGCCGCCGGCCTTGCCATCGTTGCCTACCGTCCCGACAGCAGGATCAGACTGCCGCTTGGCGGCGTCATCGCCGGTCTGGGCGTCAGCGCCATGCATTATACCGGCATGGCCGCCATGCAGATGGGCGCGGTGATCCAGTGGCATGCCGGGCTGGTCGCGCTGTCGGTGCTGATCGGCATCGCCGCCTCCACCGCGGCACTGTGGCTCTCGCTGAATGTGACCGGCCTGATCATCAAGCTGTTCGCCTCGGTGCTGATGACCGTGGCGGTGGCCGGCATGCATTACACCGGGATGGCGGCGGCGGTCTATTTCCCGGTGCACGGCTCGCTGACGCCGTCGGAAGGCGTGTCGTCGGACATCCTCGCGGTGGCGATCGCCTCGGCTTCCTTCGTGATCCTGTTCCTGGCCCTGCTCGCGGCCATGATCGACCAGACGCTGGCCAACCGCGCCCAGGCCGAAGCGCTGCGCTTACGCCACATGAACGAGAAGCTGGAAGCCATGGTGGCCGAGCGCACCATCGAGCTGCTGAAAGCCAAGCAGACCGCCGAGCGCGCCAGTCACGCCAAGACAGATTTCCTCGCCAGCATGAGCCACGAGCTGCGCACGCCGCTGAATGCCGTGATCGGCTACAGCGAACTGCTGATCGAGGAATCCGAGATGAAGGGCCAGAAGGACGGCCTGGGCGACCTCGAGATCATCCGCTCATCGGGCAAGCATATCCTGGCGCTGATCAACGATATTCTGGATCTGGCCAAGATCGAGGCCGGCAAGATGGAAATCGCGGTCGACCGCGCACGGCTGAGCGAACTGATCGATGACTCGCTCGCCGTCTGCAGCCGCCAGATCACGCAGAACGGCAACAAGCTGAAGATCGAGCTCGACAGCAGCGTCACCTATATCGATACCGACATCACCAAGCTGCGTCAGGCGATCATCAATCTGCTGAGCAATGCCGGCAAATTCACCCGCAACGGAGAGGTCCGCCTGACTACGCGCGGGTATCGCCATCACGACGCCGACTGGATCGAGATCGCAGTGCGCGACACCGGCATCGGCATCGCACCGGAATACCAGAGTGCCGTGTTCGAGGATTTCCATCGCGGCGACAGCAACACGGCGCGCCACCATGGCGGAACAGGCCTGGGCCTGGCGCTGAGCCGGCGGCTGATCCGCCTGCTTGGCGGCGACATCATCCTGGAATCGGCAGCGGGAGAAGGCTCGCTGTTTGCAATCAGACTTCCTGCCCGTATTGCCGAAACGACACCTGCCGCTGCCGCGGATTAATGCCATGACCAAACTGCTGATCGTCGAAGACAATGCCTTCAACCGCGACATGCTGGGCCGCCGCCTGCAGAATCGCGGCTACACGCTGTGCTACGCCGAGACCGGCGAGGCCGCGCTGGATATCGCGCAGCGCGAACTGCCCGATCTGGTGCTGATGGATATCGGCCTGGGCGACGGCATCGACGGGCTGGAAACCACCCGGCGCCTGAAACACATCCCGGCGACGTCGCGCATGCCGGTGATCGCACTGACCGCGCATGCGCTGGCGAGCGATCGCGAACGCAGCCTGGAAGCCGGATGTTCGGATTATGATACCAAGCCGGTCGACATGCCCAGGTTGCTGGCGAAGATCGAAGCTTTGCTGCCTGCCGTCGGCAATTAGTCGGCGGCGATGGCGGTACGGCCCTCGCCGGCCGCCGACAACACGTCGCGCAACGTGAGCAGCGACACCGGCTTCTGCAGCACGCCGGCGATGTTCAGCCCCTGGCTGCGGCCGATTTCGAGCGCCGCACGGGCATAAGACGGGTTATGCCCGGTGATGATGTAGATCGCCGCCTTGCACTGCTGGCCGGTCAGCCACTGGATCAGTTCGATCCCGTCTTCTTCCGGCATCACGATGTCAAGGCAGATGATGGCCGGCTGCACCTCGGCATAGGCCTTGCGGAAGGCTTCGGCGGTATCGACCAACTCGGCGACAAAGCCCTCCTTCTCAGCCACGCGCCGGACGAAATTCGCGAAGTCGAGATGATCATCGACGACGAGAATCCGTTTTCCGGCGGGAATCGCTGTGGAGGCGCTATCAGTCATAACGCGGCGAGAATGCCACATTGCAGTTGCAATGAAACGCGTTCTTTTCCCTGAAAAGAGCGCAAGTCCGTAAAATAGCTGTGCGTTTATCGGCGGAACCGGCCGAATCAATACCCAAGGCTGTGTATGAAGCCGGCCAGCGCCTTCAACGTTGCAGCGGGCTGATCGCGCTGGGGCGAATGACCACAGGCGGGAATCAGCAGGATGTCGGCCCCTGCCCTCTGTCGGATACTGCCCACTTGGGCGATGGTCCCGTATTCGTCATCCTCACCCTGGATCACCAGCACCGGGACTTTGATGCGGTCGACATAGGCTTCGATATTCCAGTGGTGGAACTCCGGGTTGAGCCAGGAATCGCACCAGCCGCGGAAGGCGCAATCGACATTGTCGCCGTGGTATTTCGCCAGCCGCGCCTTCAGGTCGCCCCCGGCATAGGCCTTGTCGGCGGCGCGGATCGAACGAACGGACACTTCCTCGCAGAAGACATGCGGCGCCATCACGGCGACGCCCAGCAACCCTTCTCTCTGCGGAATGGTTTTTTTGGCACCAGCATAGATCAGCGAGATCGATGCGCCGTCGGAATGCCCGACCAGAATATGCGACTGGATCCCGAGCGCGGTGAGCAGATCGGGCAGACCCGTCTCGCCTTCGGCATGCATGTAGGTGATCGGGCGCGGCAGCGCGCAGGGCGACGAACCGCCATAACCGATGCGGCTGTATACCAGCGCCGGCAGACCGGTGGCCTGCGCCAGCTGGTCAGGGAAATCCTTCCACAGCGCGACGCAGCCCAGCCCTTCATGCAGGAAAACCAGCACCGGCAGCGATGTATCGCGCAGCGCGGAACCCGCCCAGCGATATTCAATGCGGCCGGCCGGCGTATCGATGAACTGCAGGCCGGACATGCCGATCAGGCGCGCAGTTTGAAACGCTGGATCTTGCCGGTCGCCGTCTTCGGCAGCTCGGCAACGAATTCAATCCAGCGCGGATACTTGTACGGTGCAAGCCGGTCTTTCACGAACATCTGCAACTCGCCGATCAGCGATTCTTCGGCGATGAACTCCGCCTTCAGCACCACATAGGCCTTAGGCTTCACCAGCTCATCGGTATCGGCATGCGCCACCACGGCGGCTTCCAGCACCTTGGGATGCGCCAGCAACGCGGACTCTACTTCGAATGGCGAAACCCAGATGCCGCTGACCTTCAGCATGTCGTCGCTGCGGCCCGCATAGGTGTAATAGCCATCCTTGTCGCAGACATATTTGTCGCCGGTACGGGTCCACGGACCGTGGAAGGTGGCGAGGCTCTTGGTGCGGTTGTTCCAGTAGGCGACAGCACAGGACGGCCCGCTGACCAGCAGTTCGCCGATCTCGCCGGCGGCAACCTCTTTGCCATCCTCACCCACCACGCGCAGGTCATAGCCCGGCACGGCCATGCCGGTGCTGCCGTAACGCACTTCGCCCGGGCGATTGGAAAGGAAGATATGCAGCATCTCGGTCGAGCCGATGCCGTCGAGGATTTCGACGCCGAAGGTTTTTTCCCAGCGCTTGCCGATATCTTCGGGCAGCGCCTCACCAGCCGACACGCAGCGGCGCAGCATGGCAGAACCGCTGTCTTTGGTAATGCCTTGATCGGCGAGAATGCCGGCGTAGAGCGTCGGCACGCCGTAGAAAATGGTGGCCTGATGATCCTTCAGCCGCTTCATCACGGCATTGGGCGTCGGCCGCTCGGCCATCAGCACGCCGGTAGCACCGACATGCAGCGGGAAGGTCATGGCATTGCCCATGCCATAGGCGAAAAACAGCTTCGCCGCCGAGAAGACGACATCGCTTTCCCGGATGCCCAGCACCTCTTCGGCATAGAGCACGCAGGTATGCACGATATCACTGTGCAGATGCATGGTGCCTTTCGGCGAGCCGGTCGAACCCGAAGAGTAAAGCCAGAAGCCGATATCGTCCGGCGTGGTGGCGGCCGTCTCAAGCTGGTCGGACTGTTCTTCCAGCAGTTTGACAAGCGGCGTCACCGTTGGCGGCACCTGGCCGGAGATCAGCACCTTCTCCAGATAGGGCTGGCCGGAAATGATCGGGCGGAAGCGTTCCATCAGTGCATCCGACACGCAGAGCACGACAGCGCGGCTGTCGCGCAGCATGAAGTCGTAATCCGGCGTGGTGAGCAACGTGTTGACCGGCACCGGCACGGCGCCGATTTTCATCGCGCCCCAGAACATCGCGGGGAAGTCGATGCTGTCCAGCATCGCCAGCAGCACGCGCTGCTCGGGCTTGACGCCCTGCGCCTTCAGCAGATTGCCGGCACGGTTCACCCGCGCGGCCAGCTCGGCGTAAGTGCAGCTGCCCTTGTCGTCGATGAAGGCGGTCTTGGCCCCACGGCCTTCAGCGATATGGCGATCGATGAAATGGGTCGCGGCGTTATACCGCCGCGGCAGCTCAAGAAAGCGCGGCATGGGATCCTCCCGGGGAATTTGTTTTTGTTTTATGCCGCCCGCTAATGGAAGCAGGCGGTTATGCAGCCTTGGCCAGCGGAGCGACCTGCTCTGCCCATTCCACCGCCCAGGCCACGCCGTCATCTTCGGGCAGAGTCCCGCTCGACGCGTTATGCTGCATGCGTTCGCCGATCATGGTGGCGTTCAGGCTGCGCAGCGCATCCTCGAACTGCTTGCCGCCGTGGTTGAACGTGTCCTGATAGGTCGTGTCGCCCAGACCGATCACGCCGGCATACTTGCCGCTGAGATCAGGGCGCACGGCCAGCAGGTCGGACATGAAATCGCGGGCGTTGTCGGGCACGTCGCCCTGACCGTAGGTCGAGGTAATGATCAGGAAGGCGCCGGGACGCTGGAACACGTCGGCCTTCAGGTTGTCCATCAGCAGGATGTCGACGCCGTGGCCCTTGCCTTCCAGCGCCTTCTTGACGTCGCCCGCCACCAACTCGGCTGTGCCGGTCATGGTGCCGACCAGAATGGATACCTGCATGAACAGCTCCTCAACGCTCCAATGGTAGTGATCCCGAACTATAACGCATCATCCTCTAGCGCTCCAGAGGAAATTGCACTATAGTGCACTTCATGAGCGAGACACGGGACAAAACCACCCCCGAAGATACCGCCTTTCTGCAGACGGTAGGCGAACGCGTCCGCAATGCTCGTGCCCGCCGCGGCATGAGCCGCAAGATTCTGGCAAAGGATTCCGGCGTTTCCGAACGCTATCTGGCGCAGCTTGAGGGTGGCGCCGGCAATATCTCTATCCTGCTGCTGCGCCAGATCGCGCGCGCCATGGACCTGCCGATCACCGATTTCCTTGGCGACCGCGCCCCCCTCGGCGTCGACCAGGCTTTGCTGTTGCGCCAGATCGAAGACCTTTCGCCTGAACAGCTGCAGGAACTGCAGGGCTTTGTGCGCGACCGGTTTGGGGTGGCGGCCAGCGTGAAGCGCCATATCGCCCTGATCGGACTGCGCGGTGCCGGCAAGACCACGCTGGGCCAACTGCTGGCGCAGGCTTTCGGGCTCCAGTTTGTCGAAATGGCCAAGGAAATCGAGGTCGAAGCAGGTCTGTCGCTGAACGAGATTTTCGATCTCTATGGCCAGGCCGCCTATCGCCGCTTTGAGCGTCGCGCGCTGGAACGCATCACCGCCGATCCCGCTCCCAAAGTGATCGCCACCGGCGGCAGCCTGCCATCGGAGCCGACGACCTATGCGCATCTGCTGACGCATTGTTTCACCATCTGGCTGAAGGCCTCACCCGAGGAGCATATGGGGCGCGTCGTGGCCCAGGGTGACATGCGACCAATTACCGGCCAGTCCGAAGCCATGGCCGACCTGAAACGGATTCTGACCCAGCGCGAGGCGCTCTATACCCGCGCCGACATGGCCTTCGACACAGCAGGCAAGGCCGTGACCCAGGCCGCAGCCGATCTGGCCACGGCGCTGCGCGCCCATCCGGCCTGGCTGGCCCGGGACGCAGCCGAATAAGGCAATAGCTGCAAGATAGTTCTTGCATCGACCCGAAACTGCACTATAGTGCATTATCCGTTTCAGGGAGGATTGCCTCAATGGCCGAACAGATCAACGGCACCCAGCATGCCCAGGAAAAGCTTGCCTTGGTCGATTTCCGCACCGAGCCGAGCCAGTACAAGCACTGGAAGCTGACTTTCGATGGCCCCGTCGCCACGCTGGCGATGGATGTGCGCGAAGATGGCGGCCTGCGTCCCGGCTACGAACTGAAGCTCAATTCCTACGATCTCGGCGTCGATATCGAACTGCATGATGCCGTGCAGCGCCTGCGCTTCGAACATCCCGAAGTGCGCTCCGTCATCCTCACCTCGGGCAAGGAACGCATCTTCTGCGCCGGCGCCAATATCCGCATGCTCAACCAGTCGGCCCATGGCTGGAAGGTCAACTTCTGCAAATTCACCAACGAGACCCGCAACGGCATCGAAGATGCCACCAACGAGTCGAGGCAGACCTATATCGCGGCCGTGAACGGCCCCTGCGCCGGCGGCGGCTATGAACTGGCGCTTGCCGCCGATTACATCCTGATGGCCGATGACGGCAACACCAGCGTGTCGCTCCCGGAAGTGCCGCTGCTGGCCGTCCTGCCGGGCACCGGCGGCCTGACCCGCCTGGTCGACAAGCGCATGGTGCGCCGCGACCGCGCCGACTTCTTCTGCACCATCGAGGAAGGCATCAAGGGCAAGCGCGCTGTTGACTGGCGTCTGGTCGACGAGATCGTGCCGCGCACCAAGCTGAATGATACGGTGCGTGAGACCGCGCAGAAGTTCGCCGCCAAGTCGGACCGCCCGACGGACGCCAAGGGCATTAGCTTCAGCAAGCTGGACCGCAAGATCGACGGCGACAAGATCAGCTACAGCCATGTCGAGGCCAAGCTCGATCGCACCAAGGGCATCGCCGAGATCACCGTGCATGGCCCCAAGGCCGCGCCGCCGGCATCTGCCGAGGCGATCCAGGCGCAGGGCGACCAGTTCTGGTCGCTGGCGCTGGCGCGTGAGCTGGACGACCTGATCCTGCATCTGCGCACCAACGAAGAAACCACTGGCATGTGGGTATTCCGTACCGAGGGCGATGCCGACCTGGTTGCCGCATACGATGCCGCCCTGGAACAGCACAAGGCTCATTGGCTGGTGCGCGAAATCCGTCTGTTCCTCAAGCGTGTGCTCAAGCGCATCGACGTCTCGTCGCGCTCGACCTTCGCCCTGATCGAGCCGGGCTCCTGCTTCACCGGCACGCTGCTCGAACTGGTCGTGGCATCTGACCGCTCCTACATGCTGGACGGCCAGATGGAAGGCGACAATCGCCCGCCCGCCACTGTGCGCATGACGCCGATGAATTTCGGCGCCTATCCGATGGGCAACGGCCTGAGCCGCATCGCCAGCCGGAATCTCGACGATCCGTCCCGCACGGATGAAATGAAGAAGCTGATCGGCAACGATCTGGATGCCGAAGCCGCCGACGAAGCTGGCCTCGTCACCTTCACGCCCGACGACATCGACTGGGAAGACGAGGTGCGCATCGCCATCGAGGAACGCGCCGCCTTCTCGCCCGATGCCCTCACCGGCATGGAAGCCTCGCTCCGTTTCGGCGGCCCCGAGACGATGGAGACCAAGATATTCGGCCGTCTGACCGCGTGGCAGAACTGGATTTTCCAGCGTCCCAACGCCGTCGGCGACCAGGGTGCGCTCAAGCTTTACGGCACCGGCCAGCGCGCCGGCTTCGACCGCAAGCGCGTGTAAGACAGGGAGAACGACGATGGCTATCGACTACAATTCGCTCATCCCCAATAACGTCAACCTCTCCGACAACCGCCGCCTGCAGCGCGCGCTGGAAGACTGGCAGCCGAAATTCCTCGACTGGTGGGGCGATATGGGCCCGGCCGGTTTCCAGGCGCGCGAGGCCTATCTGCGCACCGCGATCAGCGTCGACAGCCAGGGCTGGGCGCATTTCGACTATGTGAAGATGCCCGACTATCGCTGGGGTATTTTCCTTGCCGAGCCGGAAGCCGAGCGCAAGGTGAATTTCGGCGACCACAAGGGTGAGGCCGCCTGGCAGGAAGTTCCCGGTGAATATCGCGGCGTGCTGCGCCGCCTCATCGTTACCCAGGGCGACACCGAGCCGGCCTCAGTCGAACAGCAGCGTCTGCTCGGCCAGACCTGCCCGTCGCTGTATGACATGCGCAACCTCTTCCAGGTCAACGTGGAGGAAGGCCGCCATCTCTGGGCCATGGTCTACCTGCTCGACGCTTACTTTGGCCGCGACGGCCGCGAGGAAGCCGAGGCGCTGCTGCAGCGCCGCTCGGGCGACGACGACAAGCCGCGCATCCTCGGCGCCTTCAACGAGGCGACGCCGGACTGGCTCAGCTTCTTCATGTTCACCTTCTTCACCGATCGTGACGGCAAGTTCCAGCTGGCATCTCTCGCCGAGAGCGGCTTCGATCCGCTGTCGCGCACCTGCCGCTTCATGCTGACCGAAGAAGCGCATCATATGTTCGTGGGCGAAACCGGCATCAGCCGCGTGATCCAGCGCACCTGCGAAATCATGCGTGACTTCAAGACCGACGACGTGCGCAAGCATGGCGCCGTCGATCTGCCCACGCTGCAGAAGTATCTCAACTTCCACTTCTCGGTGTCGGTCGATCTGTTCGGTTCGGAAATCTCGACCAACGCGGCGAACTACTACACCATGGGCATCAAAGGCCGCTTCGACGAGACCCGCATCGGCGACGACCACAAGCTGACCGATGCGTCCTACAAGGTGCTGGAAGTGCACGGCGACGGCTTCCGTGAGGTCGAGGCTTCCGCCCTCACCGCCCTGAACGAGCGCCTGCGCGACGACTATGTGGCCGACTGCGCCCGCGGCGTGATGCGCTGGAACCAGATCATCAAGCGCCATGGCATCGACTTCGAGCTCAAGCTGCCGCACCGGGCCTTCAACCGCCAGATCGGCCAGTTCGCCGAACTGAAGGTCAGCCCGGACGGCAAGATCGTCAGCCAGGCCGAGTGGGATGCCAAACATCACGCCTGGCTGCCGACCGAGGACGACCGCCTCTATGTGATCAGCCTGATGAAGCCGGTGACCGAGATCGGCAAATATGCCGGCTGGATCGCTCCGCCGGCCCGCGGCATCAACAACCAGCCGACCGACTTCGAATACGTCCGTCCGTAAGGCGGCCCAGTTCCCTCCCAGACCACCATCTCCTTCCCAGACCAGTTGGGCGTCCGAATCCCCTTCGGACGCCCTTTTTTTTAGCATGCCGGCTCCGTATCATCCGGCCATGACCGATTCAGCCCAGTTCAGCCCCGACCGCCCGTTTTCCTGCCCCCGCATCGTGCAATGGGGCGAATGCGACCCTGCCGGCATGGTCTACACCACGCAGTTCCTGGACTATGTGATGGAAACGCTGGAGGCCTTCTGGCGCGACGTGATCGGCTTCAGCTTCCTGCGTCTGCACAAGGAGCTCGGCTACGGCTCACCGACCGTGAGCACCAAGCTGGATTTCCAGCGCGCCCTGAAAGGCGGCGAGCCCTTCACGGTCGAGCTGCGCGTCGAGAAGCTGAGCCGTTCGACCATCACCTACGATTTCAAGGGGCGCAATGCCGCCGGCGAGGTCTGCTTCACGGCGGCGCATATCTCCTGCATCGTGGATGAGAAGATTCTCAAGTCGGTGGAAATCCCGGAGCGTATCCGCACCCCCATCGAAACCTATCGCCAGGCAACGACAGCCTAGTCACGGAACCAGCAGCATGACCGAGAGCCACGGCTATACCAAATTCTTCCCTGTCTCCTGGGAGGAGCTGCATCGTCACTGCAAGGCGCTGGCCTGGCGTCTGCTCGACAACGGCACGCATTACAAGGGCGTGGTGGCGATCACCCGCGGCGGCATGGTGCCGGCTGCCATCGTGGCGCGCGAACTGAATGTGCGTGTGATCGAGACGATCTCCTGCTCGACCTATAACGAGCTGGAACGGGGCACCAAGGTGAACGTGCTGAAAGACGCCACCGCCGCCATGCCAGACCAGGGCGAAGGCTGGCTGATCATCGATGATCTGGTTGATACCGGCATCACGGCGAAGGCCGTGCGCCAGCTGCTGCCCAAGGCGCATTTCGCCACCATCTACGCCAAGCCCTCGGGCCGGCCAATGGTCGACAGCTACATCACCGAAGTGAGCCAGGATACCTGGATCCTGTTCCCCTGGGACATGGAAGCGGTGATGTCGAAGCCGATCGTGGAACTGCGCAGGCAGTCGTAAATAAGCCCAGTGGATAGACTCGATTCCCGCTTACGCGGGAATGACGAGTAAAATTGCTCTTACTCTTTCTTCGCTGTCGTCATCGCCCAGGCGACCGTGTCGCGCAGTATCTTGCCCAGCGCGTCGTCGAAGGCTTCCACCACATTCAGAATGCCAGCCGATTTCGCCACCGCACGCCGCTCGAAGGTCGCGGAGGCCACGATCTGCTGGCGCGGCTGCGCGATCAGCTTGACCTGCAGCACGATGATGACTTCCGGCGCGGCCTGGCCCTCCTTGAGCACGGCCTGGAATTCGCGCAGGTCGCTTTTCAGGTTGAAATCCGAGCGCAGACCGACCGACTGGCGGCCGACCGCGACGATCCTGCCGGTATTTTCAAAGCTTTCCACCAGCAGGGTCTGCACCATGCGCGGTGCGCGCTCGGCCCAGCGCGCCTCGGCGTAATACTTCACTTCGTAGGGGTTGGTGTAGATCGCGATCTTGTGGCTGTCGAGACCGCCGGCGGCGTAAGGCTCCTCCACCACCAGCTGCCAGTCGACGCGCGGCAGGCTGTCCGGGAAGGTCGTCTTGGGCGACAGATTGTAGATGTTCGACGGCGGCGCCTGCGGAATCAGGCCGCCACAGGCCGTGAGCGGCAAGGCGGCTGCCGCCAGCAGCAGGCCGCGTCTGGTGGTGTTGCTCATCGACGTCCACTCCCCCCTTCGTTGCGGTATTCGGCATCACGGTTGCCGAACAGCACGGCGCTCGGATTATCCTCCAGCCGCTGCGCCACGCGCGCCAGGCTGCTGACCAGAATACGGGTTTCCGCCATCAGGCGGCGAAACTCACCGAAGCCATCGGTCGTCATGGCATTCAGCGGTACGCGGTTTTCATCAATCACCACATTGAGTGCGGTCAGCAGCTCGTTGAGCTGCGCCATCGCCTTGCGTGCATCCTGCGCCGCAGCCGCGCCATCGACCTGCAGCAGCTGGTTGGCGTTGCGCAAAGTGCCCTCGGCCTGGTCCATCACGCGATCCAGCTTGGCGGCGATCTGCTCGGCCGCTGCGGCCGCCTTGGCGATGTCGGTGCTGGTCTTGGCGAAACTGTCAACCGCGCCGGCAATCGCATCCTGACGCTGCACCAGGGTCTGCGACAGCGAACGCAGATCGGCGATGAAGCCGCCAAGATTCTGCAGGTTCTCGTCGCTCAGTACCTGCGCCGCGCGGGTGACCAGATCGGGCGCGGCCTCGAACAACGCCTCGATGGCCGAGGTGCGCGAACGAATGGTGGGGTATTTCGACATGTCGCGGCCGGCCACCACTGGCAGGATCGCGGCCTCGCGGCTGCCCGGCGTGATCTGCACGAAGGACACGCCGGTGATGCCCTGCAACTGCAGCGTGGCTTCGGAATCTTCCCTGATCGGCGTATCGCCGGCCACTTCGGCGATCACGCGCACGCGGCTGGTGTCCTGACGGTCAATCAGGATCTGCGACACGCTGCCAACCTTGATGCCGTTGAAGCGTACATCGCCGCCAACCCCTAAGCCGGCCACCGAGCCGCTGAAATAGATATTGTAGCGCGCGACTTCACGGTCGACCTCGGTCTTGCCCAGCCAGAGCACGAAGGCGACGATGAGCACCAGGAAGGCCAGCATGAAGCTGCCGATCAGCAGATGATGCGCCCGCGTTTCCATCTTACGTCCTCTCTTCCAGCGTCGCCGTGATGGCGGCAGCCCGGGCCCGCGGCCCATGGAAATATTCGACCACCCATGGATGCTGCGCCTTCAGCATGACATCCATCGGCCCGGTCAGCAGCACCTTCTTCTCGGCCAGAACGGCGATACGGTCGCAGATGGCATGCAGCGAATCGAGATCGTGCGTCACCATGAACACCGTCAGTCCCAGCGCCCGCTGCAGGTCGCGCACCAGCTGGTCGAAGGCGGCCGCACCGATCGGATCGAGGCCCGCTGTAGGCTCGTCGAAGAACACGATCTCGGGGTCGAGCGCCAGCGCACGCGCCAGCCCTGCCCGCTTGCGCATGCCACCCGACAGTTCGGCCGGATATTTCGCCCCGGCATCGGGCGACAGGCCGACCATGTGCAGTTTCGCCGCCACGATCTCGTCCAGCAGGTCCTGCGGCAGGTCGTAGAATTCCTTCAGCGGCACTTGGATATTCTGCGCCACCGTCAGCGAGGAGAACAGCGCGCCATCCTGGAACAGCACGCCGAAGCGCTGGCGCACCGCGCGCAACTCGTCCGGACCGCCGTTGATCATGTCGGTGCCAAGCAGGCGGATGCTGCCGGTGACGGGATGATTGAGGCCGATGATGGTGCGCAGCAGGACAGACTTGCCGGTGCCAGACCCGCCGACCACGCCGATCACCTCACCGCGATAGACGTCGAGGTCGAGGCCCTGATGGATCACGTTGTCATCAAAACGGTTCACGAGCCCGCGCACGCTGATCACCGTATCCCGCTGTCTGTCCGGTGTCCCCATGTTCAGATTTCCAAGAAGTTGAACATGATGGAAAACAGCGCATCGAACACGATGACAAGGAAGATCGACTGCACCACCGAGCGCGTGGTCAACCGGCCAACGCTCTCGGCATCGCGCTTGACGCGCAGGCCTTCGTAGCAGCCGACCATCGCGATCAGCGCGGCAAAGACCGGCGCCTTGACGAGGCCGACGAAGAAAGTGCGCAACCCCACGGCATCATGCAGGCGATTGAAGAACAGGTCCGGGTTGATGCCGAGCGTGCTCCAGGCCATCAGCGCGCCGCCGACCAGTCCCATGACATCGGCGAAGAAGGTCAGCACCGGCAGGGTCAGCATCAGTGCGAACAGGCGCGGCAGCACCAGCACAACGACGGGATCTAGCCCCAGCGTGCGCATGGCGGCGACCTCCTCGTTCACCTTCATGGTGCCGATCTGGGCGGTGAAGGCGCTGCCTGAGCGGCCGGCAATCAGGATGGCGGTGAGCAGCACCCCAAGTTCACGCAGCACCGAGATCCCGATCAGGTCGACCACGAACAGCTCGGCCCCGAATTTCTGCAGCTGGCTGGCACCCTGATAGGCCATCACCATGCCGATCAGGAAAGACAGCAGCCCGACGATCGGCAGCGCCTTGAGCCCGGTCTCCTCCATATGATGCACCATGGAGGTAAAGCGCATCTGGCCGGGGCGGAAGGCTGTGAGCACCGCTGTCTCGGTCACTTCGCCGATGAATGAGGTAAAACGTCGCGCTTCGCGTGCGAAGAACAGGGTGAGCCAGCCGAGATGTCGCACAAAACCGGCAAAGCCGCCATCGATCCTGGGCCAGACCGTCACCGCCTCGCCGCAACCACGCGCATAGTCGAACAGCGCGCGATGCTCGTGCCGTGGCGCGGGCCATTCGACCGAGAAACCCTGATCCTCAAGCTGGCGATACAGACGGGCGAGCAGCAACGCACCGGCGGTATCAAGCCGCTGCAGACCGCCGGTGTCGAGCCGGGCCAATTGCTGGCCGCCATCGCGCAGATGCTCGTGCAACAGCCCGGCCGTGGCCAGCCCGCCCAGCCGCATGAGCAAGGCGCTGGCATGCGCCAGCGTCCAGTCGCCCGTCAGGCTGAACCGCAGCGTCCGTCCGTCCCGTCCTGCCTGCAGCTTTCCGTCGGCCATATGCCCCGAAAACCCCAAATGAAGAAGCCTTGCCGAACAGTTAGCAGAAATGACAGTCTTGGAAAACCGATGCCCGGTGACAGGTCGGCTATACCGTCCCGCCAGGGACATCATGCGAGGGGGACATCATGCCGCGCTTTGCCGCCAACCTGAGCTTCCTGTTCCAGGACGAGCCCTTCCTCGACCGTTTCGCCGCCGCCGCCGACCAGGGCTTCCAGGCCGTCGAATTCATGTTCCCCTACGACCATTCGGCTGCTGCCGTGGCCTCGGCCGTACGGGCGGCCGGGGTGCAGGTGGTGCTGTTCAACACCCCCGCCGGCGACTGGGCCAAGGGTGAGCGCGGGCTGGCCGCGCTGCCCAGCCGGCGGCAGGATTTCCGCGCCGCCATGGCGCGGACCTTCGAATATGCCGAGGCTTTCAACTGCCCACGCATCCATGTGGTGGCCGGCATGCAGCCTTCAGGTGCGGATCGCCGTGCCATGGAAGCCTGTTTCATGGACAACCTGGCCTGGGCGGCGCAGCAGGCTGCGGGGATGGGTCGCATGCTGATGCTGGAGCCGCTCAACCAGCGCGACAATCCGGGTTTCTTCCTCAGCGATTTCGATTTCGCCGAGAAAGTGATCACCGATATCGGCGCCCCCAACCTGCGCCTGCAGTTCGACGTCTATCATGCGCAGATTACCCATGGTGACATCACCAAACGGATCGAACGGCAGATGCCGTGGATCGGCCATGTGCAGATCGCCAACCCGCCCGACCGCCGCGAACCGGGCAACGGCGAGATCGACTACCGCTATATCCTCGAGACCTTTGACCGGCTGGGCTATGACGGCTGGATCGGCTGCGAATACCGCCCAACCGGCAGCACGGTGGAGAGCCTCGGCTGGATCAGGGACTACGGCGTGGTGCCGCCGAAGAAGCCGACTAATCCATAAGCCAGTTAATCCATAAGACCGGGCAGCCAGAGCGCAATCGCCGGGAAGCCGATCAGCAGGGCGACGCGCACCAGATCCGCCACCACGAAAGGCAGGATGCCGCGGATGACGGTTTCCAGCCTCACATTGCCGACCCCCTGAATGACGAACAGGTTCATGCCGACTGGCGGCACGATCATGCCAATCTCGATAATCGTGACCATGTAAATGCCGAACCAGATCGGATCGATGCCTAACGCCTGCACCAGCGGGAACACGAATGGCAGGGTCAGCAGCATCATCGCCAGGTCATCCATCAGCGCGCCGAGGATGACGTAGAATCCGGTCAGCAGGATCAGGAACAGCACCGGGCTCAGATTGAGGGCCTGAATCTGCTGCACCACGAATTGCGGTGCATTGGTGACTTCGAGGAAGAAATTGAACAGGCCCGCGCCGATCAGGATCAGGAAGATCATCGCACTGGTGGCTGCGGTTTCGCGCAAAGAGTCGCGGAAGCGACCCAGGGTCATCGAGCGGCTGAGCACTGCGAACAGCAAAGCACCGACGGCGCCCACCGAGGCGGCTTCATTCGGCGAGAATACCCCGATGAACATGCCGCCGATCACGATGGCGAACAGCAGGAAGACCGGCCAGACCGTTTTCAGCGTACGGCGGCGCTGCGGCCAGGACATCCGCTCGCCGGCCGGCCCTATGGCGGGATTGAGCCGCGTGGCGACGGCAATCGCCAGCATATAGAGCACGGTGCCCAGTACGCCCGGCAGCAGTGCCGCGACATAGAGCTTGCCGAGCGACTGTTCCGTGAGCAGCGCATAGATCAGCAGGATGATCGACGGCGGAATCAGAATCCCGAGCGTGCCACCGGCCGCTATCGTGGCCGAGGCCAGGCTGTCGGCATAGCCGCGCCGGCGCATTTCGGGCAATGCCACGCGGCACATGGTGGCAGCCGTGGCAATCGCCGAACCGCAGATCGAGCCGAACGCCGCGCAGGCGCCAATAGTGGCGAGCGCCAGTCCACCGCGATAATGGCCGAGGAAAGCATAGGCTGCGTCGTAGAGCTGACGCGAGAGCCCGGCATAGGTGGCGAACACTCCCATCATCACGAACAGCGGCACGGTCGACAGGCTGTAGGGGATCACTGATTCAAACGGCGACGAGCCCATTACATAGGCAAGGCCATCCCAGCCCTGCAGCCACAGAAATCCCACGGCACCAACCACGCCCATCGCCACGGCAACGGGCACCTGCACGAACATCAGCACCAGCACCGCGCCGAAGCCGATCACGCCAAGCCAGGCCGCTGTCATCACAGTACCTCGGCTTTCGGTTCCATCGGCGCAATCACCTCGCGCCCGGTGATGGCGACGGCGAGATGGCGCAGCACGATCAGCAGGATCAGTGCGGTCGTGAAGAACGCGCCGGCCAGCAGCGGGTACCAGAACCAGATCATCGGCAGCCCGATGGTCTGCGATTTATCGCCCATCATGGCCACGGTCTGCGCCTGACCGATGCCGAACCAGCCGATGGCCAGCATCAGCACGCCGCCCAGCAGCGCCGAAAATGCACGGCAGAGCGCGCGGCCGCGCAGCGGCAGCCGCGTGGTAACGATATCGACCGAGACATGGCTGTCGGTCATAAAGCCGTAGGGGATGGTGAGGAAGGCGCAGCCGACGATCATCAGCTGTGTGATATCGACCGTACCCAGAATACCCCGCCCACCGAAATTTCGGATCACTATGTCGAGGCAGGTGAACAGGCCAGCCAACAGCGCACAGAAGGCACCGATCTTGCCGGCCCAGGAGGCGGCCCGTTCCGCGAGGCGATAGAAAACGATCATCGACCGGTCCGCTGCAATAAAAATATCCCGCCGCCCGTCAGGCGGCGGGATCGTTCAGATCAGCACCAGAACTTACTTCTTGGCGCCTTCATACTTGGCGATGCGCTGCTGCATCTCGGCAAAGATGGCACGGGCATCCTTCACGCCCTGGCCTTCCAGATCGGTCAGCAGCTTTTCAGTGGTCGGCTTCAGTGCGTCGCGCCAACGCACGCGTTCCTCGGCGCTCAGCGAACTCATCGCGTTGCCCTTCTTCGAGGCGGCTTCAAGACCCGGTGCATCCCACTGGTTCCACCAGTCGCCGAAACGCTCGGTCAACGCCGCGCCGGTGGTGTCGTCGATCGCCTTCTTCACATCGGCCGGCAGGCTGTCGTACTTCCGCTTGTTCATCACGAAATAGAAGCTGGCGGTGTAGGAGCGTGCATCAAGATGGAATTTCGTCACCTCGAACAGGCGGAACGAGTTGATCGGGTCCCACGGGAAGACCGCGCCATCGATCACGCCGCGCTGCAGATTTTCATAGACCTCGCCCGGCGGCAGGCCGACCGGCGTGGCGCCCAGCTGCTGCAGCATCGCGTTGATCTGCGGGCTGGGCGAGCGGATGCGCAGGCCCTTCAGGTCGTCCATCGTCTTGACCTGCTTGGCGCCGGTATGGATCAGGCCGGCGTTATGCGCATGCAGGCCCAGCACTTTCACCGTGTCGGGAAATTCGCCGGCGAAATGCTTGGGATACATCTCCCACAGCGTGCGGCTGGCGGCATTCGCCGTCTCGACCAGGAACGGGAATTCGATGATGCCCATGCGGTTGAAGCGACCGGCCGGCACACCGCGCAGGCCATGCGCGATATCGACCACGCCGCTGGTCGCCTGCTCGAGCTGGCGCGCCGGATTGCCGAAGGCGCTGCCGGCCGGGAAGACAGTCAGCTTGACCTTGCCATTGGTGCGCTTGGCCAGTTCCTCGCCCCAGGGCACGAACCAGTCGCGATGCATGCCGTGGCCGGCAGGCAGGAAATGGCTCAGCTTCAGCTCGATTTCCTGCGCCGCAACCGGCAATGCTGCGGTTGCGAAGAGCGCGGCGACCAGCGCCGCCGGCGCCGATTTGCCAATCAGGCGGATCAGTTTGGATGACACGATGCGTCCTCCCAGACGATGTTTGTTATGGCATTTTGCCTTGCGGCGCAGGATAGTTGCAGATGTAACTAAGGTCAAGACGACCCGTCCACGGCGAGTTTCCGGGAGCCAAGGTTACCGCCTGAATACATAGACGGCCCATAGGCTTGTGCCTATTGTGACCCGGCAGAAACCGGTGGGTGGGTCCGCCGAGACTATAAAGGATTTTGCAGTTGGCGCGTCTGGTCACAGTGGCCGGCCTGGCTCTGGTATTGGGCATCCTGATCGGCATCGGTGCAGTCTCGCTTGACCGCGCGACGCAGAGCCCGGAAGCGCGCGCCATCAAGGAACCCGACAACGCGCAGAATCAGAATGCTGTGGTCGAGGCGCCGGGTGGCCGCATCACCATCCGCATGGCGAGCGCTGCGCCCACCTCGGCGCCACAGATCGGCACCATGGCTGTCGTCACCGTCGAGAAGCTGCAGGTCGCGTCCGACGGCAATGTCGAGATCAAGCTGTTCGAGCCCAACATGCTGGCGCCGAATGCCGAGCTGTTCGACAAGGTGTCGAACGGCGAGATCGACGCCGTGTGGTCTTCGCCCAACTTCTTCGCGCAGCGTGATTCCGTGCTGTGGCTGTTTTCCACCGTGCCCTTCGGGCCGTCGGCGAGCGAATATCTCGCCTGGCTGGCCTATGGCGGCGGCCAGGAACTGATGGACGCCACCTTCTCGCGCTTCAACATCAAGCCGATCGTCTGCACCGTGCTGCCGCCGGAATCCGGCGGCTGGTTCCGCCGTGAGATCAACACAGTCGAAGACCTCAAGGGCCTGCGCATGCGCTTCATGGGCATCGGTGCCAAGGTGATCAGCCGACTGGGTGTCGAGACCGTGGCGCTGAATGGCGGCGACACCTTCCATGCGCTGCAAAGCGGCAGCATCGATGCGGCCGAATTCTCGCTGCCCTTCGTCGATGTGCGCTACGGCTTCGAGAAAGCCGCCAACCACTATTATTTCCCCGGCTGGCACCAGCAGAGTTCGCTGATCACCATGCTGGTCAACATGAAGGTGTGGGACGGCATGAGCGATGCCCAGCGCGCCATGATCAACAATGTCTGTGGCGACAATATCCGCGACAGCCTGGCCGAAGGCGAAGTGCAGCAGGTGCAGGCACTGCAGGAAATCCGCCAGCGCGGGGTCAAGGTACACACGCTGCCCAAGCCGATCATGGACGCGCTGAAGGCCTCGTGGATCCAGGTAGTGAAGGAAGAAAGCGCCGCTAATCCGGAATTCAAGAAAGTGTGGGAATCCTTCCACACCTTCCGCAAGTCCTACGCCGAATGGCGCGGGCTGGGATACCTGCCTTAAGCAGTCGGCGCCTAAGCCGCCAGTGACCGACGCAGCTGGCGCAGCTGCCGTTCCACCGAAATATCGATCGACGCGGTCACTTCCAGGCTGCGGTCTTCCAGAGCATCGCCGCGCGGATTGGCGCGACCGCGCGCCTCCACCGCATCGTCGCGGCGACGGATCAGATCGATGATCTCGGGCTGGAACAGGCGCAGCAGGCCGTTGAGCCAGCGGTTCACCGGCGAGGACGGCCAGGCATGACGCAGCTCGAAGCGCTCCAGCATGGCGATCACGTCGCGTGCGGCGAACCAGGTTTCATCAGTAACCCAGCGGTTGACGGTGAACAGCCGGATCGGCTGGCCGTAATGATCCATCGCCACACCGATGATATGGGCCAGGGCGTTTTCGCCGCGCGGCCAGTGTTCGCCGATCTTCTGCTTGGGCGAGCAGCGGCCGACACCGGTCTTCACATATTTGGCCGGCTCGAACTGTTCACCCAGGAATTGCGGGCGCTGAAAGACATGAAAGTGACCATGCTCACGGCCGTCGTTGCGATGGGCGTGGTAGTAATATTGCGCACCGGTCTGCGGATCGAACACATCGCCGGCGGGATAATGCTGCTGCTCGAAGAAATCCTCCTCGCCACGCAGCAGTTCAGCCACCAGGTTGCTGCGCCGCGCCGCCAGATCCTGCTGGATCTTCAGCACCTCGCCGCCCGCCGCCGCCATCGCCTGCAGCCGCATCGTCCCCGCATTGGCCATCATATTCATCGGTACTGCTCTCCCGCACTCAACGCGGGGCAGTTAACCAGCCGCTCTGTTAAGCGGTGGTAAATGCGACAAGGCGCCACGCTTCCCAATGCGAGTCGCCGTGCTATTTTTTTCATCGGTGGGATACTAGTCCTGCCCCGAATCGGTGTTTGACACGCCATATACAGAAAACGCCCACTGCCCCAGGAGCCCCAGATGTCGCGAGTCGCTTTATCCGTTTTTGCCCTGCTCGCCCTCAGCTTCACTCTCGGCAGCGCCCAGGCTGCCGGCAACCCGGAGGAAGGCCGCAAGGCTTTCGCCAAATGCCGGGCCTGCCACCAGCTGGATGCCGGCAAGCATGCCGTCGGCCCCTCGCTGAAGGGCGTGTTCGGTCGCAAGGCCGGCACCACCGAAGGTTTCAAATATTCCGATGCGATGAAAAATTCCGGCATCACCTGGAGCGATGACACCATCGCGCAGTATCTCGCCGACCCTAAGAGCTTCATCAAGGGCAACAAGATGGTCTTCCCGGGCATCAAGCGGGAAACCGAGATCGCCGACCTGATCGCCTACCTCAAGGACGCGACCAAGTAACTGTCCAGTCAGGCTGTCACAGCCCCCTCTTCCTCCGTCTCGCCCGGTTGGCTAAGGTCAACGGGCAGAGATGGAGGAAACGATGCCCGTATACGGCCCCGACGTGGTGCTGAACAATCCCGCCTATATCCACGATACGGCGCAGATTTACGGCAAGGTGCGGCTGGAGGAAGGCAGCTCGGTCTGGATCAACGTGGCCGCGCGCGCCGAAAATTACGAGATCGTCATCGGCGCCTACACCAACGTGCAGGATTTCTCGATGCTGCATGTCGGCAGCCAGACCGGCACCTACGTGGGCGCGCACTGCTCGGTCACCCATCACTGCACGATCCACGGCTGCACGATCGGCGACAACTGCCTGATCGGCATCGGCTCGACCATCATGGACGGCTGCGTGATCGGCAACAACTGCATCATCGGCGGCCATACCTTCCTGAAGGAAGGCACCGTAATCCCCGACAATTCTGTGGTGGTCGGCAGTCCCGGCAAGGTGATCAAGACGCAGAACAACTACGTGCGCTGCCGGCTGAATGCCTATCTCTATTACCGCAACGCGCTGGCCTACAAACAGGGCCAGTATCGCGACTGGGATGCTCCGGACATGGCCAAGGCCGTCGGTGCCGAAATCGCGCGCCTGACCGAGGAACTCAAGGCGCTCGAAGCCGCCGGCAAGGCCTGATCCGGCCTCAAGTCCTGCCTCTACCGTTTTTCGGCCTGAATTCCGCCGCTTTTACAGCGCAGGAATCCTGCCATGGTGCCGTGTAGGGTATTGAGATCAACGATGAGCAGGACATCGCCGCATGTTCGCCTCTCTCGCCTTACCCCGGCTGGAAACCATCCCGGCTGACCGCAGCATGAGCGAAATCGACACCGCCCTGATGCACCGGGTCGCCCGCGGCGACCATGCGGCCTATCGCCTGCTGGTCGACAAATACCTGCGTCATGCCGTCACCGTGGCCTATCGCGTGCTGTACAGCCGCGGCGATGCTGAAGAGGTCGCACAGGAGGCCTTCCTGCGCGTCTGGCAACATGCCGCACGCTGGCGCGCCGATGGCGGTGCCAGCTTCAAGACCTGGCTGAACCGCGTGGTCGTCAACCTGTGCATCGACCGCAAACGCAAGCCTGGCATGGCGGCGCTGGACGACCAGGTCGAGATTGCCGACGAGGATCACGCGACACCCTATGACACGCGGCTGGCTGTCGAGACCAGCGACCATGTCGCACTGGCGCTGCAGAAGCTGCCCGAGCGGCAGCGCGCCGCCATCCTGCTCTGCTTCTGGGAAGGTGAGAGCAATATCGATGCCGCCAGGGCGCTGGATATCAGTATCGGCGCGCTGGAATCCCTGCTGATCCGCGCCAAGCGTGCGCTGCGCGACGACCTGCGCACCACGTTCGGGCCAAAGGAGTAAAGCGATGAATCTCGAACGCTTCCTCGACCTGCTCGATGCCTATGGCGCCGATCTCGACCGCTGGCCGCAGAGTGAACAGGCTGCCGCCACCGCGATGCTCACCACCCGCTCCGATGCCCGCGAAGCGCAGCGCCGCGCCGCTGCCGTGGATGCGCATCTGCTGCGCGCTCCTCTGCCCCGGATCGAACCGAGCGATGCGCTGCGCCAGCGCGTGCTGGCCCAGGTGGCCAATCTGCCGCCGGCACTTGCCGCAGCCCCCGCTCCCGACTGGCGCGCCCAGGTGGCCGAAGCGCTCGGGCTGCTGTTCCCGACCGGCCGCCGTGCACCGCAGTTTGCCGCACTGGCGCTCGCACTGGCTATCGGCGTCAGCGCCGGCTTCGCCAATTTCGGTCTGATCGATGCGCAGGAGACCGATCTCGTCACCGTGCAGATTGCATCTGCCACGCCGTTCCTGAGTGAGGACTAAACCCCATGTCCGATACCATTACGCCCGCCCCCGCCAGATCGAAAGTCAACCGCTGGCTCGCCATTGCGCTGATCGTCTCCGTGGCGATCAACCTCGGCTTCGCCGGGTTCGGCGCCGTGCGCTATTTCAAATACCGTGAATTCGCCGAGCGGCGTGGCTGGCAGATTGAGGATCAGGTGGCACGCCGCCTGCCCGACAATGCCCGGCAGGCCTTCCGCCAGGCTTTCGAGGAAGGCCGCAAGGGCGGCAATGTCTCGCATCACCAGATGCGGCGCGACCTGTCGAGCGCGCTGGGTGCCGAGCCATATGACCATAACCGCCTGGCCGCCGTGCTGGACGAACACCGCCGGCGGCTCGACCAGCTGCAGGCCGGCATGCAGGCGGGCATGCTTGCCGCCGCCGATGCCATGACGCCGGAACAGCGCCGGGAATTCGCCGAACGCATGCTGCGCCGCGGTCCCAAGCATATGCGCGGCGAGATGCCGCCGCCTCCGCCGCCCCGGAACTGAATGCCGGCCTAAGATCACCCGAACCATTCACGACCAGCCTGCACCGCTTGTTTCAGCAGTGCAGGCTGTTTAGCGTGGGCGCTCCCGAAAGCTCTTTCTGGGGTCATCCATGCTCAATGTCGTCATTACCGGCGGTGCCGGCTTTATCGGTCAGAAACTGGCTGCGGAATTGCTGCGCCGCGGCAAGCTGACCGGCCCAAGCGGCCAGCCGGAAGAGATCAACCAGATCATCCTGTTCGACGTCGTGAAGGCTGCCGGTCCGCAGGATCCGCGCGTCACCACGCTGGCTGGCGATATCGGCGACCATGCCGAAATATTGAAGCTGATCGGGCACAACACCCATTCCGTATTTCATCTCGCCGCGATTGTATCCTCCGGCGCCGAGGCCGATTTCGAAGGCGGCTATCGCGTTAACCTGGAAGGTACGCGCAATGTGCTGGAAGCCTGCCGCGCCATCACCACGCACACGCCGCGCCTGGTGTTTGCCTCATCGGTGGCGGTTTATGGCGGCGACGACCTGCCCAAGACCGTGACCGACCAGACCGCGCAGCGCCCGACCACCTCCTACGGCGTGCAGAAGCTGAGCGGCGAGTTGCTGATCAACGACTACAGCCGCAAGGGCTTCGTCGATGGCCGCAGCATCCGCCTGCCCACCATCATGGTGCGGCCGGGCAAGCCGAACAAAGCGGCCTCCACCTGGGCCAGCTCGATGATCCGCGAGCCGCTGTCGGGCGTGGATGCCATTTGCCCCGTGCGCCCTGACAGCCCTATGGCCTGCCTGTCGCCGCGTCATACCATCGATGCCTTCATCCGCGCGCATGACCTGCCGGCAGAAAAATTCGGCAAGGATCGTGCGCTGCTGCTCTCTGGCATCCGCGTCACTGCTGGCGAGATGGCCGCCGCTGTGGAGCGCGCCACGCCCGCGCTGCGCGGCGCAAACCGCAAGGTCGGCACCATTCACTGGACGCCTGATACGGCGATCCAGAAGATTGTCGATGGCTGGCCGGGCGCTACATCATCGGAACGCGCCAGGACGATGGGCTTCACTGTCGATGCCAGCATCGACGAGATCGTGCAGTCCTTCATCGCCGACGACCTCGATAACCAGATCAAGAGTTTGCAGTCCAGCTAACCCATGCTGTGTCATGGCCGGACTTGTTCCGGCCATCCACGCCTTACAACCCGATCAAGCAAAGACGTGGATGCCCGGCACAAGGCCGGGCATGACACCGTTTAAAAACGCAAGGTAATCCCCATGACGAAGCCCTCCCCCGAAGCCCTCGCAATGGTCAAGCAGCTGATCGAAATGCCGACGGTCAGCCGCGATTCCAATCTCGACCTGATCCACTGGGTCCGCGATCACCTGAAATCGCTTGGCGTCGATGCCACGCTGGTGCATGACGCTACCGGCAAGAAAGCCAACCTCTACGCCACGCTCGGACCGCAGGACAAACCGGGCATCGTGCTGTCGGGTCATACCGACGTCGTGCCGATCGACGGTCAGGACTGGGATACCGATCCGTTCAAGGTCATCGAGAAGGACGGTAAGCTGTACGGCCGCGGCACGTCGGACATGAAGAGCTTCGTCGCCGTCGCGCTCTCCTACGCGCCGAAATTCCTGGCGCAGAAACTCGAAACTCCGATCCACTATGCCTTCACCTATGATGAGGAAGTTGGCTGCCTCGGCGCCAAGCGGCTGATCGAGGTGCTGCGGGACCTGCCAGTAAAACCCAAAGCCTGCATCGTCGGCGAACCGACCGAGATGCAGGTGATCGCCCAGCACAAGGGCAAGAAAAGCTGGCGCGTCGATGTGCGCGGCTTTGAATGCCATTCCTCGCTGACCCATCAGGGCGCCAATGCGGTGGAAGCCGCCGCCGAACTGATCGCCTTCATCAAGGGGCTCGCGCGCAAGAAGCGCGACAACGGTCCTTTCGACGCTGAATTCGCCCCGCCTTACACCTCGCTGCATACTGGCACGGTGAATGGCGGCACGGCGCTGAACATCGTGCCGAAGGATTGCAGCTTCCTGTGGGAAATCCGCTACCTGCCGCAGGATGACGTGGATGCGCTGTATGCCGAGGTGGTCGCCTACGCCAAGAACAAGCTGGAGCCGGAGTTGAAAGCCGTCGATCCGGCCTGCGGCTTCACCTTCACGCAGATCTCGGAATTCCCCGGCCTCTCCACCGATGATCGTGCTGGCGTGGTCGAACTGGCCAAGGCACTGACCGGTGCGAACCGTGTGCAGAAGGTGGCCTTCGGCACTGAAGCCGGTCTGTTCTCTGAACTCGGCATCCCCACCATCGTCTGCGGCCCGGGTAATATCGAACAGGCGCACAAACCGAACGAGTTCATCGAACTCAGCCAGATTGGTCTGTGCGAGGCCTTCATGGAGCGCCTGCTCCAGCGGGTCAAAACCGGGGGCGCCCTTCCGGCATAATTGCTTGCGATTACAACTATGGCCCTGCCCAATGTCTGGGCAGGGCCATTCGCAATTGCATAGCTGCGTTGTGACGGCGGCTATGGTGCGGCGCAACATTCCCTGTTAGACAGCGCGCCTTCGCTGGAGCAAAGGCGCCGTCATGACCTTCAGTCCCGCACGTCATCTTGTCCCCCTGCTGCGTCCGCCCCAGGCCAACCTGGATGCGGCCCAGGCGGCGCGACACCAGGCGCACTACGGGCTGGTGCGGGATTTCCTCGACTACTACATCAGCATCCACCCCGGCGATGCGCTGCCGACCCGCACGGTCTTTGATCCGACTGCAATTCCGCGCCTGCTGCCGAATCTGGTGCTGGCCGAGGTGGTACACCAGCCCGACATCGCCCGGCCCCGCTTCCGCATCAAGGTGGCTGGCGATGAAGTCGTGCAGGCGATGCGCATGCCGCTGAACGGCCGCTTCCTGGACGAAATCGCCAATACCAACGAGCCAACAGCGCGCTTTCCCATCGAAACCCGGCACAGCGTGGTTGAGAACGGCTGCCTGATCTATCGCCGCGGCCAGCCGCGCATGCGTTTCTCGCTCGATTATGCCGAGGTCGAATACGTTCACTGCCCATTGGCCGAGGACGGCGTTACCGTCGACCACATTGTCTCGATCATCTACTATAAGGCTCTCGAGACCGTCACCGGTTGACCCGCTTGGCTTTGCATCCGAACCTTGCTGCGATTGAAGCCGCGCTGGCCGTCGCCGACAGCCGGGTACTCCGCGACTTCCTGACCTACATGCACGAGATCCATCCGGCTGACCGGCTGCCGGCGCGCGCGGCTTTCGACCCCATGAGGGTGCCGCATCTGCTCAGCCATCTGGTGCTGGTGCAGGTCGAGCGAGAGACGCACGGCATGCGCTTCCTAGTGCGCGTTGCCGGCGAAATGGTGCTGCGTGCGGCGCCAGTGCCGCTGATGAATCGCTATATCGAGACGAGTGTCAACCTGACCCAAAATCCCGGCGACGAAAGCCAGGCGCGCATCGTGAATGTGCGGCAGAAAGTGGCGGAGACCGGCTGCGCGATTTACTTCCACGGCCATGTGAATGTGCCGTTCCGCTTCAACTTCGCGGCCATGGAATATGTGCATTGCCCGTTGGCGGAAGATGGCGTGACGGTGGATCGCGTGCTGTCCGCCTTTTACTATCACGGCGCCCCGGACAACTAGATCAGGACACCGGGTCAAGCGCCAGCTGTGATGCCACGGTCAGCAAGGCCGCGGTCTGTTCCGTCACCTCCTCATCCGGGCCAGCTTGCGGCATTATCTGAGGCTGGTTTGCCAGCAGCATCGGCACGGCTTCAGGCTGTGTGCCCTGCGACAGTACTGGCAAGCCTTCACGCGCCTGACGACAGAGCTGGTGGACGAAACCGAGCTTGCTTATGGCGGCCGGGCTCAGCACGAACGGGTAGAAATCCTGCTGGCCCATGGCACGGTTGAGGCTATTCACCGCAAAGGTCACCGGCAGGAAAGCCTCGATCAACTGCTCGATCGTTTCGCCATGATAAGGATCGAAATCGACGCGCACGCCGAGTTCCTCGCCACGGCTGATGCGCGGCTTGACGCGTAGGCCAAAGGCATTGGCGGTCTCCAGCGTGTCCACGATGTGCATGTAATGCGCCCAGGTCTCGGCGAAATCCTCCCAGGGATGCACGGCGGCATAGGCGCTGACATAGCCATCCTGCCAGCCGGCAGGCGGACCGTTCTCGTAATGCGTCTTCAGGGATTCCCCGTAATCCTGCCGCTCGTCACCGAACAGGTTGCGGAAGGTTGCCATTGTCTCGCTGTTGTCGCCGGCGCGCCGGACCAGCCGTTCCCAATAATAGTGCCCGACCTCATGGCGGAAATGTCCGAGCAGCGTGCGATAGGGTTCATGCATCTGCACACGGATGCGTTCGCGCTCGGCATCGTCGGCCTCCACCAGGTTGATGGTGATCAAGCCGTTGTCATGCCCGGTGATGATGCGGGGCGCTTTCGGGTCGGGCGGATCGGCGAGGAAGTCGAAGGCCAGACCCTCCTCGGGATCCTCGTCGCGGTTTTCATGCGGCAGGTCGAGACGCAGCAGGCCATGGAACAGACGATGTTTGGCGCTCTCGATGCGGCGCCAGTTGGCGACATGATCCGGAACCGAAAGATCCGGCACCGTGCGGTTATGCGCGCAGGCGACGCAATAAGGCTCCGGATCGACCTGTGCGCCGTCGGCTTCCGCCGGCAGCAGCCAGTTGCAGGCATCATGCGCGACGTTGCTGCAGAAGCGGTACTGCTGCTCCGGCGCCGCCAGGGCCTGCCACGCATCGATGCCATCGTTGCGCTGTACCGGTTCCAGGGCGCTGAGCACACCCGATTCCGGCAGAAAACCAAGTCGCCGCCCGCAGCTTTCGCAGGTGGTGTTCTCGAAATACAGTGGCTGGCCGCAGGCCAAGCATTCAAAGAGTTTCATATAAATTGCCTGCCGAGTCTGAATTTTACCCCGTATTCCAGACGATCCGGGCCCTCATTAGTTCCGCATTAATTCCGGAACTTGGCCGCGTGCCAGCTGTTTTCTTAAGGAGCCAGCAAGGAGGCCATTGCCATGACTGCCAGGAAGAGCCCCGAAAAGATCGATCGTCCTCCAAATAAGGAACAGATGACCGAAGCCCGTCGCGACGACCGCGACGATCAGGACAAAGACGACGAACTGGACGAGGCGTTGCGTGACAGCTTCCCCGCCAGCGATCCGGTGGCGATGTCCCAACCCACCGCATCGACGCCGTCGCTGCGCAGCGAGGCTGGCGCGGCATCCGCCAACAAGGCGCGCGAAAAAATCCTGAAGAAGCACAGCCGCGTCAATCTGAGTGACGATGGCGAAGTGGAATACTGGACCGAGCGCCTTGGCGTGTCGGAAAAGGAACTGCGCAAGGCCGTGCGCGAAGCCGGCTTCATCCCCGCCGATGTCGCCGACAAGCTGGGCAAGACGCTTTAGTCCCAGCGGCCTCTAATCCCAGCGGGTTGCCTTCACCAACAGGCCGGTGGCGATGCCATAGACGATCATGGCGCCACCGGCCAAAGCGAACAGGGTCCAGACCGGGGCGGCATTCGTCGCCAGCCACCAGCCGCCGACCGCCACGATCACAAGGCGGATGGTGCCGCCCAGGACGGGGCCAAGCACTTTGCCCGCACCCTGCGAGGCGAAATACAGACACAGCCCGAAGCCGAAGAACGGGAAGCCGAAACCGGCAGCGGTGAGATATTGCCGCGCTGCGGCGATCACCGCGTCATCGCTGGTGAACAGCCTGGACCACAGGTCCGGCGCCACCACCACCACAAGACCAACGATGCCGAGCCCGGCCGCCGCCACGCTGCCTGCGGTCCAGGCCACCTTGCGCGCACGCAGTATATTTTTCGCGCCGACTGCCATGCCGACCATCGGCACGCTGGCGACACCGACCGAGAAGGCAATCGGCACCAGCAGGAATTCGAGCCGCGCGCCGATGCCGTAGCCGGCCAGCGCAATGGTGCCGAACCGCGCCACCAGGCCAGTGAAGATCAGCACGGTCAGCACGGTCTGCAGCGAGGAGAGGCTGGCCAGCCCGCCGACGCGCAGGATGTCGGCAAACATCGTGCGGTCCATATGGAAGCCGGCAAGTCTCAGCCGCAGCCGCGCATCGGGCCGGCACAGATGGATAAAGAGGTAGATGCTGCCGAGTCCGAATGCGATCACCTGACCAAGACCGATACCTACCACGCCAAACGAAGGCACCGGGCCAAAACCAAGCCCCAGCACGCCGCCGATCACGATCTGCAACGCGGCAGCGACCAGCGCCACGACGGACGGCGCGTTCATGTTACCGGTGCCGCGCAGCACCGACGACAGCGTGTTGAACAGCCAGATGCAGAGCGCGCCGCTGAACACCGTATGGGAATAGAGGATGGCGAGATCGAGCGCCCTGCCCTGCCCGCCCAGCAGCCGGTAAATCGCCGGGCCGAGCAGCCAGAAGAAGGCGGAAAAGATCGCCGCCGCGACCACCGCGATGATGATGGCATGCAGCGCCAGCGTATTGGCGCGCGCCAGATCGCCGGCGCCGACCGCACGTGCAATCGCCGACGACACGCCGCCGCCCATCGCACCAGCCGACACCATCTGCATCAGCATGATCATCGGGAAGGTCAACGCCATGGCGGCCAGCGCCTCGACGCCCAGCACGCCGACATAGGCGGTCTCGGCGATCGCCACCAGTGCGATGGCCAGCATCGCCACCGTGGTCGGTGCGCTGAGTTTCAGCAGCGTCGGCAGGATCGGCGCAGTCAGCAGCATTTCCCGCCCAGCCGGTTGCTTTTGCTTCTGGGCCAGGAGCTTCGGGATCGTCGCCTGCCTGTTCATGCCTGCACCATGGTGTCGATGCGGGCCTTGAGTGCCGCGCGCGAGGTTTTCAGGATGCGGTCGGACAGCGGCGGATCGCTGACCGCCCGCGCCAGCGCAACGGCGCCGGCCATCTCCGCCATCAGCGAACTGACGGCATGTTCTTCGGTCCCGGCCGGCAGATGCGCCGACAGCCGGCCGGCAATGCCGCGGATGCCGTCATCGAAGGCCGCGCGCGCCACCGGCTCCAGCCGGGCTATATCCGAAATCAGCGCCGCCATGGCGCAGCCACCGCCGGGATTGTCGCGGTGCTCGCGCGACACATAGCTGTCGATCCAGGTCTTCAGCGCTTCCGGACCGGTCCTGCCACCAACACGCGCGACGAATTTCTGTCGCCCGCCTTCGAACATGCTGCGGATCGCCTCGGCCACCAGTGCATCGCGCGAGGTGAAATGGGCGTAGAAACCGCCATGCGTCAGCCCGGCCTCGCGCATCACTTCGGCGACGCCGATCCGGTCGGGCCCGCGCTCGCGTATGATGCGCGCGGCGGCGGTCAAAATGGCGCGGCGCGTCGCCTCGCCTTTGGTTTCGGATCTGGGGGTTTCTGACCGGATGGCAGTCTTCTGGGTTTTCATCACCGGATCACACCATAAAATATGATGATAGTCATCATATTTTATGGTCGGCCAACCTCCACCTTTCGGGGGTTGCGGCCTCGGCCGGCCCAAGCCAAGGTGCGCGCAGAGCGTGATCCAGATTCGGGTGGAGTAAGACATGGCGGAAAACCACGGAATTGACCTGGTACAGCTGGTCGCCCTGCTCGGTGCCGGCGTGCTGGCCGTTCCCCTGTTCCGCCGGCTCGGCCTCGGTTCGGTGCTGGCCTACTTTGCGGCCGGAATCGCCATCGGGCCTTTCGGTTTGCGCCTGATTTCCGATCCCCAGACCATCCTGCACACCGCCGAGCTCGGCGTGATCATGCTGCTCTTTGTCATCGGCTTGGAGATGCAGCCATCGCGGCTGTGGAACCTGCGCCGCGAAATCTTCGGCCTCGGCGTTGCCCAGGTCGTCACCTGCGGCCTGCTGCTGACCGGCGCGGGCATGCTGGCCGGACTCAGCGCGCCGGTGGCCTTCATCGCCGGCATGGGTTTCGTGCTCTCGTCGACTGCTGTCGTTATGCAGATGCTGGATGAACGCGGCGACACCTCGACGCAGCAGGGTCAGAAGGCCGTCTCGATCCTGCTGCTGGAAGACCTCGCCATCGTGCCGCTGCTCGCCATTGTCGCGGTGATCGCGCCGACCGCCGCGGATGACGGTGAACCGCGCTGGGTCGCCATCGCCATCGCACTGGCCGCCATCGCCGGACTGGTCGCGGCCGGACGCTGGCTGCTCAATCCGATGTTCCGCATCCTGGCGCAGTCACATGCCCGCGAGGTAATGACCGCTGCCGCCTTGCTGGTCGTGCTGGGCGCCGCGCTGCTGATGCAGGTCGGCGGTCTGTCGATGGCGATGGGTGCCTTCCTGGCCGGCGTCCTGCTGTCGGAATCCAGCTTCCGCCACCAGCTCGAAGCTGATATCGAGCCGTTCCGCGGCATCCTGCTCGGCATCTTTTTCATCGCCATCGGCATGTCGCTCGACCTCGCCGTGGTGGCGCAGGACTGGCTGCTGATCGCCGCTGCCGTGGTCGCCTTCACGCTGGTGAAGTCCTTCGGCATATTCGCGATCGCCTGGCTGTCCGGCTCCAGCTGGCGCGAGGCGCTGGATCGCGTCACGCTGTTTGCCCAGGGTGGCGAATTCGCCTTCGTGCTCTATGCGGCGGCACTGGCCGGCGGCATCTTCTCGGCGCATGTCAATGCGATCTTCACTGCCACCGTGATCGTCTCCATGGCGCTGACGCCCATCATCGCCATCCTGGTCCGCCGCGCCATGCCGTCGCCGGCGGCAACCCAGTCGATGGATGGCGTAGAGCCCGCCAGCGCGTTAAGCGGCGATATTCTGATGATCGGCTTCGGCCGTTTCTCGCATATCGCCTGTCAGGGCCTGCTGGCGCGCGGCTTCAACCTGACGATCATCGAGAACGATGTCGAGATGATCCAGGCCGCCAGCACCTTCGGCTTCAAGATCTATTATGGCGAAGGCAGCCGGCTCGACATCCTGCATGCCTCGGGCGCGGCAACCGCCCGCGCCATCATTGTCTGCGTTGACAACACCAATGGCTCCGCCACGCGGATCGCACGCATGGTGCGCCGGGAGTTTCCGCTGGCCCGGCTTTACGTCCGCGCCTATGACCGCGGCCATGCGCTCGACCTGATCCAGGCCGGCGTCGATTACCAGATCCGCGAAACCTTTGAATCAGCCCTGGCGCTCAGCGGCGCCGTGCTGCGCGACCTGGACGTGCCGGACGACGAGGTCACCGAGCTGATGGCCGACGTGCGCCGGCGCGACGAAGAGCGCTTCGAACTCCAGCTCGCCGCCAGCGACGTGACGGCAGGCAACAACCTGATCCTCGGCAACGCGCCGAAGCCGACGCCGCTCACCACGCCGAAGCGGCCGAGCCAGGTGATCGGCGAGGTGCCCGCCACGGCCACTGTTTCTGGTGAGAGCTGACGATGGCGGGCAAGCCGCGCATCGTCATCACCTACTGCACGCAATGCCAGTGGCTGCTGCGCGCGGCCTGGATGGCGCAGGAGCTGCTGTCGACCTTCACCGAGGATTTGGCCGAGGTCGCGCTGGCGCCCGCCACCGGCGGCGTCTTCACCATCGCCTGTGACGGCGAGACGATCTGGGACCGCAAGCAGGCCGGCGGCTTTCCCGACGTGAAGACGCTGAAGCAGCTGGTGCGCGACCGCCTCGATCCCGGCCGCGATCTCGGGCATATTGATCGCTAGACTGAACCGGGCTAGGCCGTATGCAGATTTTCGCCCAACTGCCGCACAGCACTCTCGAGATTACGACCGGGACAATCGCCGGATTGCCCGACGAACGGCTGCGGCATCTGGCGACCTACTGGGTCACGCGCCACAGCGCTGACAGCGTCCCCGCCCGCAGCGCCATCGACCCGCTCGATTTCCCGGCCCTGCTGCCGAATATCATGCTGATCGAGCGCGTGATGGAGAACGGCAGCGACCGCTACCGTTTCCGCCTCGCCGGCACCGATATCGCGCGCTATACCGGCCGCGAGCTGACCGGGTGCTTCCTCGATGACGTGGTGCCGGCCGACTACCATGAGTATGTGCGGCAGATGAACCGCGTGGCGCTGACCCGTCGCCGCCCGGTCTATTCCTCCAGCCTTTATCACGACAAGGGCGATTTCGTGAATGCGATCACCTATCGCCTGATCATGCCGCTGGTGAGCGGCAGCGCGAGGCCTGCCGAACCCGACTTGCTGTTCGTCTGCCAGTTCTGGCAACGCCGCGCGGAGCCCGGCGCGTGGAACGGCGACTGGCGCAGCGTGATGCCGGAGATCAGGGTGATCGAAGACGCGTGAGGCCGGTACCGCCCCGGCAACTCTCGCCGCCCGTCTGTCCCTGCCCGGCAAAAAATACCGGTTAACGCGCATTCACCATATTTCGTCGTAATGTGATTTCGCCGTAATCCGCCGTATTCACGTCTGTCTGGGCCACGGCCACGCATGGCATGTCGATTGCTTCTCCTGTCTGCAAAGGACGAGGAGAGATTCCATGTTAGGTGCGATCAGCGGTTTTAATCCGCTTGCAATGCTGGGCGGTATGGCGGCCAGCAAAGCCATCGATGCCATCGGCGGCATTTTTGCGCCCGATGCACCGCCGGCGCAGACCGGCAAGTTGCAGCAGCTGACTCTCGACAAGGATCAGCAGCAGCAGTTCCTCGACACCACCAAGATTGAAGACGCCAGCAAAATGCGGCTGGCCTGGTTCGACGAGCAGCCAGTGGCCCAGAATGCGGCCGATATGGATGCGCAGCAGCGCAGCCAGCTCGAAGAAACCCTCCGCAAGAAAACGGAAGATCATGTGCGGGCCATGACCGGCAAAACGTCGGGTGGCCTGGTCAACCTTGTTGCCTGAGGAGCGACATGACCTCCGCAATCTCGAGCTATTTCAACAATCCCTATTACGGCATCAACCAGGCCAGCGGCGTAAAGCCGACTGACCACGCCAAGAGCCAGGAAGACGCCGCCAAGCAGGGCGCATCCGGCCTGGGCGCTGCGCCGGAGCTGGGCAAAAACGCGCGCGAGGAATTCCTCGATTACGCCAAACTGTCGGTGCCCGAGCGCATCCGCAAGCAGTTCCTGGAGAGCAAGGGTCTCGACGAGAAGTCGTTGGCCGCGATGTCCGAGGAAGACCGCAAGGCGATCGAAGACGAGTTCCGCGAACTGCTGGAACAGAAATTCAAGGACGAGATCAACAAGAAGGGCGAGCAGACCGGTCTGGTCGCCAACATCCTGGTCTGATCGTCAGTTTCACTGATCGATGGCAGTCCGCCGTCCGGTGCCAGTTCCGACCGCCGCCACATCCCGGTCAGAAGACCCATGTGGCAGCGGTCGAGACTGTGCCTGTGAGATTTTTGTACGCCGTGACAATCCCTGCCCTCAGGCCGGCTTTCCCACCGTCAGTGTCTTTCGCCAGGCCTGATCGTCGTCGAGGAAGGCCGCTTCCGGCCCCGCGCCCACCGCGTCGAAGAACCGCCCGATGAAGCAGCGGAACGCAGCGCAGAGCGCGATGTCAGAGATATTGGCATCCGTGAAGCCCGCCTTGCGCAGGGCATCGATATCGGCCAGCGTCACCTGCGAGGCGTCGCGCGCCACCTTCTCGGCATAAGTCAGCATCGCCACATCGCGCGGCGGCAGACCGGCATTGCGGAAATCGCGCTGCACCGCCAGCACCATCTCCTTACCGCCAAGATCGGCGATCAGCTGCTTGCCATAGACCATGGAGCAGTAGGTCGATTTCACTTCGCGCGCCGCGATCAGTGTGATGATGCGCCAGTCGCGCGGACTGAGCGTGAAGCCGCCACGCATCGTGTTGACGAACTCGGTATAGGACGGCAACAGGTCGTCGCGCGAGGTCAGACATTGCGCTGCCGACATCACGAACCCCAGCTGCGCCTTCTGGGCGGCGTAGATGTCAGCCACCTTGCCGGTGGCCTCGGTCTCATCGATCGTTTTCAGATACATTTGCACCCCTGTTCTCATATCTGGCGCGGCAGGCAGAAAGCCGCCGCCATGGCCCCCAGCAGCGCCGCAAGGGCGGCCGCTGCGAAACCAGGGCCATAGCCCACGCCTGCCGAGATCGCGCCCAGCAATGCAATCCCGATGGCGAAGCCGCTCTGCCGCAACACGGTGGCCAGCGCAGATGCCATGCCTGCACGTTCCGCCGCCGCCTGCGCCACCAGCGCGCCCGAAATCTGCGAATTGCTGAGCCCGGCGCCACTGGCCGCCACCATCATCGCAGCCAGCGCCCAGAACAAGTCTGTTTTCAGAACCGCCGCCGCAGCCAGCGCCGCCATGCCGACGGCCAGCAGCAGCATCCCGCCGGTGAAATTGGCGCGCCAGCCGTAAACCCGGGTCAGGCGCACGCCGAGTGGCGGCAGCGCCAGCATCGGCAGCGTTGCCGCCAGCATCGCGAAGCCAGTCGACCGGATATCCAGATCATGCGTGGCCTGCAGCCAGAGCGGCAGATAGACCAGCATTGCCCAGTAGCCGGCCGAGATGCTGAACAGCAACGCGATAATCCCGAGCGGCGCGCGGCGGGTGAACAGCGCCACGTCCAGCATCGGCTGGCTGCGGCCTCTCTGCTGGAAGGCCAGCAGGACAGCCATCACCGCGCCGAGCGCCACACCGCTCCAGCGCCAGATCGCGCTGCCCTCATGCAGCAGTGCCTGCACCGGCAAGGCGATGGCGAGCGTGAGCAGCGCGACGCCGGTCAGATCAAGCGGCCGGCCGGCGTCATCGCGCGTCTCCGCGATCACGCGACGCACTGCCCATTCGTTGACGGCGCAGATCGGCAGGTTGAGCAGGAATATCCAGCGCCAGCCGAATTCACCCGCAATCAGCCCGCCGAGTGTCGGCCCCAGCGCCATCGCTGCGCCGCCGGTGACGCCGACAATCCCGAAGGCGCGCGCACGCAGGTCAGGCGCGGCCATCGGGTAGCTCAGCGAGGTCGTCGCCAGTGCGCCAGTGATAAAGAGCGCTGACATGGCGCCCTGCGCGGCCCGCGCCAGCCAGAGGCTCGGTCCGTCCCACGCCAGGCCGCAGGCCAGCGAGGCCAATGCGAAGCCGGCATTGCCGAGCAGCAGGATGCGGCGGCGACCGAAACGGTCGGCCAGCGCACCGGCGGCAAACAGCGTACCGGCGAAGGCCAGGCTGTAGGCATCCATCACCCAGGCGGTGGCAGCCAGCGTGAAGCCGAGTTCGCCCCGGATCGCCGGCAGCGCGACGGCCGCGGCCGTGACATCGAACTGGGTGAGACAAACGGCGAGCGCCAGCACCCAGGCCGGCGTCATGGGATGAGCGAGCAGGCCCGTGCGGGCGGCAGAAGCTGTATCGGACATGACCGATGCATAACCGATGCACCGTCCGCGCGCGCGCGACGTCTCTTCACAGCATCATGAATCTAATTCATATTACCCGCATGCGCCCCCTGCCCCCTTTCGATGCCCTGGTCGCCTTCGATGCCGTGCTGCGGCTGGGCAGCATGACGGCGGCGGCGGCGGAGCTGGGCGTGACGCAGAGCGCGGTGAGCCATCGCCTGCGCCGGCTGGAAGCATTCATGGGCACAGATCTGCTGTTGCGCCGCCGCGCCGGTCTGGCGCCGACGCCTGCGGGGACTGCCCTGGCTGAAGGCCTTGGCGATATTTTCGACGGCATGGCGGCGTTGCGCGAGCGCAGCCGCATGGCCGCACATCCGGCGCGACTGCGCGTCGGACTGGGCGCGGCGCTGGCGCAGCACTGGCTGGTGCGCCGCTTGCCCGACTTCAGCCGTCGCCATCCCGGTATCGAGATCGAACTGGTGATCTTCACCACGCGCGCGCAGGCCGAAGCACGCGGCGGCGATCTCGACCTGCGCATCCACTGGGTGAAGCCCGAAGAGGCGCGCAACAGCAGCACGCAGACACTGCTGTTCCGCGAACAGGTCTTCCCGGTCTGCGCACCATCGATCAGCAAAAAACCGTTGCGCGATCCAGCCGGGCTGGCGGAACTGCCGCTGCTCTACAAATCCGCAGAGTCCAGCCAGGGAGAGTCGAAACAGGGCGAAGAATGGGAATGGAGCACGTGGTTCCAGCGGCTAGGCATCAAAGGCCGGCCCAGGCCGCGCCTGCGCTTCGAGGAGATCGGCCTGGCCATCGCGGCCGCGATGGAAGGCGGCGGTGTCGCGCTGGGCCGTTCGCTGCTGGTGCATGATGCGCTGCGCGACGGCCGGCTGGTGCGCCCGCTCGGCGATGGCTGGGCGCTGCCGTCGGCCAAGGTGCATCTGGCGCGCTGGCCGGCGGCGCTGTCGCGGGACCTGCGCTTACGCGCCTTCGTCGACTGGCTGGCGACAGAAACCGCCCGCACCGTCGCCGGCATGTCGGCCGCGGAGCCTACGCGCGAAGCACGGCGCAAGCGCGCCTAGCTCCGCCTGGCATTCTGCTGTGCCCGTAAAAAGCAGAAGGCCGGACCTCTCGGTCCGGCCTTCGCCTGTTTTAGACTTGAAGTCTGCGTTACGCTTAGAAGCGCATGCGCACGCGGCCCGAGATGGTCCAGACGTCGAGGTCGGTGCGACCCAGCGAGTCATAGGTGCCTTCGAGATTGCCGCTGAACGGGCCGGCCGAGAAGAAGTCCACGCCCAGACCGACCTTGCCGCCGGTATCGTCGTCGTTGGTGAAGGTGCCGTTGCCGATGGCGAGCGCATCCGGATGCTCGAAGTCGTATTCGCCGATCAGCTTGAAGTACGGCATCATCGTGCCCATCGCGTAGCCGACCTTACCACCGGCATAGAGGCGACCCAGCTTGATGGTGTTGCTGGCATTCACCTGGCCATTCGACTCGGTGAAGGCATCAGCCTCTTCCTCGAGATACATCACGCCGACCTGCGGCATCATGACGATCTTGCCCGAGGTATAGGTACCGTTCAGCGAGCCATTCAGCATCCAGCGGGTGGCATCATAGCTGCCCGAGACGGTGTTGTTGGTGCGCTTCGCGTCGTAGCTCAGCCAGCTATAGGCGCCGCTCAGGCTGGCGCTCCAACGATTGGTCAGCTGGAAGCCCAGGTAGGGTGCGATACCGAAACCTTCGCTCTGCACATTGCCGCGACCGGTCAGCGTATTGGTATCGACATCGACATTCTCGTAGATGCCACCCACGCCGATGACCAGGCGGTCGCTCAGCTTGTAGTCCAGGCCGAGCACGGTGTTGATCGCAGTGCCATCCGCGGCAGCGCCGACCTGGCCGTTGTCGATCGTGCTGTAGGCGCCCTGCAGCCAGACGCCGAACGGCTTGTCCGCCGCGCCGGCGTTGCGGCCGGTATCGCGCGAATTCAGGTAGGTAGTCTGGTTCGGCGCGCGATTGCCGCTGTCAGTCAGACTGAAAGTGCTGCCGCTCGGAGAGAAACCACCAATGCCACCGCTCAGGGCGCCGCCGATGGCGCCGCTGATCAGGCTGGCGGTCTGCGCCGAGGCGATCGGCGCGGCGATCGCGGTCACGACCTGGGCCGAGCCCGAACCCGAATTGCTGACGTCGCTGGCTGCAAAGGCAGAGCCCGACACCATCATCCCAAGGCCCATCAGGCCTAGTGCAACCTTGCGCAGCATGAATATCCCCCAATGACGCCTCCCCCTTGGGGAGTACGAATCACAATATCGCCTTGTTTATAGGGGGAAACCTGCGCCCTGAGCAAGAACAGACGGTTTACATTTCAGGTTATGCACAACCCTGATGATGCTTTCGGGATGCCTTGTGGCAAGCCCGCAACAGTTACCGTTACGGCACTACTGCCCGGCAAGACCGACAATCTCGGATTATACTATTGATAATACTGAAATAACTGAAAATTTCGCCTGCCTGGACACGCAGTCATCGCAGCGCAATAAATCTGTCCTTGTAACAATCCATCCCGGGCCGTATATACCCGCCCAACCCTAGCCGAAACCTAAAGGAATCGCGCCCGGCCGCCTGACCCCAGGATGGACCGGGCCTTTTGTGTAAGCCGCATGGACATCCGCAATATCGCCATCATCGCCCACGTCGATCATGGCAAGACCACCCTCGTCGACGCCCTGCTGCGCCAGTCCGGCTCGTTCCGCGAGAACCAGCAGGTCGCCGAGCGCGTCATGGACAGCAACGACCTGGAGCGCGAGCGCGGCATCACCATTCTCGCCAAATGCACCTCGGTCGAGTGGCACGGCACCCGCGTCAATATCGTCGACACCCCCGGCCACGCCGATTTCGGCGGTGAAGTCGAACGCATCCTGAGCATGGTGGATGGCGTGGTGCTTCTGGTGGATGCCGCCGAAGGCCCGCTGCCGCAGACCAAGTTCGTGCTGGGCAAGGCGCTCGGCCTCGGCATGCGACCCATCGTCGTGATCAACAAGGTCGATCGTCAGGACGCCCGTCCGGTGGAAGTCCATTCCGAAGTCTTCGACCTGTTCGCCGCGTTGGATGCCAGCGAAGACCAGCTCGACTTCCCCTGCATGTTCGCCTCGGGCCGCAGCGGCTGGGCCGATGACAGCCTGGAGGGTCCGCGCAAGGACCTCGCCCCGCTGTTCGACCTCATCGTGCGCCATGTGCCGGCGCCGACGGTGGAACTCGACAAGCCGTTCCGCATGCTGGTCACCACGCTGGAAGCCGATAACTTCCTCGGCCGCATCCTCACCGGCCGCATCTATTCGGGTAAGCTGAAGGTCAACACGCCGATCCATTCGCTGCGCGCCGATGGCAGCGAGATCGAAGTTGGTCGTGTCACCAAGCTGCTGGCCTTCCGCGGCATCGAGCGCGTGCCGGTGGAAGAAGCCGATGCCGGCGACATCGTCGCCATCGCCGGCCTGACCACCACCACCGTGGCCGACACCATCTGCGAACCCGCCGTCACCGAGCCGGTGCCGGCCAATCCGATCGACCCGCCGACGCTGGCCATGACCTTCTCGGTCAACAACTCGCCCTTCGCCGGCAAGGAAGGCAGCAAGGTGCAGAGCCGCGTGATCCGCGACCGCCTGCTGCGTGAGTCCGAGGGCAACGTTGCCATCCACATCCGCGAGACCGAAGAGAAGGACGCCTTCCAGGTCGCCGGCCGTGGCGAACTGCAGCTCGGCGTGCTGGTCGAAGTGATGCGCCGCGAAGGTTTTGAACTCTCGATCAGCCGCCCGCGCGTACTGTTCCAGAAGGACGAGAACGGCGACCTGCTCGAGCCGATCGAGGAAGTGCATGTCGACGTCGACGACGCCTATACCGGCGTGGTCGTGGAAAAGATGTCCTTACGCAAGGCCGAGCTGCGCGACATGCGCCCGTCCGGTGGCGGCAAGACCCGCATCACCTTCCATGCCCCGTCGCGCGGCCTGATCGGCTATCACGGCGAATTCCTGACCGACACACGCGGCACCGGCATCATGAACAAGCTGTTCCATGGTTACGGCCCGCATCGCGGCGTCATCCCGGGCCGCCGCAACGGCGTGCTGATCGCCAACGGCACCGGCGAAACCGTGGCCTATGCGCTGTGGTACATCGAGGAGCGCGGCGCCCTGTTCGTCGATCCGGGCACGCCGGTCTATGAAGGCATGATCATCGGCGAGAACAGCCGCGACAACGACCTCGAAGTCAATCCGATGAAGGCCAAGCAGCTGACCAACATGCGCGCGTCGGGCAAGGACGAGGCCGTGCGCCTCACCCCGCCGCGCAAGATGACGCTGGAACAGGCGATCAGCTATATCGGCGACGACGAGCTGGTGGAGGTGACGCCGAAGAGCGTGCGCATCCGCAAGAAGCTGCTCGATCCGAACGACCGCAAGCGCGCGTCGCGCGCTGCAGACGCCGCCTGAAAATCTGACCAACTCTTCTGTGGATAAGGCCGGGCAATGCCCGGCCTTTTCTTGTGTAGCCGGCGGGTAAAATAGTCCGTAAACGGTTGATCTGCCGTTACTTTCGGCCAAGCCGCGCTTTGCATATTAACGTTTATTACAAATCACTAAATACAACTTAAGCCAGATATTCTCTTGAGAAGTGTTTTCGACTTTGGGAGTATACGACCAGAAATAGCCCGCCCAACGGTGCACCGCCCCTCCCCAGGAGCAGCCGATGACAAAACCGGCCCTGAACCTGCAAAGCCTCCGCTTCCTCGTCGCGGACGGCAACAGCTACTTCCAGAGCATCCTGTACGGCATCCTGCATGCCCTCGGCGCGCAGCACATCGCTGTTACCGGTAACGGTGACGAGGCGCTGGCTCACAGCCGCGCCGGCGTGACCGACCTGCTGATCTGTGACTGGAATCTGCCGCAGCTCGATGGCTTCGACCTCGTCCGGCGTATCCGCGAAGACAATCACAATCCCAACCGCCATACGCCGGTGATCGTGCTGACCAGCCATGCGCGGGCGCAGAATGTCGAGCGGGCGCGCGACTGCGGCGCCAACCTGGTGCTGGCCAAACCGATCTCGCCGAAGATGATCTACGACCGCCTGCTCTGGATCGCGGAAGATCCGCGTCCCTTCGTGCTGACACGGAGCTATATCGGGCCGGACCGCCGCTTCAAGGAAGGCCCGCCGCTGGGCGATGCGGATCGTCGTGTCGCAGGCGCGTCGGCGGCCGCACCTCCGGCGCAGATTCGTGTCGCGCCAGTGCGCGCGCCGGCGCTGACGCATTGAGCACGACAATGAGTAACGACGTGAAAACCGGCGAAACTGACACCACTGCGGCGTCACCGCCAACCGAAGTGCAGATTCTCAGGATCAAGTCGCGCTTCGCCATGCTGGCGCTGCGCGAGGGCGGCAAGCCGGCTGCCGTAGCGCTGAAGGCTGCCGAGGCCTTCCTGCAGGGCGAGCGCAGCCGCTATCACGGCTGGGTCAGCGATGCGCTGCAGCAGCTCGACCGGATGCTCGATGAACTTCCAGGCAGCATTCCTGAAGCGCTGCAGTCGGCCTATGGCCTGGCGATGCAGGTCCGCGACCTCGGTGGCACGTTCAATGCCCCGCTGGTCACCGAAGCCGCCGACAGCATGTGCGAGTTGCTGTATCGCCTGCATGCCGCGGGGCTCTATAACGCGCAGGCCATCGCCACGCATCAGTCTGTGCTGCGGCTGGTCTGTGCGGCCGACCAGGGCCATGCCACGCCCGCCGGAATGCTGGAAATGCTGGCCGGGTTGAAGCAGATCGTGGCGAAATTCCCGCGCCCGCAGCCGCCGGCCAAACTCAAGCCGGCCGCGGAAGCCGCAGCGGCCCAGCCGCACTAAGACCGGCGCGCTGGGGCCTTATTCTTTCACGCTCGCGCAGTAACGCGTGGACGAGCGGATTTTCGCGCAGGCCGCATCGGCATCCTTGCGTTCGGCAAAGCCGACCAGCACCAGCCGCGCGAATGAACCGCGGGCGGAAGTATCGACCCACTCGACCAGCGGATCGTATTGGCCGTAGAGCGACGGATTGCCCCGCAGCAGTTCCTGCCATTCGTTGATCGCTGCAGACTCCGTGCGGTGCGAAGCGAGATGCGCACGCCAGCCTGCCGTCGCGGCAGCACCCGCATCCTGCATGTTGCCGGCCATGACTGCCGCTGATGGCACATAACCGGCCGGCAATGCCGGCGCGCTGGCGACCACGACGGGAGCGGCGGCCGGCGTCGCAGAATTCGTGGCGGTTGCCGCTGTGCGCCCTGCCGCTGTGCGTGGCATCGGTGCGGAGGGCTTGGCGGCGGGTGACGGCGCTTTTGCGGCGGCAACGCGGTCGGCTGCTTCGGCCTCGGCTGCCAGCTTTTCGGGATCCTGGTAATTGACCGGCGCGGTGTTGCCCTGGTTGCGCGCCTGGGTGCTGGCGGCGCGCTGCGCGGCCCAGTTGGCCTGCGACACCGAACCGGGCGGCGGCATCGCCACTTCCTCGCGCGGCGGATCGACCGGATACATGCCGAGGTTTTTCTGCAGCTCGTAGGAGCCCTGCTTGAAATCCTCGCAGCCGGCCAGCAGGCCAGTGGCAAGCAACAGCGCAATGACGTTACGGCAAGTCATGGACATTCCTTCTGAAGGCCCGTTCGGCCCCCATTTTAGGCTTATGCAGGATGCCCGGCCAAGGTAGAAACATGGTTAAGACGAGGAGGAATCATGCCCAGTATCGACATCAAGGCCGAAGTGACCGGCAAAGTCTGGAAGCTGGAGGCCGCCATCGGCGCCAGTCTGGCCGCCGGCGACACCGTGATGATCCTTGAATCGATGAAGATGGAGATTCCGGTCGAGGCGCCCAAGGCGGGCAGGCTGGCGGCCGTGACCGTCGCCGAGGGCGACAGCGTCAAGGAAGGCCAGGTTCTGGCCAGGCTCGAGGTCTAAGCCGTTCAGTCCTGCTCCGGCCCGGTCCAGTGCCGGCGGATCAGCGGCAGCTGCGCGACCGAGAACAGCACGGTCAGGCCGATCAGACCGAAGACCTTGAAGCCGACCCAGAACTCCTCGCTCTGCGTGCGCCAGACCGCCTCGTTGAGCACCGCCAGCAGGATGAAGAACAGCCCCCAGCGCAAGGAGAGCGCACGCCAGCCGGCCTCGCTCACCGTGATCGACTTGCCGAGCACTTTCTGTAGCGGAAGTTTGCCGACGACAAGTCCACCAAGCAGGATCGCGGCGAAGATCGCATTCACGATAGTCGGTTTCATCTTGATGAAGCTGTCATCCTGCAACCACAGAGTCAGCCCGCCGAAGATGCCGACGCCGGCTGCTGCGATGACCGCCAGCCACGGCAGGCGTCGCAGGAGCAGCCACGACAACACCAGGCCCACAACGGTGGCCACCAGCAATGCCGCCGTCGCCGGCATCAGGCCCTTGCCGAGATAGACCACGAAGAACAGCGCCAGCGGCCCGTATTCGGTGGCGGGCTGCAGCCAGCGCGGTGCGGTGCGTTCGGTCACCGCAGAGCCGCCGCGATATTGCCGCCATCCACCGTGGCCACCGCTGCGGTCGTCTTGGCGGCGACGGCCAGCTGTACGAAGGCCTGCGCCACATCGGCGGCCTTCACTTCACGGGCAAGAAGATTCCCCGACATGTAATCCTTCTCGGACACGCCGCGCGCCTTGGAGCGCTTGGCCACCATCTCGTCGGTCAGCAGGCCGGAGCGGATGCGGTCGGCATTCACGGCTGATGACCGGATACCCTGCGCGCCGTAATCCAGCGCATACTGGCGCGACAGGAACAGCGTCGCGGCTTTCGGCAAACCATACGGGCCGAAATCGAGGCCCGGATTGACTGCCTGCTTGGACGCGTTGAACAGCAGGCAGCCGCCGGTTGTCTGCGCCAGCATGATCTTCACGGCCGCTTGCGCCACCGCCTGGTGGCTGAAGAAGTTCAGCTCGAAGGACTTGCGCAGCAATTCGTCGGAGACATCGCCGATCTTGCCGCCCCAGGCATTGCCGGCATTGGAGACGACGATATCGACGCCGCCGAAATGCTGCGCGACTTTCGCGAAAGCCGCCTGCACCGCCTTCGGGTCGGTGACATCGCAGGCCACGCCGATGCCGCCGAGCTTCTTGGCAATTTCAGTGGCCTTGGCGCCATCGAGATCGAAGACCGCAACTTCGGCGCCCTCAGCCGCCATCGCCTTGGCGGTAGCCGCGCCAATCGCGCCCGCACCACCGGTGACAACCACGACCTGACGCGACAGCGGCTTCTCGCCGCCCTTGCCCAGCTTGGCCTGTTCCAGCGACCAGTATTCGACATCGAAAATGTCGCGTTCCTTGATACTCGTGAACCGCCCGATGGCTTCGGCTTTAGTGATGATGCTGACCGCCATCTCGGCCACATCACCGGCGATCACGGCATCCTTGCGGGTCTTGCCGACGCCGACCAGACCAAGGCCCGGGATCAGCAGCGCGCGCGGCATCGGATCGAGCATGATCTTCTTCGGCACCGCCTTGGCATTGTGGCGCTCGAAGTAGGCCGTGTATTTCTTGATATAGGCATCGACCACCTTCTTCGCCTCGGCCTTGAAGGCGTCGAGCTTGCCGGCTTCGGCGGCCGGCAGCACCAGCGGCCAGGGCTTGGTGCGGATCACGTGATCCGGCGTCACCGTGCCGGCCTGGCTGTAACGCATCACATCCTTGCCGCGCGCAAAGGCCTGGATCTCGGCGCTGTCGCGCAGGTTGAAGACCCAGCGCGTAACAGCGCCGTCATCGTTGCCCGGAATGCTGAGCAGGCCGCGCAGGATCGGCAGCACATCTTCGGCAGCGGCCAGCTTCTTGGGCAGTGCACGCGCCGGCGTGAATACCGTCTTTTTGCCCTTGGCCAGATGACGCTCGGCCTTCGAGACGAATTCGATCATCAGGTCGTAGGCCTCCTTCGCCGTCTCGGCGAAGGTGAAGATGCCGTGCTTGAGCAGGATCAGGCCCTGACACTCCGGGTTGGCCTTGAACGCCGCCGCCGCCTTCTTGGCGAGGCCGAAGCCGGGCATCTCGTAGTCCACCAGCGCAACGCGATTTCCATAAAGCTTCTTGCAGATGGCATCACCGTCGGGCTGATCGGTGATCGCCAGCACCGCCGAGGCATGGGTGTGGTCGATGAACTTGTGCGGCAGGAATGCGTGGAACAGCGTTTCGACCGACGGATTGGGAGACGTGCTATCCAGCAGGTTGCAGCGCTGGATGTTGACCATGTCTTCGTCGGTCAGCTGCTTCAGGGCAATCAGCTCCTGCAACGGCGCCAGGCGCACCGCGGGCAGACCCGGCGGTTCGATCACCGCCATGTCCCAGCCAGACCCCTTGACGCAGAGCACATCCACCGGCTTGCCGAGCGGATCTGGCATCGAGGTCTTCACCGAGGTATTGCCGCCGCCATGCTGCACCAGGTCGGGCACGCCGCCGAGCAGGCGGGTCGTGTAGGTGCGCAAAGCCAGATCCCGGTTCACGCCCTGCTTGGCGTAATGGGCAATCGCCGCCTTGGCGTCGCGGTCGGACCAGAGATTCTTCATGGGGCAGTTCCTAACTTCCAACGTCAAAATTTAACTCGTCATTCCCGCGCAAGCGGGAATCCGGCAACCGAAAGACTGGGCTCCCGCTTTCGCGGCAGCGACGGACTGACTACGCAAACTCGGGGTACAGTTTCGTCAAACCAGCTTCCGACGCCGCGCAGACGCCGCGTTCGGTGATCAGGCCGGTGACCAGACGCGCCGGCGTGACGTCGAAGCCGAAATTGGCGGCCTTGCTGCCTTCCGGCGTGATGGTCACCGGCACGATCTCGCCGTCTGAGGTCCGGCCGCTCATCACGGTGACCTCTTCCTGCGCGCGCTCCTCGATGGGAATTTCCTTCACGCCGTCGCGGATGGTCCAGTCGATGGTGGAATGCGGCAGCGCCACGTAGAAGGGCACGCCATTGTCATGCGCGGCCAGCGCCTTCAGATACGTGCCGATCTTGTTGCAGACATCGCCTTCGCGCGTGGTTCGGTCGGTGCCGACGATGCACATATCGACGCTGCCATGCTGCATCAGGTGGCCCCCGGCATTGTCGACGATCACGGTATGCGGCACGCCATGGCTGTTCAGTTCCCAGGCGGTGAGCGATGCGCCCTGGTTACGCGGCCGCGTCTCGTCGACCCAGACATGCACGGGGATGCCGGCGTCATGCGCCTTGTAGATCGGCGCAATCGCGGTGCCCCAATCCACCGTGGCGAGCCAGCCGGCGTTGCAGTGGGTCAGGATATTGATCGTGCGCTTGCGCCCGGCCTTTTCATACAGCGCGTCGATGATCTTCAGGCCGTGGTCGCCGATCGAGGAGCAGGTTGCCACATCGTCATCGGCGATCTCGGCCGCGACCTGATAGGCAATCGCGGCGCGGCTGGACGTCGGCTGGTTGTGCAGCGCGTTGCGCACGCGATCCAGTGCCCATTTCAGGTTGATCGCCGTCGGCCGCGTCTCGTTGATGACCGTGTGGGCCTTTTCCAGCATCGCATCCGAGGGATCGGCTCGCATCGCCAGCGCCAGACCATAGGCGCCGGTGGCGCCGATCAGCGGGGCGCCGCGCACGATCATCGCCTTGATCGCATGCGCCGCCTCTTCCCACGAGGTCAGGTTCGTGGTCACAAAGGCATGCGGCAGCTTGGTCTGGTCGATGATGCCGACCGACCAGCCGTCGCCGTTGACCCAGATCGTGCGGTAAGCTACGCCCTTAACCTTCATGTCCCGCCCTGCAAATGGCCCGAAAATCGCGCGGAAAGTAGCGGACCCGGCCCTGTGGGGCAATGCCGGATGCCGGCCAAAAGCCGCCTTGTCACACAGGTTTCGCTGAATGTTGCCAGTCCTGCTGCTGACTGTCGTGATCGACCTGATCGGCTTCGGGCTGATCCTGCCGTTGCTGCCGTTTTATGCCACCAGTTTCGGCGCATCTCCGGTCACCATCGCCTTTTTGGCGGCCGTGTTCTCCATTGCACAGTTCCTGTCCGCCACACCGCTGGGCGGCCTTTCCGACCGCCTGGGACGCCGCCCGGTTTTCCTCTGCTGCATGGTGCTCACCGTGATCGGCTATGTCTGGCTGGCCTCAGCCGACAGCCTGCTCGGCATTTTCCTCGCGCGCACCGTGGCCGGCATCGGCAGCGGCAAGATTTCGATTGCCCGCGCCATCATCGCCGACAGCACGCCGCCCGAGCAGCGCGCCCGCGGCATGGGCCTGATCGGCGGCGCTTTCGGTATCGGCATGATCCTGGGTCCGCTGATCGGCGGCCTGCTGATCGGCCCCGATCCGCTGCAGCCGAACTATGCCCTGCCCGCCATGGCCGCCGCCGCCACGTCGGGCATCGCGCTCGTGCTGGCGTTCTTCACCGTGCGTGAAACCCGGCCGGGCGCGGCGCAACCACTGACCGGCCTGAGGTTATGGCGCAACCCCTTCGCACCGCTGTCGCAGCTCAACCGCGTGGTGCTGGCGCTGATCGCGATCAACTTCAGCATCAACTTCGTGTTTTCCCAGGTCGAAGTGCTGTTCCCGCTGTTCTCCGCCGCGCGGCTCGACTGGCATGCCTATGAAGTCGGCATCGCCTTCACTTTCATCGGCACCATCGTGCTCTGCATGCAGGGCTTCCTGATCGGGCCACTGACCCGGCTGTTCGGCGAGCGCAAGCTGCTGACCATGGGCATGATCAACCTCGCCGCCGGCACGGCGATGGCACACTGGATCGTCTCCACGCCGATGATGGGCCTGTCGATCATTCTCACCGCCTCCGGCGTGGCGATGATCGGCCCCACCATCAACAGCCTGGCCTCGCGCAGCGCTGAAGTCACACAGCAGGGCATTGCGCTCGGCACCATGGAATCGCTGGCGGCTCTGGGCCGCACCTTCGGACCACTCTGGGGCGGCTGGCTGTTCGACCGCATCGGCATCAACGTGCCCTACTGGATCGGTGGCGCCCTCCTGATCGTCACGCTGGCGCTGGGCTGGCGTTCAATCAATCCGAAGGATCCATCATGACTGGCAGCTACCGCGCCATGCTGGTCCGCTGCCTCGGGTCGCCTGACGTGCTGGAGCTGGCGGACCTGCCGCGCCAACCGCTGCGCTCTGGTGAAGTGCGCCTCTCCGTGCGCGCCGCCGGCGTCAACTTCCCGGATCTTCTGCAGGTGGCCGGCGAGTACCAGCACAAGCCGCCGCTGCCATTCGTGCCGGGCTTCGAGGCCGCCGGCGAGATTATCGAGACCGCTGCTGACGTGACTGGCTGGAACACCGGCGACGCCGTGCTTCTGCGCGGCACCGGCTGTTACGCCGAAGAACTTGTCGCGCCCGTCAATGCCCTGTTGCCCAAACCGGCGGACTGGAGTTGGGCCGAGGCCGCCGCCTTTCCCGTCTGCGCCAGCACGGCCTGGATCGCGCTGCTGTGGCGCGGACGGCTGCAGGCCGGCGAGACGCTGCTGGTGCTGGGTGCCGGTGGCGGGACCGGCCTGGCGGCCATCACGCTGGGCGTACAGAGCGGCACACAGGTGATCGCGGTGGCGTCATCAGCGGAAAAGCGCGCGGCGGCACAGAAAGCCGGCGCGACGCTTTGCATCGATCCTGCCGTGGAAGGCTGGGAAAAGACCGTGCAGGCCGATGTGGTCTTCGATCCTGTCGGCGGCGAGATGTTCGGCACCGCCTGGCGCGCGCTCAAACCCGGCGGACGCTGGCTGGTGGTCGGCTTTGCCGGCGGGGCCATTCCACGGCCGTCGGCCAATCGCCTGCTGCTGAAGGAAGCCGAACTGATCGGCGTGCGGGCCGGCGAACAGGCGCGCCGGGTGCCCGCTGCCGCCAAAGCGATGGATCAGGGACTGAGAGACTGGTTAGTCGGCCCGTCTTCAATCAGCGGCGAGCGAGGTCGGCCGCTGATCGCCGGCGTCTACCGGCTGGAGGAAGCTGCCGCTGCCCTGCGCCAGCTCGCTGATCGCAAAGCCACCGGCAAACTGGTTCTGCAGCCCCGCTAAAGGTCCCGGACGATGGCGTTCGGGCGGCAGGGTGACGCTCACCGTGGTGCCCTCGCCCAGCCGGCTTTCGATGAACAGCTCGCCGCCATGCAACTCAACCAGGCTGCGCGACAGCGACAGGCCCAGACCGGTGCCTTCGTGGCTGCGCGACAGCGCATTGGCCACCTGGCTGAACGGCTGCTGCACGCGTTCAATGTCTTCCTCGGCGATGCCGATGCCGGTATCGGTGACGGCGATTTCCAGCCGGCCATCGGCCAGGATTTCGCAGCGCAGTTCCACGCTGCCGCCCTGCGGCGTGAACTTGACCGCATTGCTGACCAGATTGATCCAGACCTGACGCAGGCGGCGCATATCGCCCCATAACGCTGGCGCCGGATCGGGTACCTTCCGGGTCATGGTGATGCGGCTGCTGGCGGCGCGCTCGCGCACCAGCAGCAGGGCCGCCTCCAGGCTTTCGTTCAGATCGACCCATTCCTCGTCCAGCGACATCTTGCCGGATTCGACCTTGGCCATATCGAGGATGTCGTTGATCAGCGCCAGCAGATGCTCGCCGCTCAGCACGATGTCGCGGCAGTATTCGCGGTACTTGGCGTTGCCGAGCGGGCCCATCATCTCGTCCATCAGCACCTGGCTGAAGCCGAGGATGGCATTGAGCGGCGTGCGCAGTTCGTGGCTCATATTGGCGAGGAAGTCGGACTTGGCGCGGTTGGCGTCTTCGGCCTGTTCCTTGGCCAGCATCAGTTGCTGCTCGTTGCGGCGCTGCAGGCTGACATCGCGGAACATGCCCTCGATCATCACCAGGTTGCCGGTCTCGTCGGTGACGCGGCGCAGCGTCTTGGAGACCCAGACGGAGTTGCCGTCGCGCCGGCGCATCTCAGAACGGAAGTCGCGCGCCAGACCGTGGCGTTCGAGATGCTTGAGCAGTTCCTTGCGGCGCTCGGGGTTCACGTAAAGCTGATCGCCGGCGCGAGTGACAGTGGCGAGCATTTCTTCCGGTGACGAAAACCCGAAGATGGCAGCGCCGGCGCGATTGATCGCCAGCACGCGGCCTTCGGGCGTCACCTGGATAATGCCTTCATGCACGTTGTCGAAAATCTGTCGGTACTTGGCTTCGGCCTGGCGCAGGCGGATCTGGGCGCGCTTGCGTACGGTGATGTCGGTGAAGACCGAGACATAGCCGATGCTGCCATCCGTGCTGGGCAGCCGGCGCCAGTCGAAATTCAGCCAGGTGCCGTCGGTCAGACGCACCTCCTGCTTGCGGTCGGCGCGGGTCGAAGCATCGATATAGGCGTTGATCCAGGCCGAGGCCTCTTCGGCGCGGATGGTCAGCACACCGCGCGACACCAGCAGGCCGAGGAATTCCTTCGCCGGCAGGCCCGGCCGCAGCAGGTCGGCGGGCAGGCCGAACAGATCCGGCAGGCGACGATTGAACTGCACCAGATTGGGGCCGGCGTCCCAGACGGCAAAGCCCTCGCCCATCGTGTCGAGGGCTGCATGCAGCAGGTGATTTTCAGTAACGGCGGCTTCGGGGGTCTCTTCCACGGCGTCGCGATGACGCGCCAGCGCCGCCATGAACCTGTCCTCGCCGAATGGCGGCTGTGTCACCGCTCTCCCCCTGTTCGCGCAGCCCGTTGGCCCGGCCGGTGCGGCAAGCTTGCATCCCAACGGCACTGCAACCGCTGCATCCCACCAAGCTCCCGACCTGTTAAGCCGATTCTTATCTTTATACGCGTTTTTCGAGCGCAAAATTTGTCACACAGGCGGAGCGCTGCCGCAACAGAAAAGCGGCAATTTCACTGGCGGTAATGGGATTTAGATAAGCTGCAGTAGGGTCTGGAGCGTGCGTTATGCGCACTCAGGTAGCAAAAACCAAGAAAAAAGGCCGGCTGCTCGCGCAACCGGCCCTTTCGAACCCAGCAAATCCGTCTGAAACGGCGTGCTTAGATGCAGTAGCTCTTCAGCGGCGGGAAGCCGTTGAAGCCGACCGACGAATAGGTCGTCGTGTAGGCGCCGGTGGACAGGATCTGGATCTTGTCGCCGACTTCCAGCGCCAGCGGCATCTGGTATTCAGCTTTCTCGTACAGGATGTCGGCGCTGTCGCAGCTCGGACCGGCGAGCGACACGCGGCCGGTCGGGCCACCGTCGCGCGGGGTCAGGATGCGGTACTTGATCGCCTCGTCCATGGTCTCGGCCAGACCGGAGAACTTGCCGATGTCGAGGTAGACCCAGCGACGGTCGTCGTCGTAGTCCTTCTCGGAGATCAGCACGACCTCAGCCTGGATCACGCCGGCATCGCCCACCAGACCACGGCCCGGCTCGATGATCATCTCGGGGATCTTGTTGCCGAAATGCTTGGTCATCGCGTCGCTGATCGCCTGGGCATAGGCTTCCAGCATCGGGATGTCGGTGCGATACCGCGCCGGGAAACCGCCGCCGAGATTGACCATGCGCAGGTCGACATCGGCCTGCTGCAGCACGCTGAACATCTGCGAGACCTGGGCAACCGCCTTGTCCCACTGGTTCAGGTCGGTCTGCTGTGAGCCGACATGGAAGGAAATGCCATAGGGGTCCAGACCCAGCTCGCGCGCCTTGACCAGAAGGTCGGCGGCCATGCGGGGAGCGCAGCCGAATTTCTTCGACAGCGGCCATTCGGCGCCTTCGCATTCCATCAGCACGCGGCAAAAAACCTGCGAGCCCGGCGCCAGTTCGGCCAGCTTCTGCAGTTCGCAGAGCGAGTCGAAAGCGTACAGGCGCACGCCCTGCTCGAAAGCCCAGGCGATGTCGCGCTTCTTTTTGATGGTGTTGCCGAAGGAGATGCGGTCGGTGCTGACGCCCTGGTCCATGCACTGCTGGATCTCGTTGGCCGAGGCCGTGTCGAAACTCGAGCCGAGCGTGCGCAGGCGGCGCAGGATTTCCGGGGCCGGGTTCGCCTTGATGGCGTAGTAGACCTTGGCCAGCGGCAGCAGGCGGCGCAGTTCGCGGTAGTTCTGCTCGACGACGTCGACATCGACGACCACGAACGGCTCGGTGTCCTTCGCCTCGGCGAGGAAACGCTGGAGCTTCGGGGTCAGTTGACCCTGCTCAATACGGGACTTTGCGGCGGAACGTCGCAGACGGGTATTGGTGCGGCCAGCGGCTGCAAGCATCGAAACCTCCCTCTCGGACCGGCTTTAAACCGGCACAGCTCAAGCGCTGTGCGACCAAAAAGGACGCGTTCGTCGTTGCATAACCTGCCAGGGGCCATCGGCACGTGCGGGTGCGTCGTTGAAAGCGGTATTTACATCATCGCGCCCCCATTGCAATAGGAAATTCCCCCCGCCCAAAAATTTTTTGCCGGCACCGTGTTCTGCACGTCACAGCACCGCCGCGGCGATGCTGCAGCCGAGTACGAAGAAAGCCGCATCAATTGCGGCTTTCTCTCATCTCTCCACCCGTGCCCGGCGTCGCGTGGCGACGCCGGCAGCGGCAGATAAAAATTTGATAAGCGGTGCCGGAAGCGGGCCGCAGCGGGCTTTGTGACGTCGCGAAGGGTGGCAGCCGCTCGGATCGCGCGGCCGAGTCTGTCGCCGCCGCTGCGCGTCAGCGCCCTATAATCTGGGCGCGCCCAGATTGGCGCGCAGGGCAATCTGGCTGGTGAGGCCGACGAAATCCTGCAGGCGATGCGGCGGCAACTGTGTCGGCTGGCTCGGCGCGGCGTAGCCGGTCAGCCGGGTGAAGTCGCCGATCTTGTCCAGCCGCACACTGCCACCCGCAGGGGCGGCGACGTCGACACGGCCGACGCTGAGCAGCGCCACCTCGGCACAATCGGGCAGGATACGACCGCCCACGGTGGCGGCCTTCACCGTCACGGTGCCGCCCGGCAGCACAACATAGACATTGCCGGGATTGGCGGAATCGAGGTGGAAGCTGCCGCGTTCGACCCGCAGCACCACCCGGTCGGCGGCAAACTCGTCCACAGTGATGGCGCTGTTCGGGCCGATGATGACGGTGGTGCGGTCGTCAAGGGTGAACTTCAGCCCCGAGCCGGGGCCGCTGACCAGCCGGTTGCCCAGCACGATGGGCAGGCCACGGCGACTCTCCTGCCCCACCACCCGCGGCGCGGCGCGCACGGCGGCGATCGCCGTGGCGGCGGTCGGGCTGCCATTCAGGTCGGAGGCAGCATGCGCCTTCCCGACCCAGACCGAGGCGGCGATGCCGGCAGCAGCGGCAACGGTGAGAGTGAGAGAAACGCGTAAAACGCGGCGAAGAAGCATGGCAGCCATGACACGGCACCTCGGGTTGTCGGAATGCGCCGACTATGTCGCGTTACCGCCCGGAATGCTGTGATGGTGGATACGAGTTGGTCTGTGGCGCAGCCTGCCGTTGACCTCCCAATCGCCGCTCCCGTCTCTGGCCGCAACAATAGGCTCCGGGCAACGCCTCCCCCGGCCCCGGATAGGTTTCGAACCGATGGGGGCCTTCCCGGGCCAGTCCGAACCATTAAGCCCGGTATTCTGCGCTGAATTTGCCAGAAACAATTCTTTGCTATTGATAATGAGTCGTAGTTGCAAAACTTGGCCGTTGGAATTATGACACCTCCATAGCTGGCGCCGGCGATGCCCCACGTCCGACACCCAGCTCGCATCAACAGTTTGCCGAGCCGGCCATTACCGCCGGCCAGATATGGGGAAGTACCGTGACTGCATCCGAATCCCGCTCTTTCCGCACCCTGCCGTTCAGCGGTCTGGCGATTGCTTCCGTCCTGCTCGGCACGACGGCCCTGCAGTCGGCTCAGGCACAACAGGTGGCGGATATGATGCTGTCACCGATCACGGTGACAGCAACCAAGACCGCCCATAGCGCGGATGAGGTTCCCGCCAATGTGACGGTGATCGACAGCAGCGATATCGAAAGCCGCGGCGCCTCCAAGATGGAAGACATCTTCCGTGGCATGCCCGGCGTGGAGATGCAGGGCGGTCCGCGCCGGACCGGTCAGGACATCAATATCCGCGGCTTCGGCGGCCAGCGCGTGGTCACTACGCTGGACGGCGCGCGCCAGAATTTCGACGCCGGCCACAAGGGCCGCTTCTTCCTCGATCCCGAACTGCTGCGCCAGGTGGAAGTGGTGCGTGGCAGCAACTCCGCCCTGCACGGCTCCGGTGCCATCGGCGGCGTGGTGTCGATGGAAACCAAGGACGCCTCGGACTTCCTGGATAGCGGCGAGACCGTCGGCTTCCGCACCAAGTATGGCTACAGCTCGGTGCAGCGTGAGAATTACTACAGCGCCGGCGCCTTCGGCCGCATCCAGGACAAGGTCGACCTTGTCGCCAACTTCTCGTTCCGCGACAGCGGAACCCTGCAGCAGGGCGGCGGACGGGAGCTGGACTACTCGGCAGCCGACATGCACGACACCTTCTTCAAGGCAACGATCCGTCCGGACGAATTCAACAAGCTGTCAGCCAGCCTGATCAAGTTCAATGAGGATACGCAGGCGCCGACCAACCTGGACGCCGTGCCGACCGCCACCAGCAACCCCGTCGTCAACCGCTATACGACCATGACGACATGGGCCGGCACTTATGCTTACGCCAACCCGGACGTGCCGCTGATCAATCCGACCATCCGGGCATACAACAACCAGCTCGATGTGCGTGAAGACCGCGTGATCCCAGCGACCCCGGCCCGCCTGGACGAGTCATCGCTCACAACCTGGGGCTTCGACGCCTACAATACCTCCCGCTTTGTTATGGGCAGCGTGAACCACGCCGTCACAGTCGGCACAGACTACTTCAACGACGATCAGCTCGGCCTGCGCAACGGCGGCGTCCGTTCCACCTTCCCCAGCGCCGGCGGCGAAGTGACCGGCTATTACCTGCAGGATGAGATCACGCTGCTGCCCGGCCTGACTGTGTCGCCAGCGGTACGCTATGACACCTACAAACGCGAATCCTCCGCCATTCCGGATTTCGAGGAAAGCGCAGTGTCGCCGAAGATCGGCGCCACCTGGCAGGCGCTGAACTGGCTGGGCTTCTACGGATCCTACGGCAAGGCCTTCCGCGCACCATCGATGACCGAGGCCTTTGTCGCCGGCCAGCATTTCTTCGGCAACAACTTTGTCTCCAATCCGAACCTGCGGCCGGAAAAGACCCTGACCACGGAAGGCGGCGTGCGCCTGAAGTTCGACAACGTGGCGATGGCGGGCGACAAGCTGCGCCTCAACACCACTTACTTCCACACGAAGGCCGACGATCTGATCGAACTGATCGTCGGGGCGACGACATCGACCTATACCAACATCAACGATGCGACGATCCAGGGCGTGGAATCGGAGCTGATGTATGACACCAACCGGGCCTTCACCAGCATCGGCCTGTCACGCATCCGCGGCGAGAACAACAACACCAACCGGCCTGTCGACTCCATTCCTGCCGACAAGGTGATGGCGACCATCGGAGGCAAGCTGCCCGAATATGGCCTGCGTTTTGGCTATAAGGCCGAACTCGTCGCCGAACAGAATCGTGTCAGTGGCACCAACAATGCCGCCGGCGTCGAGGCCACTGTTGTGCGCACCAACGGCTACACCGTGCATGGCGTGTTCATGACCTGGTTCCCGATGCAGGACTGGCTCGATGGCTTCCGTGTCGACGCCGGTGTCGAGAACATGTTCGACAAGACCTATCGCCGCCATTTGAGCAACCTCTATGAGGAAGGCCGCGATTACCGCATCTCCGTCAGCTACACCAAAGGCTTCTGATTTCGGCCGGCCGGCAGTCCCCTCTGCCGGCCGGTTTTTTCGTTCCACTGCTTGAATGAGGTGACCGTGATGACCAGCCAATCGAATTCCCTTACCGCACGTTGGGCCGAACTGCGTGCCGCCGAACCCAACCTGCGTATCCGCGACGCCGCGCTGAAACTGGGCGTTTCCGAAGCCGAACTGCTTGCCACCCGACTGGGCAGCGGAGTCACTCGTCTGCGCGGCCCATGGTCCGAAATCATTAGCGCCGTGAGCAAGGTCGGCGAAGTGATGGCGCTGACGCGCAATGACTCCATCGTACATGAGCGCCATGGCGTCTATGGCGAATTGTCAGTCGAGGGCAACGGCCATGTCGGGCTGATCCTCGGCGAGGATATCGATCTGCGCATCTTCTTCGGCCCCTGGGCGCATGGCTTTGCCGTCAGCGAAGATACCAAGGCCGGCCCGCGCAGCAGCCTGCAGTTCTTCGATGGTGCCGGGCGCGCCGTGCACAAGATTTACGCCACCGAGAAAACCAACACAGCAGCCTTCCAGGCCATTGCCGAAGTCTTCCGCGCAACCGAGCAGTCGGCCGACCTGGCGATCGTCCCGGCCAAGCCAAAAGCCGCCCCCGCGCCTGACAGCGACATCGACACCGCATCGCTGCGTGCCGCTTGGGCTGCGCTGCAGGACACGCACGACTTCTTCCCGCTGCTGCGCAAGCACAAGGTGGCGCGCGAGCAGGCCTTCCGCCTCGCCGGCCGCGAATTTGCCGAACCGGTCTCGAACGACAGCGCCCGTCGCATGCTGGAGGCCGCCGCGGCCAGCGAACTGCCGATCATGGTCTTCGTCGGCAATCCGGGCATGATCCAGATTCATACCGGCACCGTGAAACGCCTGGTGCCGACCGGTCCGTGGTTCAACGTGCTCGATCCGATGTTCAATTTGCATCTGCGCGAGGACGCGATCGTGTCGAGCTGGCTGGTGCGCAAGCCCAGCGTGGATGGCACCGTCACCTCGCTGGAACTGTTCGACAAGGATGGCGAGCTGATCGTCTCCTTCTTTGGCAAGCGCAAGCCGGGCAATCCGGAGCTGGCTGAATGGCGCGCGCTGGCTGAATCCCTGGTGACCAAGGCTGCAGCATGATGACGCGACTGTCCCGTCGCCGGCTGCTCGCCACGGCATTCGCCGCGGCGGCCACCCTGCCGCATGCCGCCTTTGCCAACACGCCGCGGCGGATCGTCGTGGCGGGTGGCGCATTGACCGAGATCGTCGTCGCGCTCGGCGCAGGCGACCAACTGGTGGGCGTCGACCAGACCAGCCTGCATCCGGCGACGGTGCGCAGCCTGCCGCAGATCGGCTACCTGCGCACGCTGGGTGCCGAAGGGATCCTGTCGCTGTCGCCTGACCTGATCATCCTCTCCGACCAGGCCGGCCCACCGACGACGATGGCGCAACTGCGCGGTACCAAGGTGCCGATGCTGGTGGTGCCCGAGAGCTATATCGAACCGGCGGTGCCGAAAAAGATCCTGGCCATCGCCGATGCCGTCGGCCGCCAGCCCGAAGGCAAGGCCCTGGCCGCCACCGTCGAGGCCGACCTGCAGGCGGTGCAGCGTATGGTGGCCCCGCTGCGGCGGCCACGCGTGTTGTTCGTGCTGAGCACCAGCAATGGCGCCGTCCTCGCGGGCGGCCGGGAGACCGCCTCCGATGCCATGCTGCGGCTGGCTGGCGCGCAAAATGTCGTCACCGATTACAAGAGTTTCAAACCGCTGAACGCCGAGGCGGCGCTGGCTGCCGATCCCGATGCCATCCTGCTGCCCGATCATTCCTTCGAGGCGCTGGGCGGCAAAGACGGCATCACCAAACTGCCGGCGCTGGCACAAACCACCGCCGGTCGCGCCGGCCGCATTTACACCATGGACACGCTCTACATGCTGGGCCTGGGACCGCGCATCGCCCATGCGGCGCGCGACCTGGCGGCGATATTGCATCCCGGCAGCACACTGCCCGCCCTGCCGGCGCGCGCCTGGCTATGAACACGATCGAGGCTGCGGCCGGCACGCCGCTGCGTCTGCGCTTTCCGCTGTTGCTGGGCCTGGCTGTCGCCCTGCTGGTGGCCGCGATGATCGCCGGCCTGGGTCTCGGCGCGGTCAGGCTGTCACCCGGCGAGGTGATCGCCACGCTGTTCGGCCAGGCTGTGGAAAGCCGCCACGAAACCATCATCCTCTATTTGCGCCTGCCACGCGTGCTGCTGGCCGGTCTGGTCGGCGCGGCGCTCGGCGTCTCGGGCGGCGTGATGCAGGGCCTGTTCCGCAACCCGCTGGCCGATCCCAGCCTGATCGGCGTCTCGGCCGGCGCCACTGTCGCGGCTGCCAGCGTGATCGTACTGACCGGCTGGATCTTCCCGCCCAGCTGGCAGCCGGTGCTGCTGCCGCTCGGCGCCTTCGGCGGCGGCCTGCTGGTGATCGCGATGATCTACCGCGTTGCGCTGGTCAACGGCACCACCGTCGTGCCGATGCTGCTGCTGGCCGGCATTGCCTTCAATGCCATTGCACTTTCCCTCACCGGGTTCCTTGTCTTCATCGCCAACGACGCCCAGCTGCGCGACATCTCCTTCTGGACCTTCGGCAGTGTCGGCGGCGCGCGCTGGCAGACCGTGCTGATGGTGGCGCCCTGCGCGCTGGCACCCTTCTTCGCCCTGCCCTGGTTTGCCCGCTCGCTGGATGCGCTTAACCTCGGTGAACGCGAGGCGGGCCATCTCGGCTTTCGCGTCGAATGGGTCAAGCGGCTGGCCTGTCTGTGCACGGCGCTGGCGGTCGGTGGCGCCGTGGCGGTCAGCGGCACGGTGGGTTTCGTCGGCCTGCTGGTGCCGCATGTGGTGCGTATGATCGCTGGACCGATGCATGGCAGGCTGCTGCCGCTCTCCGCCATCCTGGGCGCAGCATTGCTGATCGGTGCCGACCTGGTGGCACGAACCATCGTCGCCCCGGCCGAACTGCCGCTCGGCCTGCTGACCTGCCTGATCGGCGCGCCGGTCTTCCTCAGTCTGCTTTGGCGGGCGCGGGCGGGGTTCAGCGCATGAGCCTGCTGGTCGAAGCCCTTGGGATTGAACGCCGCGGTCGCCGGTTGCTGGATGGCGTATCGCTTGACCTGCAGCAGGGCGAACTGCTCGCCATCGTCGGACCCAATGGCGCCGGCAAGACCACGTTGCTGTCGGCGATGGCCGGCGATCTCGCACCGGATGCGGGCTCGGTGAAACTGGACGGCCGCATGCTGGCGCAATGGACGCCGCTGGCTCTGGCCCGCCGCCGCGCCGTGATGCCCCAGGCCTCACGGCTTGGCTTCTCGCTGGCGGTCCGCGCCGTGGTGACGCTGGGCCGGGCACCCTATCGCGACCGCGCCGATGCAGCCGCAGATGCTCATGCCGTCGACCGCGCATTGAAAGCGGCCGATATCCTGCATCTGGCCCAGCGCGCCTATGACACGCTGTCAGGCGGCGAGCAGCAGCGCGTGCAACTGGCCCGCGTGATCGCCCAGCTCGATCTTGATACTGATGGGGCCGCGCCGATCCTGCTGCTGGACGAACCAACCGCCAGCCTCGATCTGGCGCATGCCTACGGCGTGCTGCAACTGGCCCACCGGATGTCCCGTCATGGTGTGGCCATCGCCGCCGTACTCCATGACCTCAGCCTCGCCTACCGCTACAGCGACCGCGTGCTGGTGCTGAAGGACGGCCGTACGGAAGCGCTGGGCGATCCCCGCAGCGTGCTGAATGTCGACCTGGTGCGACGCGTGTTCAGCGTTGAATCGCAGGTGGTGGACGACTGCCTGATGATCCGCGGGCCAGCGCTGCCCGCGGTCGCATAAGCCTACTTGGTGCCGTAAATCCGGTCGCCGGCATCGCCCAGGCCCGGGCGGATATAACCGTGCTCGTCCAGCTGGCGGTCGACCGAGCAGGTGTAGACCATCACGTCGGGATGGGCTTCCTGCATCACGCGCAGTCCCTCGGGCACCGTCAGCAGGCAGACGAACTTGATCTGCACCGCACCGGCTTCCTTCAGTCGCGTCACGGCGGCGGCGGCGGAATGGCCGGTCGCCAGCATCGGATCGACCACGATCACCAGACGCTGCGCCACGTCGTCGGGCAGCTTGAGGTAATACTCCACCGGCACCAGCGTCTCGGGGTCGCGATAGAGGCCGACATGGCCGACGCGGGCCGAAGGCACCAGATCGAGCATGCCGTCCAGGATGCCGTTGCCGGCACGCAGGATCGAGACAAAGCAGAGCTTCTTGCCCGCCAGCAGCGGCGCCTTCATATGCTCCAGCGGCGTCTCGATATCCACCTTCTCCAGCGGCAGGTCGCGGGTGACCTCATAGCAGAGCAGCAGGCTGACCTCGCGCACCAGACGGCGGAATTCGGCGGTCGAGACCTCCTTGCGGCGCAGCAGGCTCAACTTGTGCTGCACCAGCGGATGCTGAACCACGGTGGCATTGGGAAACGCGTTCATCGGTGACTCTCCCCCGGGAATGAAATCAGAAAACCGTGCCGTCGCTGGCGATGATCAGCGGCGGGCCGCCGTCAGCAGGGCGCTTCTCCCTGGCGATGCGGCGGCCGGCCGCCCAGGTGCCGCCTTCCAGGATGCGGGCCAGCGGCATCTCGGCCGCCGTCTTGCCCAGCCGTTCGCGCACCGGATCGGCGATATGGTCGAGCAGCGCCAGCGTCAGCGCGCGCCATTCCACCACGGCCTCGTCTTCGACCGGGACGGGGTATTTCTTCAGCGCATCGTGGCGCACGACGAGCACACCCAGGTCGATGAACAGGCCGCCATTACGGTATTCCGGCAGACCCGTGAGGTCATCCAGCCCGGTCACGGTGATGCCGGCATCCTCGAAGATTTCGACCAGCGAATAGGTCAGCCACTGCGACAGCTTGTGAAACGGAATCAGACCCGAGGTCAGGTCGTCGCTCATCAGGCCGCGATGGCGCCAGACATCGCCCAGATTGACGCCCGCCAGCGTAATGCGCGACGGCCAGATCGGGCCGAGGCCTTCCAGCACGGCCGCGAGAATGGCGGTGGCCGGCAGCTTGCCATCCTTCACGGCACTGCTGAGCAGGTAATCGTACAGGCCGCCGATGCGGGCATCGCTGCCGAACAGATCAGGCCGGCTTTTCAATGCCTGGCCGAGATTGCGCATCAGCGCCGCGCGGCCGTCCACGCCGACCAGCGGATTGCCGTCCGACACCTGGAAGGCATGCGCAATGGCATTGGGCGCCAGCGGAATCAGACCGGCGGCATCGGCACGCAGCGGTTTCGACTTGTCACCCGAGAACAGTCCCGCCTTGAAGGCATGCAGGCTGGCCACCGCCAGACCTTCCGAGCGCGTGACCGTGCGGCCCTCTTCATCGTATTTCCACTGCGGCCCGGAACCGGCATCCAGCAGTACGCTGGTGACGCAGAGATCGAAGCGGATGCGGGCGATCTCGTTCTTGTCCGCGTTCAGCGTCTTGGCAAGCTGCCCCCAGCGGTCGATGCCGCCGGCCGCGAAATGCCGCCAGCGCGCGTGATAGGGAATCTGCAGCGTGGGATAATTCTGCCGGATCGTCTCGGCGACATAGTCGGCGGCCGCCGGCACCGCCGAGAGATGCAGTTCAAAATTCGGCATCGCGTGACGCTCCGCCAGACTGAACATGGCATGGCAGCGTTCGCGGATCGCCTTGGTGGTGCGCAGCCAGGCAACCGCCTGGGCCGGATCGTGCAGATTACTCACGCATCTTACTCCTCGAGACCACGGCCCTTGGCCTTCTTCAACTCATCCTGGTCCGGCACCTTGTCGGTGAAATAGCCGGCTGCCTTCTTGGCATCCATCTCAACCCGCGCATCGGCCGGGATCAACTCGTCGGGGATCGGCACCCGCTCGACCACCTGGATGCCGCTGGCCACGATAGGCTCGAACTTCATGTTGCTCATCGATACCAGCCGGTCGATGCGGCTGATGCCGAGCCAATGCAGGATGTCGGGCATCAGCTCCTGGAAGCGCATGTCCTGCACACCGGCGACGCATTCGGTGCGCTGGAAATAGGTCTCGGCGCGATCACCCATCTCCTGCCGCTTGCGCGCGTTGTAGACCAGGAATTTGGTCACTTCGCCCAGCGCGCGGCCTTCCTTGCGGTTATAGACGATCACGCCGACGCCGCCCTGCTGGGCTTCCTCGATGCAGACTTCGATGCCATGGGCCAGATATGGCCGGCAGGTGCAGATATCCGAGCCGAACACATCCGAGCCGTTGCACTCATCATGGATTCGGCAGGCGATCCTGGTTGCCGGCTTGCCCAGCTTGGTGATGTCGCCGAACAGGTAGACTGTCATGCCGCCGATGGGCGGCAGGAAAACCTTGAGGTCGCCGCGCGTCACCAGTTCGGGGAACATGCCGCCGGTCTGCTCGAACAGGCCGCGCCGCAGCTCGGTCTCGCTGATGTTGAACCGCTTGGCCACGCCAGGCAAATACCAGACCGGCTCAATGGCCACCTTGGTCACCTTCACATCGCCATTGGCCGCGAGGATATTGCCATCCGGCTTGAGCCGGCCGGCGCGCACGGCATCGTGCAGCTCGGGCATGTTGATATGCGCCTTGGTCACCGCGATGGTGGGGCGGATATCCCAGCCAGCATTGATCTGCTTGGCAAAGACCTGGCTGGTGATATGGCCCCAGGGATCAATGGAAACGATCTTTTCCGGATCGGCCCATTGCGGGAACGGGCCCAGCGGTTCGGCCGGCGCGGTGTTGGTCAGGTCCGGCTTGTGTTCGGCCTTGAGCTGCCCGGCGGCGATGGCAAGGGCACGGTAGAGAGAATAGGCGCCCGAATGCGTGCCGATCGCATTCTTGCCGCCGGGATTTTTCAGCGTGGCGACCACCGGCCCGCGCTGCGCCGGATCGGCCGCGCCCCATTCGAGCGGCAGCGGCTTGGCGCCGACATTGCTGCTCGGATGCGAGGTGAGGACGATGGACTTCGGCGTCGGCTTCTTCTCGTTCGGAATGTTCGGGATGTCACTCATGGTCTGTACCCAAAGCTAGGAGGGCCCGCCGTGCGCAACGGCGCGGCGAGGTTGGCGAATTCACACAGCAGCGGACGAGTGTCGCGCGGGTCGATGATCTCCTCGACCAGGAAGGCTTCTGCCGTGCGGAATGGCGAGCGCACCTGGTTCAGGCGCGCCTCGATCTCTTTCAGCAGCGCGGCGCGGTCGTCGGCCTTGTCGAGATCGGCGCGATAGGCCGCCTCGATGCCGCCTTCCAGCGGCAGGCTGCCCCAGTCGCCTGAGGGCCATGCATAACGGTAGCGCAGCCGCGTGTGATTGGAATGCCCCGCACCCGCCACACCGAAAGCCTTGCGCATGATGATCGAGCACCAGGGCACGGTGGCCTGGTAGACTGCCGTGAGCGCACGGGCACCATGACGGATCGTGCCGCTCTGCTCAGCCTCAGGCCCGATCAGGAAGCCCGGAATGTCGACGAAATGCACCACCGGCAGGTGGAAGGTCTCGGCCAGATCGACAAAGCGCGTGATCTTGTGCGCCGCATCGGCGGTCCAGCCGCCGCCATAGTGATACGGATCGCTGGCGAGAATGGCGACCGGCCAGCCATCCAGCCGCGCCAGACCGGTGATCACCGAGCGGCCATACAGCCGGCCCATTTCCATGAAGCTGCCGGCATCCACCGTCATCTCGACGATCTCGCGCGTCTTGTACACGCGGCGGCGATCACGCGGCACGATGGAGAGCAGCTTTTCCTCGCGACGATTGGGGTCGTCTTGCGGCACGATACGCTGCGGCAGGTCGTAGACCGAGGGCGGCAGGTAGGACAGGAAACGCCGTGCCGCGGCGAAAGCCTCTTCCTCGCTGGCGACCGCCAGATCGATGGCGCCGGCGCGCTCATGGATCTCGGTGCCGCCGAGTTCCTCCTTGGTCATCTCCACGCCGGTGCGCGCCACCACCGGCGGACCGGCGATAAACATCTGCGAGATGCCTTCGACCATCACCGAGAAATGGCTGCTGACCGTGCGGGCAGCACCCAGCCCGGCGACAGACCCCAGCGCCAATGCCACGACCGGCACGGTGGAGAGATTCGCCACGACATGTTCCCAGCCGGGCATCAGCGGCACATATGTCCGCCCTTCCATCTCCAGCGACTTGACCGAGCCGCCGCCCCCGGTGCCATCGACCAGCCGCACCATCGGGATGCGCAACTCGCGCGCCATCTGTTCGGCATGCACCTGCTTCTGCCAGATCGCGGCATCTGCCGCGCCACCGCGTACCGTAAAATCGTCGCCGCCGACCACCATCGGGCGGCCATCGATCTTGCCGCGGCCAAAGACGAAATTGGTCGGGCTGAACTCTTCCAGGCTGCCATCGGTGCCGTAGCGCGCCCGGCCGGCGATGGCGCCGACCTCGTGGAATGAACCGGAATCGAGCAGGCACGCGATGCGCTCGCGCACCGTCAGCTTGCCACCGTCATGCTGGCGTTTGATCTTGTCAGGGCCGCCCATCTGGCGGGCCATGTCTTCACGTCGCCGTAGTTCGGCGATCTCGGCTTCCCAGCTCATAAAACAGGCCTCGTTGGCACTGGAAAGCGATGGAGTGTAACGCCGCCCCGGGCGGTCCACAACGGCCCGGATAGCCCTCGGCTCCGCCCGTCGCCAAACCTTAACGCGTCATCCTTAACGCGGGGGCAGCCCGGATTTTTCACCCCCCGCTGTCACAGCCGGCCGCCCCGCCCCGTCTATGCAGCGAAACCCTCACAGGAGAGACCCATGCACCCCCGACTGAACGACCATATCAAGCTGGCCCCCGAAGGCGTGAAGGCGATGATGGCCCTGGAAACCAGCATCGCGAAAAGCGGCCTGGAAGAGAGCCTGCGCCATCTGGTGAAGCTGCGCGCCTCGCAGATCAACGGCTGCGCCTTCTGCATCCACATGCACACCACCGACGCCCGCAAGCATGGCGACAGCGAAATGCGGCTGTATATGCTGAATGCCTGGCGCGAGAGCCCGCTCTACAGCGACCGCGAACGCGCGGCCCTGGCCTGGACCGAGGCGCTGACCCTGGTGGCGCAGACCGGCGCGCCGGATGCCGATTACGAGCTGGTGAAGGCGCAGTTCTCGGAGGCCGAACAGGTGCAGCTCACCCTGCTGATCGGTGCGATCAATGTCTGGAACCGGCTGCAGGTCGGCTTCCGCGCCGCCCATCCGGTCAGCGAGAAGGACAAGGCGGCGGCCTGATCGCCGCCTAAACCCGGGCGATCGTCGCCAGTGCCGTGGCGACGATCTTCTCGGTGCCGTCTTTCACGGCATAGACATCGGCGCGCGTCACCACCTGACGCCCGCCGGCCTTGATCACTTCGCCCACTGCCGTCAGTTCTTCGCCAATGGCCGGCGCCAGCAGGTTGAGCTTGTATTCCGAGGTGACGACGTCACCCACCACCGAAGCGGCCGCCCAGGCACAGACCGTGTCGGCCATGTAGCCAACGATGGCGCCATGCGCGAAGCCGTGATGCTGCGTCATCTCCTTGCGGATCGCAGCCGAGATCTTCACCCGGCCGGGATCGAAATCGAGCAGCTTCGTCCCCACCCAGTTGGTGAAGGGGCTGATGGCGATGGCCTGTTCCATCATCTCGCGGGTGAGTTGCACCTTCGGAACGGTTCCGGTCATACGAGGGCTTTCTGCAGGAGTTTTCCGATGCGGCGCAGCGGCTCGGCGGAATGCTGGGTGCGCGCCAGGATGATGGCGCCTTCCAGCGAGGCGATGGCCCACAGCGCGAGATCACTGGCGTCTTTCGCAGACTTGCCGTCGCGACGCAGCTTGTCGGCCAGCGCATCGACGGCTGACTGGTAGCCGCGCTGGCAGGCGAGCCGCAGCGGCTCACTGAAGGCACCGGTCTCGACCGCCACGATGGTGAGCGGTGAGCCGTCGCGAAACGCGGACTCTTCCAGCCAGATAGCGAACTGTACCGACAATGCCTGCACGGCATCGGCGGCCGAGCCGGTACGTTCAATCGCCTCGTCCAGCGTGTGGCTGAAACATTCGGCCGACCAGTCGACAGCGGCCTCCGCCAGTTGCTCCTTGCCCTTCGGGAAGAAGTAATAAAGCGAACCCTTCGGCGCGCCGCTTTTCTCGACGATCTCGTTCAGCCCGGTGGCGGCATAGCCGCGCCGCGACATCAGCTTCGCCGTCATGGCCACGAAACGCTCGCGGGTCGTGGCCGGCGTCTTCGCCGGCAGCAGGGTCGCGGTCTTGCTCATGCGTTGATTATATAGACTGGTCTATTTAATACAAGACCAAAGAAAAGGGCGGTTACCCGCCCTTCCCACTTCTGAACTCAGAAACTGCCCGGATAGTTGCCGCCATCCAGCAGCACATTCTGGCCGGTGAAATAGGCCGCCTGCACCGAGCAGAGGAAGGCGCAGACCTGGCCGAATTCTTCCGCCGTGCCGAAACGGCCGGTCGGAATCGTGCCGGCCTGTTTGACGATCTCGGCTTCCAGCTCGTCGCCCTGCTTCTTGCTGGCGGCGCCGATGGTCTGCTTCAGGCGGTCGGTCAGGAAACGGCCCGGCAGCAGGTTGTTGATGGTGATGCCGTCCTTCGCCACCTGGCGCGACATGCCGGCCATGAAACCATGCAGGCCCGAGCGTGCGCCGTTGGAGAGGCCGAGCACCGGGATCGGCGCCTTCACGGCACTGGAGGTGATGTTGACGATGCGGCCGAACCTGCGCGCCGCCATCTTGTCGACCACGGCCTTGGCCAGCAGGATCGGCGTGATCATGTTGCCATCCACCGCCTTGATCCAGTGCTCGCGATCCCAGTCGCGGAAATCGCCCGGCGGCGGTCCGCCCGCATTGTTGACCAGGATGTCGATCTCGCCCGCCGCGGCCAGCGCCTCGCTGCGCCCGGCTTCGGTGGTGATGTCGCCGGCGACCGTCTTCACCGTCACACCAGGTGCGACCTCGCGGATTTTTTTCGCGGCGGCTTCCAGCGTCTCGACAGTGCGCGCCGTGATGGTGACATGCACGCCCTCTTTCGCCAGCGCCATCGCGCAGCCCAGGCCCAAGCCCTTGCTCGCGGCGCAGACCAGCGCGTTACGACCCTTGATACCGAAATCCATCACGCTCTCCTTTTAAAACCAGCGCTCAACACATAGCGCCATCAGGCAGTCGGTTCCAGCTATTCGGCTGCCGCCGGCTTTCTCGCAACGCCCCAGTCGGCCAGCGCCTGCTCGCCGCCCTCGCCGCGCGTGGGTGGTTTGCGGGCGATGCCACCCGGCGTGCGCGAGAAGCGCGGCGCGGGCGCCGGCTGCACGACGCCATCGGGCGCCGTGAAAGTGTCGCGCGCCGCCATATGCGGATGCTGCGGTGCCTCATCGAGGCCCAGCACCGGCGCGAAGCAGATATCGCTGCCTTCCATGATGGCGCACCACTCGTCGCGCGTCTTCGTCCTGAAGGCCGCAGCGATAGCGGAGCGCAATGACGGCCAGCGCTTGCGGTCATGCTGCTTCGGCAGGATCGCGGCATCGAGGCCGAGTTTCTCGATCAGTTCGGCATAGAACTTGCCCTCGATCGAGCCGATGGCGACATGCCCGCCATCGCGGCAGTCGTAGGTGTCGTACCATGGCGCGCCGCTGTCGAGCATGTTGGCGCCGCGCGTGTCGCTCCACAGGCCCGCGCCCTTCAGGCCGTAGAACAGCGTCATCAGCGAGGCCGCGCCATCCACCATGGCCGCATCGATCACCTGGCCTTTGCCGGACTGCTGGCGCTCGAACAGTGCGGCGAGAATGCCCATGGCGAGATACAGCGAGCCGCCGCCGAAGTCGCCGACCAGATTGAGCGGCGGTACCGGTTTGCCATCCCTGCTACCAATCGCATGCAACGCGCCGGTCAACGCGATGTAATTGATGTCATGCCCGGCGGCCATCGCCATCGGGCCGTCCTGGCCCCAGCCGGTCATGCGGCCGTAGACCAATTTCGGATTCTTCGCCAGTGCCGCATCGGGCCCGAGACCCAACCGCTCCATCACACCGGGACGGAAGCCCTCGATCAGCACATCGGCCTTGCCGATCAGATCGAGCACCAGTGCGATGGCCTGCGGATCCTTCAGATCGAGCGCCAGCGAGCGTTTGCCACGACCGAGCAGTTCGTATTTCGGCTCGACCGGCAGACCGAGATCGACATCGCCGGTGCGGTCGATGCGCAGCACGTCGGCGCCCAGATCGGCCAGCAGCATGCCGCAGAACGGCGCCGGGCCGATGGCCGGCATCTCGATCACTTTCAGGCCATTCAGTGGCCCCTGACTGCTTTTGGTCATTTCTTGTCCTTCGGCTTCCAGTCCTGCACCGGCAGGCCGGCCTTCTTCCATTCCGAGAGACCGCCATGGATATGCGCGATTTTTTCCAGCCCCATATCCTGCGCGGTCTTGGTGGCCAGCGCCGAGCGCAGGCCACCGGCGCAATAGAAGATAAAGCGCTTGTCTTCGGCGAATACCGGCTTGTGATACGGGCTTTCCGGATCGATCCAGAATTCCAGCATGCCGCGCGTGGCGTGGAATGAGCCCGGAATCAGGCCGTCGCGTTCAAGTTCACGCGGATCGCGGATATCGACGAAGACAACATCCGGCTTGTTCAGATGCTCGGCCGCTTGTTCCGGCGTGAGCGTGACGATGGCCTGCATGGCCTCGTCGAGCATGGCTTTGTAGCCCTTGCGCATGGCGTTCCTCCGCTTCAATTGCGGAGCAGTATAGGTCAGTCGCCGAAACCGAGCCAAGAGCGGTCGAAGCGCGGCCTCGGCAGTGGCGGCGTCAGCCTGAGCTGCCAGGTCCAGCCGGCTTCCGTTACGGCATTGCGCACCGCGAGCAGCAGTGCGTCATCGCCGTCGATCAGCAGCGTGTTGTTGTGCCAGCGTTTCGGCGGCGGCGGCGCGGCGCCCAGCCGTTCCGTCTCGCCGCTGCGGCCGACCAGCGGCAGTGCCGTCACGACATTGCGCTCGCGATCAAAGCTGAGATCGAGGCCGGTGAGCCAGTCCCGGCCAGCCAAAAGCCCGAGATCGCGCTGGCGCAGATCCTCGCCATGGCCGGCAATCCGCATGCCGCCAGGCCGCAATGCCACGGCAACGCGCTGGCCGCCGGCATCCAGCGCGGTCAGCCGCATGCGCAGTTCGCTGGTGGGAATGGGCGCCCGCGCCGCCTCGCGCTGTGCGGCGAATTCGATGCATCGGCCGGCCCCGGCCAGCAGCAGAACGAGCCAGAGCAGCATCACCATGCCATGGCCGGCGCGGCTGTGCAGAATGCGCAGCGGGCCGGGAAAGCGGCGCGCACGTAATGCTGGAATGGCATGGCGGCGACGCGCCAGCGCAGCGCTGTCGGCGCCGTAGAAAGCGAACAGCGTATCGCCGATCACCAGCCACTGGCCGCGCGCATAGCCCTTCTTCTCGCTGCCAGCCTCAGTCTGGAACGACACGCCGGCATCGGCATATTCGACGCCCGCAGCGGCAAAGCTGCCGAAACGCTGCTCGGCGGCGGCCTGGGCGCCTGCGGCGTTGCGAAAGCGCGCGGCGATACAGGCTGTGCCATCGTGGAAGCGTGCCAGTTCTGCGGCCTGCGCCTCGGGGAACAACGGCCGCAGGTCGCGGTATTCACTGGCATGACGGCCGAACACCGCCCAGGAATTCATGTAGCCGCCGTAGCGGGTGGCGAGCGCGATACTGTCGATGCGCAGCCGCGACGCCGCCCAGCGATCGAGCAGCGCATAGAAGCCGGCCGGCACCGCGATGCCACCGGCCAGCAGCAGCAGCAACGCGAACCAGGGACCGTCGGCCGTCCAGTTGATCTGCGACCAGTCGAACCGATCGACCAGCGCTGCTGCCCAAGCTTCGCTCATACCGCCTGTTTGCCTGTAAATCCGTGTGTAAACAAGGGGATAGTGTATTTCTCAGGTATTAACTGAATCTTTCCCCTCACCCGCTATAGGATAATCCGGTCCATATCAGGTTTGCTTTGCCCATGGCTCCCGTTACGCCGTTCCGTCCCGCCACCACGCCTGCCACCGACAGCTATCGCGTCGGCGGCCATCAGGTAAGCTATGAGCTGCTCAGCACGCTCAAGCAGGCCAGCAGCCGCACCGGCGTGGATTTCGCCTATCTGGTGGCCCAGGCCGGACAGGAAAGCGGCTTCAAGGCCGATGCCCAGGCCAAGACCAGTTCGGCGCGCGGCCTGTTCCAGTTCATCGACAGCACCTGGCTGGAAACCGTGCGCGACCACGGCGCCAAGCATGGCCTGGCTGACTATGCCCAGAAGATCGGCACCGCCAGCGATGGCCGCCCGCGCGTGACCGACCCGGACGCGCGCAGTGAAATTTTGGCCCTGCGCGACGATCCGCGCATCGCCTCGGTGATGGCCGCGGAATATGCGCGCAGCAACCAGCAGGTTCTGGCGCGCGAATTCGGCGTCGATGTGAAGAAGGTCGACCTCTATCTCGGCCATTTCCTGGGTCCGAACGGCGCCACCAGATTCCTCGGCGCGCTGAAGGAGAACCCGACCCAGCCTGCCGCCAACCTGCTGCCTGAGGCCGCCGCCGCCAACAAGGGTGTGTTCTACGGCGCCGATGGCAACCCGCGCACGCTGGGTGAAATCTACGCCTTCTTCAACGCCAAGCTCGACAGCAAGTCGCAGGGTCTCGATACCGTGCCGCTGGATGGCCAGTCGTCAGGGCTGGCCGCCGCGCCCTATGGCAATTCCGCTGTGCAGGCGCAGATGGATGAGCAGCGCCGCTTCGTCGACCAGAATATGAAAATGATGGCGATGGAAATGCTGCACAAGATCATGCTCGGCAACAAAAGCCGGCTGATGGGGCTGGGCAGCCCCAGGAGCAGCTTCGACAGCGGCGAGAGCTGAAGCCCTCGCCTGCCCCGCCCTGATCAGACGACTTTCGTCAGCACGGGCTTGCCGGCGAACCAGGCTTCCAGATTCTTCAGCATCAGATCGCCCATCGCCTGGCGCGTTTCATGCGTGCCCGAGCCGACATGCGGCGCGAGCGCCACGGTGTCGAGCGACCACAGCGCTTCCGGCACGTTCGGCTCGTCGGCGAACACGTCCAGACCCGCGCCGGCGATCTTCTTCTCCACCAGCGCCTTCACCAGCGCCGGCTCCTCCACCACGCTGCCCCGTGCGATATTGACAATGTAGCCATCGGCGCCCAGTGCGTCGATCACGGCTGCATTTACAAGCTGGTTGGTTTCTTTGCCGCCCGGGCAGGAGATCATCAGGATATCTACATCCTTCGCCATGGCGACAAGGTTGTCGTAATAGCGCCAACTCAGATCGGCTTTCTTGCGCGGACCGAAATAGGCGATCTGCAGGCCGAAGGCTTCGGCGCGCTTGGCAATCGCCTGACCGATACGGCCGGCGCCGACGATGCCCATGATGCGGCCGCCCAGCTTGTCGGTGAGCGGGAACTTGTCCTTCGGCCAGCGGCCCGTACGAACGAACTGGTCGGCCTGCGGGATGCGGCGCATCATCGCGAGCGTCAGCGCCATCGCGGTATCGGCGACGCAGTCGGTCAGCACGTCCGGCGTGTTGGTCACGGTGACGCCGCGGTCCCTGGCGCAGCCGATGTCGATGGAGTCATAGCCGACGCCGAAGCTGGAGATGATTTCGAGCTTCGGCAGCGCCTCGATCAGCTCGCGGCTCGCCCCCGCTCCGCCCGACGTCGCCATGCCGCGTACGCGCGGCGCGATCTCTTTCAGCAAAGCGGCCTTGTCCGTGGCTTCCCACAGCTTGTGGACCGTGTAGGCGCCATCCAGCACCTTCTGGACGGCCGGCGGCATGGCGGTGGTCTGCAGGATTTCGACGGCCATCGGGTATTCCTCCAACTGATATATGAGTTGGCGCAAACCCTAGCGGGGGGAGGACGCTACCCGCAAGCCGCAGGACCAATGGACCAAATGGCCCACGGCCCCTTTGGGCCATACCCGGCTAACCCTGCAAGAGTATTTCCCGACTGCCGAATCCCGTCATCCTGTCGATTGTCGGACAAGGGCTTGGGTTATTTCGGGGAACCCTCGGCCGATGGGGTGCAGGCATGAATATAGAGCCACATTTTCTGTCGCGGTTTCTGCGGCTCGGCCCCGGACCGCATCACGCGGCGAACGCGCCGGCGATCAGCAACCCCCGACTGCAGCGGCTGTATGAATTGTGGGACACAAAACGTGGCGGCAGCCTTGTGGCGCCGGCGCGCAGCGATTTCAGCATCGCCGAATTCAAACCCTGGCTCGGCAATCTGCTGATCCTCGACAATATCGGCGCGCGCGAGGATATCCGCTTCCGCCTGTATGGCACGAACCTCGCCGAGCTGTTCGGTTTCGACCTCACCTACAAGACCGTGCTGGAATCGACACTGCTGATCGGCGACCGGCCACTGGTGGAATATCAGGAAGTCTCGCAACAGCAGCGACCGATCCATGTCTCGCGCTTCACGCCGACGGCGCGCCGCCATATCGCGGTCGACAAGCTGGCACTGCCGCTGATGTCGCATGATCGCGTCGACCAGATCCTGGCCGCGATCTATCCGTCCGAACCTGACGAGATTTAGCGGGCCTAATTACCCAGACCGTTGCCGAGCAGGCGCACCAGGTCGTAGTGCCGCGCGACGCCGAGCTTGCGATACAGGTTGCGCCGGTGCACGCGGATGGTGTTGACGCTGTTGCCCAGCATCTGCGCCACGCGCTTGACCGGATGACCCGCCACCAGATGCTCGGCCACCCGCACTTCCGACGGGCTGAGACCGAACTGGCTGGCGAGCGTAGCATCGAGGCCATGCTCGGCGACCGGCTCGCTGAAAATCTGGATCGCCAGTTCTACGCCGTCGCCGGCGAAATAGTATTTGCGCAGCGACAGCGGCATGATCTGCAGCCGGTACGGCCGGCCGGCGGGCCGCCGCACGAACACGGTCGAGCCCGGCCGCGACAGGATCGGACTGTTCATCAGCGAGAAGATTTCCTGCTGCAGTTTCCGGTTGTCGTCGGCATTGGCTGCGGCCAGCGCACCGCCCGTGATCACCAGGCCGTCATTGTCGCAGCAGATCGCCGAGGCAACTTCGTTCATCGACTGCACGCGGCCGCTGCGATCGAGCACGACCAGGCCGACGCCGCGTTCGGCCATCGAGGCCGTAAAGAAGTCGAGATGGCGGTCGCGCGCGATCATGGTGCCACGCAGCTGGAACATGGTCTGGAAATGCGGAATCATCTCGCTCAACCCGACAATGGTATCCTCATCGAACTCACCGAAGCGGTCGCCGCGATTGAGCACGAAGTAATTGAAGCGGTCGCCATCCTGGGCAAAGATTCCGGTGGCGAGATACTGGTGCCCGGCGGGCCGCAGGAATTCATTGACGAACTGGTCGCGCATCTGGCGTTCGCGCGACAGCATGCTGCTGGTGGTGAGCACGCGGCCAAGATTGCCCCGCAGCATCATGATCGGACGGAACGGGCTGCGCATCGCGTAGTATTCCGGCAGGCGCGGCGCTTCTTCGCTCTCATTAGCGCAGCCGGACACGCGCAGGCCGTCGCGACGCGAGGGACCTTCCATGGTCGCAATGGTGGCGAGGCTCGCATTGTAAGCGAGCGCGAGTTCGCTCAGGAACGGCGACAGGTTCTGATCGTCGGCCGCTGCGAGATACAGCTTCTGCAGCAGGCGCGACGAGTTAATCTCGGAATACGACATTCAGCTCCCCCGCAAACGTCGAATTGCGCGCAGTCAATGCGCGACTGTACGTCCAAACTCAAGTGCAGAATTGAGACCCTGCAATTTTACCCGCTTTTGGCGAGGTTTTGCAGCTTTTTAGGTCGCACGGGGGTCACAACTGAGGGAGAAGCCGCCCGCAAAACAGGCAACCGTTTGGATGATTATTTCCGGTCAGGCCGCCTTCGCGGCTGACGCTACGGAAGCGCGGGGGACCGGACGCTCCAGCGGCACCAGATTCCGCAAGAATTGGTCCGTGCACGCATCCCACGAATACTGCAGCGCCAGGTCGCGGCAGGCTTCCGGCGACTTGCCCAGCGCGCCCCGGATCGCGACTGCCAGATCCTCATCCAGCGCACCGACTTCGGGATGCGGTCCGATGATGTCGATCGGTCCGGTGACCGGATAGGCGGCGACCGGCACGCCCGAGGCCAGCGCCTCCAGCACGACAAGGCCGAATGTGTCGGTCAGGCTGGGGAAGACGAACACATCGGCTGCCGAGAAGTAGCTGGCGAGATGGCCGTTCTCCAGATAGCCGGCAAACACGGCTTCAGGATACTTCGCGCGATAGCCGTCCAGATCTGGACCGATGCCGACCACCAGCTTGGTGCCATCGAGTTTGAGTTTCAGGAAGGCCTCGACATTCTTGTCGACCACGACGCGGCCGGCATAGAGGTAGATCGGGCGCGGCAGGTCGAGAATATCCTTCGGCCGCGGCTTGAAGCGTTCGATATCCACGCCGCGCGACCAGGTGCGCAGGTTCTTGAAACCGCGCTCGGTCAGGCTCTGCGCCAGGCTGTCGGTCGCCACCATCATTCCGGCGCCGCCATTGTGGAACCAGCGCATGAAGGCATAGCTCCAGCTGAGCGGAATGCCGGTGCGCTCCTGGACGTATTCCGGGAACTTGGTGTGATAGGCGGTGGTGAAGATCAGGTTATGGCGCTTGCAGTATTTGCGCGCCGCCATGCCGAGCGGGCCTTCGGTGGCGATATGGATGGCGTCGGGTGCGAAGGCCTCGATCAGCCGGACCAGCTTGCGATAGGGCAGGATCGACAATTCGATCTCGGGGTAGGTCGGGCAAGGCACGCGGCGGAATTCGCCCGGGCCGATCACCTCGACCACGTGACCGCGCTTTTCCAGCACCTCGCGGGTCTTGGTCAGGGTCCGTACCACGCCGTTGACCTGCGGATGCCAGGCATCCGAGACGATCAGAATACGCATGCCGTTCTTTCTCCCACTCGCGTTCTGGCTCATGACGGGCCGAATCACCGAGTCCCGATTTCATCGCGATTCGATGACAGACGGATGAAAGGCTGGGGATAAGTCGGAGACAGTGGTGAAACTTTGATGACAATCCACAAAGGGTTACCGCCCGGGTCGAGGTGGAATCCCGGCGTTGCCCGGCCGTGGACGGATTGTCATAATCCGGCAACCCAAACCGGAGCCGCTGCATTATGACCCTGATCCGCCTGCCCCTCCTCGCCGCACTGCTGGCCATCACGTCCCTTGGCGCAGTTGCCCAGGAGAAGGTCGTCAACGTCTACAACTGGTCGGACTATGTCGATCCGCAGGTGCTGAAGGATTTCGAGACCGAGACCGGCATCAAGGTGCACTACGACGTCTACGACAGCAACGACACGCTCGAAGCGAAACTGCTCGCCGGCAAGAGCGGCTACGACATCGTGGTGCCGACGCAGTACTACATGGCGCGCCAAGCGCAGGCCAAGCTGCTCCGCCCGCTCGACAAGTCGAAGATCCCGAACTTCACCAAACTCGATCCGGCGCAGATGGAACGTCTGGCCAAATACGATGCTGGCAACCAGCATGCCGCGATCTATCTCTGGGGCACCAGCGGCATCGGCCTCAACCCCGACAAGATCAAGCAGCGCATGCCTAATCCGCCGTCTTACAGCTTGCGCATGCTGTTCGATCCTGAAGTGGTGTCGAAATTCGCCGATTGCGGCGTGGTGATGCTGGATGCGCCGGACGAGATCCTGCCTGCCGCGCTGAAATATCTCGGCCTCGATCCGAACGCCAAGGACGCCGCCAGCATTGCCAAGGCCGAGGCCGTGCTGATGAAGGTGCGCCCCTACATCCGCAAGTTCCATTCCTCGCAATACATCAACGACCTCGCCAACGGCGATGCCTGCCTGGCCTATGGTTACTCGGGCGACATCCTGCAGGCCCGCACCCGCGCCGAAGAGGCCAAGAAGGGCGTGCGCGTGCAGTATCTGCTGCCGAAGGAAGGTGCCCAGCAGTGGTTCGACGTGATGGTGATCCCGGCCGATGCGCCCAATCCTGACAACGCGCATGCCTTCATCAACTACGTGCTGCAGCCCAAGGTGATGGCCAAGATCACCAATGCCGTGCAGTACCCGAACGCCGTGCCTGAGTCGCTGCCGCTGGTGTCGAAGGATGCTATGGCCGACAAGGACGTGTTCCCGCTGGCCGAGGCGCTGAAGTACCTTTACACCGTGGTGCCGTCCAGCCAGACGGAGCAGCGCACGATCAGCCGCACATGGACTCGCATCAAGGGCGGCAACTAGGCGTGCCTCTGCTTCAGCTTGCCGGCGTCTGTAAATCCTATGGCGCCGAACCGGCCGTCAGCAGTCTGAATCTGAGCGTCGACGAGGGCGAATCCCTCGTCCTGCTCGGCCCATCCGGTTGCGGCAAGTCCACCTTGCTGCGGATGATCGCCGGGCTGGAGACGCCGGACAGCGGCCATATCCTGCTGGATGGCCGCGACATCACCGCCCTGCCGCCCAACCACCGGCCCGTCAACATGATGTTCCAGTCCTATGCGCTGTTTCCGCATTTGAGCGTGCGCGACAACATCGCCTTCGGCCTGCGCCGCGAGAGACTGCCGGCGTCCGAGATTGCCGTACGCACGGCGGAAGCCATGGCGATGCTGGAGATCGAAAGTTTCGCCACCCGCAAGCCGCATCAGCTGTCCGGCGGCCAGCAGCAGCGCGTCGCTTTGGCGCGCGCGCTGGTGAAACGGCCCCGCATGCTGCTGCTCGACGAACCGCTTGGTGCATTGGATAAACGCCTGCGCCAGCAGACCCAGGCTGAGCTGCGCAAGCTGAACCGGCAGACCGGCATCACCTTCGTCTTCGTCACCCATGACAACGACGAGGCCATGGCGCTGGCCGACCGCATCGCCGTGATGGACCATGGCCGCTTCCGCCAGCTGGATGCGCCGCGCCGGATATACGACCGGCCAATCGACCGCTTCGTCGCCAGCCTGATGGCCGAGACCAACCTGTTCAATGCAGCCGTCGAAAGCGGCAGCGGCGGCCTGGTGACGGCGCGCAGCGGCATCCTGCGGCTGCATTACAGCGCCGATGCCGAACGGCCTACCCGCAATGGCCGGCAGGAACTGTCGCTGCGGCCGGAGCAGATCGAGATTTCGCGCGAGCCGTTGGAAACCGTGGCCAATGCCGCCACCGGCATCGTCGCAGATATCGACTATATCGGCGACATGACCGGAATCTCCGTACGGCTGGATGACGGCCAGGTATTGAAGGCCTCACAGCTCAATGCCCTGCACGAACCGCTGCTCGAACTCGACCAGCAGGTCTGGCTCAACTGGGAGGCCGATGCGCTGGTGCCGTTGCGGAGTCAGGAGTGACAGCGAGACGCCTCGGCCTGCTGGCGCTGCCGCTGCTGTGGACAGCGGCATTCGTCGTCGTGCCGCTGCTGCTGATCCTCAAGATCAGCTTCGCCGAGGCACAACTGGCGCAGCCACCCTATACGCCGCTGTTCCAGGACGGCGCACTGGCCGCAAGCCTGACCAATTACAGCCTGCTGCTGGAAGACACGCTTTACTTACGCGCACTCGGCAACAGCCTGCTCTATGCCGGCCTCGCCACGATCTGCTGCCTCGTGATCGGCCTGGCGATTGCCCGCGCCGTGACGCAGGCGCCGAAAGGCTGGCAACCGTTTCTGCTCACCCTGATCATCCTGCCCTTCTGGACCTCGTTCCTGATCCGCGTCTATGCCTGGATCGCGCTGCTCAAGCCTGAGGGCCTGATCAATGCCGCGCTGCTCAGCAGTGGCGTGATCGACCAGCCGCTGGTGCTGGTCAATACTGGCTTCGGCGTCGTGCTCGGCATGACCTACAGCTACCTGCCATTCGCCATCCTGCCCATCTATGCCAGCCTCGCCGGCCAGTCGCCGCGCCTGACCGAAGCCGCCATCGACCTCGGCTCGACGCCGATCCGTGCTTTCTGGCTCGTCACCGTGCCGCTGGCGCGGCCCGGCATTCTCGCGGCTGGGCTTATGGTGTTCATCCCGATGGCGGGCGAGTTCGTTATTCCCGACCTGCTGGGCGGCTCGGCCACCATCATGATGGGCCAGACACTGTGGACCGAGTTCTTCTCCAACCGCGACTGGCCACTGGCCAGCGCGCTGGCAGTACTGCTCACGCTGCTGCTCCTGGTGCCGGCGATGACGCTGCAGCGGCTCGAACTCGGCAAGGCCAGCCGATGAATCGCAACCGCCTCAGCTCCATCAACGTCGCCGCGCTGGCGCTCGGCCTCGGCTTCCTCTACCTGCCGATCCTGCTGGTGGTGGTGTTCTCCTTCAACGCTTCCAAGCTGGTCACCGTCTGGGGCGGTTTTTCGCTGCACTGGTATGGCGTGCTGTTTTCCAGCCCAGCCTATCTGGAAGCCGCGCTGCATTCGCTGCAGATCGGCGCAGCGGCGGCAACGCTGGCTACACTGGTCGGCACGCTGGGCGCACTGGCCTTCACCCGGCTCGGCCGCTTCCCCGGCCGGCAGGTATTTGCCGGCCTGATGCTGGCGCCGATGGTGCTGCCGGAAGTGATTCTCGGCGTTGCCACGCTTCTGTTATTTGTCTCACTCGATGTCGAACGCGGGCTGCTGACGGTGATGCTGACGCATGCCACCTTTGGCGCCGCCTTCGTGCTGGTGATCGTACAAGCCAAGCTGGTCGGCATGGACCCCGATCTCGAAGCCGCCGCGCGCGACCTCGGCGCCGGACCGGTGAAGGCCTTCCTGCTGGTGACGGTGCCGGCCCTGCTGCCCGCGCTGGTCGCCGGCTGGCTGCTGGCATTTACGCTGTCGCTCGACGACGTGGTGCTGGCGTCCTTCGTCAACGGGCCTGGCGCGACCACATTGCCGGTGCGGGTCTACTCAGCCGTGCGGCTCGGCGTCTCGCCCGAGATCAACGCCATCTCCACCTTGCTGATCGCGCTGGTCAGCATCTTCGTGATCGCCGCCAGCCTGCTCTACAAGCGGACCATCGTCGACCGCCATTGAACAGGGCGGGGTTCGGAACAGGTGCCGGCAGAGTCGCCTCCGCCGGCACATGGTATGGCTATCAGATGGCCTGGCCACCTGAGACTTCGATCCGCTGCGCATTGATCCAGCGGTTGTCGTCGGACAGCAGGTTGGCGATCATCGGGCCGATATCGTCAGGCAGACCCACGCGGCCGAGCGCGGTCATCCCGGCCAGAACCTTGTTGATCTCCGGATTGTCGCGCACCGCGCCGCCGCCGAAATCGGTCTCGATGGCGCCCGGCGCGACGGTGTTGACGGCAATGCCGCGCGCACCGAGTTCCTTGGCCATATAGGCGGTCAGCACCTCGACCGCGCCCTTCATCGCCGCATAGGCGGCATAGCCGGGATAAGCGAAGCGCGTCAGGCCCGAAGACAGGTTGACGATGCGTCCGCCATCGGCGATCAGCGGCAGCAGCGTCTGCGTCAGGAAGTAGACGCCCTTGAGGTGAACGTTCATCAAACCATCGAACTGCGCCTCGGTGGTGTCGGCGAACAGGGCGTAATCGCCGTGGCCGGCATTGTTCACCAAGTGGTCGAACGTGTCGCGCGACCAGGTTTCGCGCAGCGTCTTGCGCAGTTGCGCGGCGAAGGGCGCAAAGGCCGCGACCTTGCCGCTGTCGAGCTGGAAGGCGACCGCCTTGCGACCCATCGCCTGGATTTCGGCGACCACAGCCTCGGCGTCGGCGCTGCGGCTCTGGTAGGTGAGGATCACGTCGCCGCCGCGGCGGGCGATGCTGAGGGCGGTGTTGCGGCCCAGACCGCGGCTGCCGCCGGTAACCAGGGTGATCTTGCTCATGGTCGTCTCCTGTCCTGAGGGGGGCTTGGAACAGGGCTGAATATCGCGCCGGAAAATCGCGCTTTGTTGCCGGATACTCGGGGTTCTTTGCCTAATCCTCCAAAACCCCGTGCATGGCTGCTGGCACCGCGCTAGGCTTGCCGTATGACCGACCTGCTCAACGCCGTCCGACGCTATGCCGATGCCCATGCCAACCCGCTCGGCATGGCGCAGACCCCGATCCCGGGCCTGTTCCTGGTCCGCGCGACCGCACGCAGCGAACTGATGCATGCCGTTTCCCGGCCGATGGTCTGCCTCGTGGTTCAGGGCAGCAAACAGGTGACGATGGGCCTGCAGGAGTTTGCATTCGCAGCTGGCGACTCCCTGCTGATCACCGCCGATGTGCCGATCGTGAGCCAGATCACCCGCGCCAGCACCGCCGCGCCGTATTACTCGCTGGTGCTCGAACTCGATCTTGCCATCATCGCGGCGCTGGCGGTGGAGATGAAAGCCGTGCTGGTCGGCGACGATGCGCCCGTGCGCGTCGACCCGACCGATGCGGAAGTCGCCGAAGCGGCGCTGCGCCTGTTGCGGCTGCTGGAACGGCCGTCATCCCTGCCGGTCCTGAAAGACCAGCTGCTGCGCGAGATGCACTACTGGCTGCTGGCGGGCCGGCATGGTTCGGCGATCCGGCGGCTGGGCTGGCCCGACGGTCATGTGCAGCGCGTGGCGCGGGCGGTCGCCGTGCTGCGGGCGGATTATGCGCAGCGGATCCCGGTGGAGCGCCTCGCCTCGGCGGCCGGCATGAGTCCGTCTTCCTTCCACCAGCATTTCCGCGCCGTGACCTCGCTGTCGCCGCTGCAGTTCCAGAAGCAGCTGCGACTGATCGAGGCGCGACGGCTGATGCTGATGGAAGACATGACCGCGAGTCATGCGGCTTTCCAGGTCGGCTATGAAAGCGTATCGCAGTTCACCCGCGAATACGGCCGCCTCTATGGCGCACCACCGGTGCGCGATATCGAGCAGGCCCGCAGCAAGGCCCGTTCGGCCGCCTAGCCCCGCAACTCCGACAGCGCCAGAACGAAGCGCCGCCAGAACTCGGCTTCATCCGCCGGCAGGCCGAAGCGCATCCACTGCGGCTCGTAGTCGAACACGCGGACATGAATCCCCCGCCCGCGCAACGCGGCCGCAAAACTGGCAGCATCGGCGATCTTCGCGAGCCGGAACAGCGACGTGCCGCCCAGCACATGGATGCCACGCTCGCGCATGCTCTGGTCGAAGCGGCGCGCACGGGCACGCAACTCGTCGCGCATCCCGACTTGCCATTGCGTATCACTGAGCGCCGCACATCCAATCTGCAGCGCCGGGCCGCTGACCGCCCAGGGACCCGCCGTGACACGAATGGCCCCGGTGACGATCTCGGGCCCCAGCACGAAACCGAGCCGCAGCCCGGCCAGGCCGAAGAACTTGCCGAAGCTGCGCAGGATCACCAGCCCGGGCTTGCCGGCCTCGGCGCAGAACGACACCTCCGGCACCACATCGGCAAAGGCCTCGTCGAGGATCAGCCAGCCGCCGCGCGCAGCGAGGTCTTCATGCCAGCGCCGCAGCAGCGGCAGGCCCAGCCCGCGACCGTCGGGATTGTTGGGATTGACGGCGAGCAGAACATCGAACCCCTGCAGGCTGCCCGGCACGCCATCGATCTCGACCACGTCATGCCCCATCGAGCGCCAGACATGCGCATGTTCGCCATAGGTCGGGCCGAGAATGCCGATGCGCACCACGCCCTGTGGTCGCGCGAACAGTCGCGGCAGCAGCTGGATCGCCGCCTGCGTGCCCGGCACGGCGACGATGCCGGCCTCGGCCGGTGCGCCATAGGCCTGTCGCGCCGCCTGCAGCAACGCGGTCATGTCGTCGCTACTCGGCAGCCGCGTCCATGCCTCGGTCGGCAATTCAGGTACGGGCCATGCAAACGGATTGATGCCGGTGCTGAGGTCGATCCAGTCGCCGGCATGAGCCTGACGCAGGCCGCTGAGATCGCCGCCGTGCACAGGTTGACGGAGCACAGCCGGAGCGCCCATGGTGGAATCATCTGTCATGAACGGCGATCTTACGGTGTACCCGGCTGCAATCAACCTCTGGCTCCTGGTCGTGGCCCTCGGTCTCGAAGCCCTGCTCGGCTGGCCCGATGCGCTGCATCGCACGATCCGCCATCCGGTGGTATGGATCGGCGCGCTGATCGCGTTGCTGGAGCGCCATCTCAACACTCCCGCCCGCTCCGATCTGCTGCGCCGGCTCGGTGGCATCCTGGCGCTGATCGTGCTGCTGGTCGCGGTCTGGTATGTCACCAGCGTTGCGCGCCACATGATCCACTATCTGCTGCCGGCAGACGGCTGGATTTTGGAAGCGGTACTGGCTGCCAGTCTCCTCGCGTCGCGCAACCTGTGGAATCATGTGATCGCCGTGGCGCGCGGCCTGGAACAGGATGGTCTCGACGGCGGTCGCGCCGCTGTGGCGATGATCGTCGGCCGCGATCCGGACAGCCTGGATGAAGCGGGCGTCAGCCGCGCCGCCATCGAAAGTCTCGCCGAGAATTTTTCCGATGGCGTGGTGGCGCCGGCTTTCTGGCTCACGATCGGCGGCCTGCCCGGCATCGCGCTCTACAAGGCGATCAACACCGCCGACAGCATGATCGGTCATAAATCCGACCGCTATCGCGCCTTCGGCTGGGCCACCGCCCGGCTGGATGATCTGGTCAACCTGCCGGCATCGCGGCTCAGCGCGTTATTGCTTGTGGTGGCCGCAGCCCTCCTGCCCGGTACTTCGGCCGGCAATGCCTTCAAGGCTGTCGAACGCGATGCCGGCAGGCACCGTTCCCCCAATGCCGGCTGGCCCGAAGCGGCGATGGCCGGCGCGCTGGGGCTGCGGCTGGCCGGACCGCGCCGCTATGCCGAGGGTCTGGTCGAGGATCACTGGATGGGCGACGGCCGCAGCGACGCCAATGCGGCGGATATCCGCCGCGCGCTGAAGCTCTATGCGATGGCCGGACTGCTGCTGTTCGGCGCGGCGCTGGCCGGCGGAATTATCGTGCTGCTCTGATCAGGGCATCGACATCGAGATGCGTCTCGATGCCGTCCGCCAGCGCGTCCAGCGCATCTTCCACACCGGCCTCGTAATTGCGCACCGCCATGCTGCGACCGCTGAGCTGCGACAGATAAGCAGCACGGAAGGCATCGCTGCCGAACAGTCCGTGCAGATAACAGCCGGCGATACGGCCATCGTCTGTCACCGCGCCATCATGCCGGCCGGACAGGCGCAGCAACGGCCGCGCGGTATCCGCCCCCTGCGTCTCACCGACATGCATCTCATAGCCGCGCACCGGCTCGCCGGTGAATCGCTCGAAACCATCGGTTTCGGTCAGCGTTTTGCTGCCAGTCAGCACGGTATCCACCGCCAGCAGACCAAGTCCTTCGACGGCTTCAGCCGGGCCCTCGAGGCCGCCCGGATCGGCAATGCTGTGGCCGAGCATCTGGTAACCGCCGCAGATGCCGAGCACACGACCGCCACGGCGCAGATGCGCCACGAGGTCGATATCCCAGCCCTGTGCCCGCAGGAATTTCAGATCGGAAATCGTGGCCTTGGAACCCGGCAGGATCACCAGCGCGGCATCCGGCGGCAATGGCTCGCCCGGCGTCACGAAGACAAGACGCACGCCTGGCTCCTGCTTCAGCGGATCGAAGTCGTCGAAATTGGCGATCTGCTTCAGCTGCGGCACGGCGATCACGATATCGCCCCCGTTGCCATTCGGGCTCTCCTGCACCGTGCCCAGTGCCACGGCGTCTTCCGCGGGCAGGCGCGCGACCTCGGGCAGGAAGGGCAGCACGCCGAAACTCGGCCAGCCGGTGCGCTGGGTGATGATCTTCAGCCCGTCGTCGAACAGGCTGGCATCGCCACGAAACTTGTTGATCACATAGCCGGCAATCATCGCCAGTTCTTCAGGTTCCAGCAGCGCTGCCGTACCGACCAGCGAGGCGATCACGCCGCCGCGGTTGATGTCTCCCACCAGCACCACCGGCACATCGGCGCGGGTGGCGAACCCCATATTGGCGATATCGTTGGCGCGCAGGTTCACCTCGGCCGGCGAACCCGCGCCCTCGACGATGACAAAATCGGCGTCGGCTTTCAGCTTGGCATAGCTCTCGGCTACGAAAGGCCAGAGTTCGGCCTTGCGGGTGAGATAGCCGCGTGCATCCGACTGCGCATAGACCTTACCCTGCACCACGATCTGGCTGGTGCGGTCGCCCTGCGGCTTCAGCAGCACCGGGTTCATATGCACGCTGGTCGGCACGCCGGCCGCACGCGCCTGCAGCGCCTGGGCACGGCCGATCTCGCCGCCACCATCCGCTGTGACGGCGGCATTGTTCGACATATTCTGCGGCTTGAACGGCAGCACACGATGGCCGCGTTTCACCAGTGCGCGGATCACGCCGGCGCAAAGCACGGACTTGCCGACATCGGAGCCGGTGCCCTGGAACATCAGGCTGCGGGCAGGTTTCATCCCACCTATTTCAGCACGAGCGGCAGCCCCGCAGCCATGAAAATCGCATGATCGGCTGCGGCGGCCACGGCCTGGTTGAGCCGGCCCTGTGCATCGCGGAAGTCACGCGCCAGCTTGTTCTCCGGCACGATGCTGAGACCGACTTCGTTGGAGACCAGCAGCACCGGGAATGCGACATTGTTCAGCGCCGTCAGCAGCCCGGCGGTCTCGGCAGCGATGTCGCGGCCGGCATGCATAAGGTTGGAGAGCCAGAGTGTGAGGCAGTCGATCAGTACGGCGCCGGTGTCAGACGGAAGCGCGCGCAGGACTTCGGCGACGGCAATCGGCGCCTCGATACTGTGCCAGCGGTCGTCGCGTCGGGCCTTATGCTCGGCAATCCGCGCCTTCATCTCGTCGTCCCAGGCTTCGGCCGTGGCGATATAGACCAGTCTGCCGGAGCGTTTCTCGGCCAGCTGTTCGGCCAGCCGCGACTTGCCCGACCGCGCGCCGCCCAGCAGCAGGGTGATGCGGGCGTCGTCGCGTACGGCCATGTCAGGCCTTCACCTTCTCGCGCATGGTGACGAATTCTTCCGCCGCCGTGGGATGAATGCCGATGGTGGCATCGAAATCGGCCTTCTTGGCGCCAGCTTTGATCGCCACCGCGATACCCTGCATGATCTCGCCGGCATCTTCGCCGACCATATGCGCGCCGATCACACGGTCGGTCTTGGCATCGACCACCAGCTTCATCATCACGCGCTCGTCGCGACCCGAAATGGTGGCCTTGAGCGGGCGGAAGCTGGTGCGATAGACATCCACCTCGCCGTATTTGGCGCGCGCATCGGTCTCGCTGAGACCGATGGTGCCAACCGGCGGCTGGCTGAACACGGCAGCCGGCACATCGGCATGGTCGGGCGAGCGCGGCTTGTTACCGAACACCGTATCGGCGAAGCAATGGCCCTCGCGGATCGCGACTGGCGTGAGATTGATGCGGTTGGTCACGTCGCCCACCGCGTAGATATTCTCCACGCTGCTGCGCGAATATTCGTTCACCACCACGGCGCCGTCGGCATCGGTGTTGACGCCGAGCACTTCCAGGCCGAGGCCCGCGGTATTCGGCTTGCGACCGGTGGCGGCCAGCACGGCATCGACTTCCAGAGTGCTGCCATCGGTCAGATGCACCAGCAGCGCGCCGTCTTTCGCTTTCTCGATCTTGGTCAGGTCGGTCTTGCATTTGAGATCGATGCCGGATTTCCTGATCTCGCCGGCCAGATGGTTGCGGATATCCTCATCGAAGCCGCGCAGCACCTGCTCGCCGCGATACAGCATCGTCACCTTCGATCCGAAACCGTTGAAGATGCCGGCGAATTCCAGCGCGATATAGCCGCCGCCGACAATGACGATCCGCTTCGGCTGTTCCTTCAGATGGAACGCCTCGTTCGAGGTGATCATCAGCTCGGCGCCAGGCACGGCGGGCTTGACCGGATGACCGCCGGTGGCGATCAGTATCTTGTCCGCCGTCACGGTCTTGTCGCCGATCAGGACGGTATGGGCGTCCTTCAGCGTGGCGCGGCCATCGAAGGTCTTGGCACCGGCATTCTCAAACAGCTTGCGATAGATGCCTTCGAGCCGGGCGATTTCCTTGTCCTTGTTGGCGATCATCGTGGGCCAATCAAAAACCGGAGATCCAACCGTCCAGCCGAAGCCGGCGGCATCCTCGAAGTCATGCGCGAACTGCGATCCGTAGACCAGCAGCTTCTTCGGCACGCAGCCGCGGATCACGCAGGTGCCGCCGTAGCGGTATTCCTCGGCCACCGCGACCTTCGCGCCATAACCGCCCGAGATACGCCCGGCGCGTACGCCGCCCGAACCGCCGCCGATTACAAACAGGTCGAAATCATACTGACTCATCGGGGGCCAATCCTTCCGCGTGATATTCCGCCGGCAATTCATGCCGGCGGCCCACGCTGGAGATCAGGGTCCGAACCTCGGGATAGCGATGGGCCACGGCAATGTGGTGCAGCCGGAGGGCTTCGACAAGCGTCCCGCCCAGGCCCAGCATGCGGTCGGCATGGGCGATCATCACACTGTTGGGCCAGGCCCTGGGCCGGATATCGCCCAATGCGGCAAAGATATCCGCGGCGCGGCCCGGATTGCGCTGGGCCATCAGCGTGACCGCCGAGGCGGTCGAACGCGACACACCGGCATAGCAATGCACCAGCAGATGCTTCACCGGCTGCGCCGCCAGCTTCTCGCCAACCTTCAGGATAGCGGCGACATCGGTCTCGCTCGGCAGCGAGCGGCTGCCTTCTTCGGTGACGATATCGTAGAAGCGGAATTCGTCGCGTAGCGCCCTGGGGTGATGCACATAGCCATCGGGCTGCGGCGTGCCGGGATCAAGGATGCCGAGGATATGGCTGACGTCACCGGCGAATTCGTGCAGTTCGGCCACGCCGCAGATGCTGATACGGAACGGCATCAACCCACGTTCGACGGTACTCATCAGTCAGGTCTCCTTATTCGCCAAGAATCATTCAACAGTTACGGATTTGGCCAGGTTGCGCGGCTGGTCCACATCAGTGCCCTTCAGCACCGCGACATGATAGGCCAGCAGCTGCACCGGAATGGCGTAGAGGATCGGCGCGACGAAAGGCTCGACCTGCGGCAGCACCACGGTGGCGAAGGTGCGCTCGTCCACATGCGCCAGGCCGGCCTTGTCCGACATGAAGATCACCTTGCCGCCGCGTGCCATCACTTCCTGCATGTTGGAAATGGTCTTTTCGAACAGGCTGTCGCTCGGTGCGATCACGATCACCGGCACCTGTTCGTCGATCAGCGCGATCGGACCGTGCTTCAGCTCGCCGGCGGCATAGCCTTCGGCATGGATATAGGAAATCTCCTTCAGCTTCAGCGCGCCTTCCAGCGCCAGCGGGTAGCACGGGCCGCGGCCGATATACAGCACGTCGCGCGCATCCATGATCTTCTCGGCCAGCGCCTGCAGGTCCTCGTCGTGGTTCAGCACCTCGGCCGCATGCGCCGGCACTTCCATCAGCGCGGCCATCAGCTTGGCGCTTTCGGCCTCGCTCAGCGCCTTGCGGGCGCGCGCCACCGCCAGGCTGAAGGCGGCCAGCGTGACCAGCTGGCAGGTAAAGGCCTTGGTCGAGGCGACGCCGATTTCGGGTCCGGCTTTCGTGGGCAGCACACCATCGGCTTCGCGCGCCATGCTGCTTTCCGGCACATTGACGATCACCAGGGTGCGGCCGCCATTCTGCTTCACATAGCGCATGGCGGCCAGCGTATCGGCCGTCTCGCCCGACTGCGAGATGAAGATCGACAGGCTGTTGGGATCGACCGGCGCTTCGCGGTAGCGGAATTCAGACGCGACATCGACCTCGACGCCGATGCGGGCATAGCGTTCGAGCCAGTATTTCGCCACCAGGCCGGAATAATACGACGTGCCGCAGGCCACGATGGTGATGCGGCTGATCTTCGCCAAGTCGATGCCCAGGTCGGGCAGATGCACCCAGCGGTCGGTCGGGCTGACCATGGTGTTGATGGTGTCGCCCATCACCGCCGGCTGCTCGTAGATTTCCTTGAGCATGTAATGGCGGTAGTTGCCCTTGCCGATCATGGCGCCGCTGATCGCAGTCGGCCGCACGGCGCGCTGCACCGGCTTGTCGTCAGCATCGAAGAAGCGCGCACCGTCGCGGCTCAGCACCACCCAGTCGCCTTCATCCAGATAGGCGATCTTGTCGGTCAGCGGCGCCAGTGCCAGCGCATCCGAGCCGAGATACATTTCGCCATTGCCGAAGCCGACGGCCAGCGGCGCGCCGCGACGCGCACCGATCAGCAGATCGGTCTCGCCGTGGAACAGGATGGCCAGCGCAAAGGCGCCACGCAGGCGGCCGAGCGCGGTTTTGACGGCGTCTTCCGGCTTCAGTCCCTCGATCAGATACTGGTCGATCAGGCGCACGGCCACTTCCGTGTCGGTCTGGCTCTGAAACTTGTGACCCTTGGCCAGCAGTTCCTCGCCCAGCTCGCGGTAATTCTCGATAATGCCGTTATGCACCAGCGCGACGCGCTCGGTGGCATGCGGGTGTGCATTCGACTCATTCGGCGCGCCATGCGTGGCCCAGCGCGTATGCGCGATGCCGATCAGGCCCTGCAGCGGTTCTTCCTGCAGGCGGGCCTGCAGGTTGACGATCTTGCCTTCGGCGCGGCGGCGCTCCAGCGCGCCGCTCTTCACCAGCGTGGCGACTCCGGCCGAGTCATAGCCGCGATATTCCAGCCGTTTCAGGCCATCAACCAGCAGCGGCACCACATCCCGCGTGCCGACGACACCGACAATTCCACACATGCTGGAAACTCCTACTTCTTCTTGCGGGTGGCGACTTTCGCCTTGCGGAAGGCAGCGGCCTTGCCCGGTTTATCTTCCTGACGGCCGCGCCCGAGGCTGAGCGCATCGGCGGGTACGTTGCGGGTGATCACGCTGCCGGCCGCGACGATGGCGCCGTCACCGATCTTCACGGGTGCCACCAGCGCCGAATTCGAGCCGATGAAGGCACCGGCGCCGATATCGGTATGATGCTTGTCGTAGCCGTCGTAATTGCAGGTGATGGTGCCGGCGCCGATATTGGCCTTCGCGCCGACGCGGGCATCGCCGATATAGGTCAGGTGATTGACCTTGGCGCCCGCCTCGATACTGGCATTCTTGATCTCGACGAAATTGCCGACATGGGCATTGGCCGCGAGCTTCGCACCCGGCCGCAGACGCGCGAACGGGCCGACTGTGGCGCCTTCGGCAATGCTGGCGCCTTCGATATGGCTGTGGCTGCGGATCACGACATTGTCGCCCACGCTGACCTTCGGGCCAAACACCACGAAGGGCTCGATCACGACATCGCGGCCGAACTGGGTGTCCTTGCGCAAATACACCGTCTCCGGCGCGGTCATGGTAACGCCGCCGGCCATGGCGGCCAGGCGCAGGCGCTGCTGCATCGCCGCTTCGGCCACGCTCAGTTCGGCGCGGGTGTTGATGCCCATCACCTCGACCGGATCGGCCTCCACCACGCGGCAGGTCCAGCCCTTCGCATTGGCATGCTCCACCGTGTCGGTGAGCAGGAATTCGCCCTGCGCATTCTTGTCGCTCAGCTTCTTCAGCAGCGCCGGCAGGCGTTCGCTGTCAAACGCGACCAGCCCGGCATTGCACAGCCGCACGGCGCGTTCTTCCTCAGAGGCGTTCTTGAACTCAACGATCTTCTGCAGCTTACCTTTGCCATCCACGATCAGCCGGCCATAGGCGGCAGGATCGACCGGACGGAAGCCGACGATCACGGCGGCCGGATCGTCCTTGCCGCGACGCGCTGCCAGCAGGTTCTGGATCAGCGCCGTGGTCAGCAGCGGCGTATCGCCGAACAGCACGACGACATCGCCCCTGAAACCCTTCAGCGCCGGCAGCGCCGCCATCACGGCATGGCCGGTGCCGCGCGCCGGATGCTGGATCGCGATCTTCGCCGGCTGAGCCGCAGCGGCCACCGCATCCTGGCCCTTGCCAGTGACGATGATGACGCGTGCCGGCTTCAGCACGGCAGCAGCGTCCAGCACATGGCCGAGCATCGCCCGGCCGGCCACCGGATGCAGCACCTTGGGCTGTGCAGACTTCATGCGCGTGCCCTGGCCTGCTGCCAGAATGACTACTGCTACCGGCCGTTTCGCCATGCTTCACTTCCGTGTACAAAAAAACGCGATTCGCCGCATTTCAGCGCGCGGACAGTGTCATAGCCGCGTCGGCCAACGGAAATCAAATCCCATTTCCGTCTGTTTCAGGGTCTTTCTAATTGTAACACCATGACTCAAAAGGCAATTCTGTTCGATCTCGATGGTACGCTGGTCGACACGGCGCCTGACCTCGCCGCTGCCACCGATCACGCCCTGGTCCGCGCCGGGCGACCGGCCATCGGCCTTGAGTCGGTGCGCAGCATGGTCGGTGACGGCGCCCGCGCCCTGATCGAGAAGGGCTTCAGAGCCTCGGGCGGCATGCCGGAGCCGGCGGCCTTCGAGGCCGCCTTCAGCGACTTCATGATCTACTACGGGCGCCATATCGCCGCGACCAGCCGGCCGTTTCCCGGCGTCGCCACCTGCCTGGCTGCGCTGGCCGAACAGGGCTACGCGCTGGCCGTCTGCACCAACAAGCCGGAAGCCTTGAGTCGCAGCCTGCTCGACCAGCTTGGCCTCTCCGGCTTCTTCGGTGCGGTGGTGGGCGGCGACAGTCTGCTGGTGCGCAAGCCCGATCCCGGCCATATCCGCGGCACGCTGGACAAGCTGGGCCCGGCTTTCGACTGGGCCGCGATGGTGGGCGATTCCGCCAACGACGTGAATGCGGCCAGGGCCGCCGGCCTGCCCTGCGTGGTGGTCAGCTTCGGCTATACGCAGATCGCGCCCAAAGACCTGGGCGGTGACCGGCTGATCGATCATTTCTCGGAATTGCCCGATGCGCTGGTCGCGCTGGGTGGATGAGACGCCTACTTCTCGTTCGCCGCGGCCTTGTAGCCGCCGATCACGCGCGATGGCGGCAGATGCACGCTGACGCTGGTGCCCTGGCCGGGCGTGCTCCGGATTTCCAGCCAGCCGCCATGCATGCGCACCATGCGGTCGCTTAAAGGCAGTCCCAGCCCGGTGCCGGGCTGCGCGCGCGTTAGCGCATTCTGGATCTGGCCAAACGGCTGCAGCGCGATCTTGATCTGTGTCGGCGTCATGCCGATGCCGGTATCCGCCACCGTGTAGACGAAACCACCACCATCGGTCAGTGCGCCCGACAGCACGATGCGGCCCTTCTCGGTGAATTTCAGCGCATTGGCCAGCAGGTTGATCAGCACCTGCAGCAGCGCCCGGCGGTCGGCGCTCAGCTGCACCAGTCCCTCCGGCGGAATGACGCGCAGGTCGACATCGCTACGCTCGACCTTCTCGCGCACCAGGCGCAAAGCCGCGGTCATGATCTCGTCGGCATCGAAATCCTGCTCGGCCAGTTCATATTTGCCAGCCTCCACCTTCGACAGGTCGAGGATGTCGTTGATGATGGCCAGCAGATGCTCGCCGCTGGCATGGATATCGCCAGCATATTCGCGATAGCGCGGGATACTCACCTTGCCCAGCATCTCGTTGCGGATGATCGACGAGAAACCGATGATGGCGTTGAGCGGCGTGCGCAGCTCGTGGCTCATATTGGCGAGGAATTCCGACTTGGCGCGGTTGGCCTCCTCGGCCGAGCGCTTCGCCGCCAGTGCGGTCAGTTCGGCCTGCTCCTTCAGGTCGACCACGCGGCGCTCACGGAACAGCAGCAGCACCAGGCCGATCACCAACATGGCGATGAAGGCCGTCAGCAGGCCGACGCCGTCGGCGAAACGATCGAGCCGGCGCTCCTGATTCAGCAGCATATCGCGCGCCGTGCTGCGCGATTGTCCCAGCAGCGCGATCAGGCGAAACTCGGCATCGCGTGCCCGCGCCTGCATCAGCGTCAGCACCGCCGGCGATCCGGGCGGCTGACCCGGCACGCCCTCGTCCAGCCAGCGCGTCAGGTCCTGCAGGGCCGGGCTGGCCACCGCATGCATGCCGGCAGCGCCCACCATGTTGTCGAGATTGTAGTTGGCGCGCAGCGCCTCGGCGCGTGCCCGCGACGAAATCATATGCGCCACCACACGCGCACGGCCATCGCCCTGCGGATCGTGCTGCCAGGCCTCAATGGCCCAGGCGAGATTGGCGACCTCGCGGATCATGGTTTCGGCATCGCGCTCCTGATCCAGCAGCGTGACCGGCAGGTCGCGCGCCACCGAGGTGAGCGCGTTCTGCACATACAGCGCCACGCCAAACGCGCCCAGCACGACAAGTATGATGATGAACGTGATCTGACGACGGCCAAGCATGATGACGCGGCTCAGTTCGACAGGCTGCCGCGGGCGCGATAGAAGCGCTCCGCGCCGGCATGCAGCGGCAGACTGCGGCCGATCAGGGCATCGGTGAAGCGGACATCTGCGCCGCGCGGATGGCCTTTGCCGAGCAATGACTGACCGCGCTGGCTCCACAGTGCCTCCAGCACGGCCTGCACGCGCTCGTCAGGCACGTCGGCGCGCACCACGAGCTGCGCACCCACCATCAGGCTGCCCACAGCGGTTGTCTGCCCCGGATAGGCGCCGGCCGGAATCTGGCCGTAGCTGAGGAAGGGATTCTGCCGTACCAGACGGGTGGCCGCATCGGCATCGACGCCGACCAGGCTGGCCGGTCCGCTGGCCAGCGCTTCGCTGACCGCTTTGGTGGGCCAGCCGGCAACGATGAAAAAGGCATCGAGTTGCCCGGTCAGCAGCCGCGGCAAGGCCAGATCGGGTTTGATATAGACGGGGCGCAGATCGGCTTCCGACAGGCGATAGGCGCTCAGCAGGTTGCGCACATGCACCAGCGTGCCCGAACCCGGCTCGTCCATCGCGACGGTGCGGCCACGCAGATCGCCGAGGGCAGTGATGCGGGCCTCGCGCCGCACCACCACATGCATCGCCTCCGAGTAGAGGTGCGCGACGAAGCGCAGGCGGTCGTGCCTGCCCTTGCCCGTGAAGATTTCCCTGGCGTTGAAGGCCCAGTCGGCGACATCCGCCTGCACCAGCGCCATCTCGATTTCACCATTCTGCAGACCGGCGACATTGGCGACCGAGCCGTTCGAGGTCTGCGCCACCGCCACCAGGCCCGGCACGCCGCAGCGGCCGTCTCGTGCATCGGAAGAATTGCAGCCCGGGCCGACCGGCATGTCGCTGACCGCCTGGGCGATCAGGCTGCCAATGGGAAAATACGTGCCGCTCTGACCGCCAGTGCCGATGCGCAGGATGCTGGTCTGGGCTTCGGCAGTCACGGCTCCCAGAAGCACCGCAGCGAACAACAGCAGCGCGCCCCGGATAGCACCCTGGGGGGCGCGGAAACGTCGGATGGCGGCGCGGAAAGCCATGCGGTTATTCGGCATCCGGCTGGTTGGCCGGGGCAGCATCGGCGAAGGCCTTCACCTTCTGGCATTCGGCGTCGATCCGCACCACGGTGGGGCAGCCCGACAGGTCTGCCTTGAAGCGGCGGCCATTGGCGACCTGCGGCACCAGGCAGAGATCGGCCAGCGTCGGCGTGTCGCCATGGCAGAAGCGGCCGGTCTGCGGGCTGGCGACCAGCATCTGCTCCACGGCCTGCAGCCCCTCTTCCACCCAGTGGCGATACCAGTCGTCCCTCTGCGCCTCGCTGACGCCCAGCTTGCCGGTCAGGTAGCGCAGCACGCGGGGGTTGTTGATCGGGTGGATTTCGCAGGCCACGGCCAGCGCCAGCGCCCGCACGCGGGCGCGCTCCAGCGGGTCCCTCGGCAGCAATGCCGGCTGCGGATGGGTTTCTTCCAGATATTCGATGATCGCCAGCGACTGGGTCAGCAACTGGCCGCTGTCGGTCTTCAGCACCGGCAGCAGTTTCTGCGGATTGATCGCGGCAAAGCTCTCGGCAAGCTGCTCCAGCTTGGCAAGGTGGACAAAGGTCTGATCGTAGGCGAGGCCCTTGAGGTTGAGCGCGATCCGGACCCGATAGGCGGCCGAGGACCTGAAATAACCGTACAGCAGCATGCTTGCCTCCTCCTGACCCGGATTCTAGCCCAGTCGCCGTTGTGTTACAAAGCCTTGGTGGGTCTCTGCGGTCACCCGAAAGGGTTGCCGCGACGGCGTGCCGCGCTCTATTGTCTGCGCTCCGCAGCGCCCCCATCTGAAGGGGATCGCCAGAAGCAGACTGGGCGGAGCGGGTCGGGAGTGGGCTGAACGGCAGAAGACCGGTAGGCCGGGTATTTGGGGGCCAGCAGGGTAGAGTTGAGATGCGCCTGACGATTAACGGCGAGATGCGGGATATGACCAGCGCGGGCACCGTGACCGAGCTGCTGTCCGCGCTCGAACTCGATGCGCGCAAGATCGCCATCGAACTGAACCGCGAAATCGTGCCGCGCTCCGCCTATGACGCCACCGGCCTGAACGACGGCGACAAGATCGAGATCGTGCATTTCATCGGCGGCGGCAACGCGCCCCACAAGGATGACGACTATTTCGAGGTGGCGGGCCAGCGCTTCCGCTCGCGGCTGCTGGTCGGCACCGGCAAGTACAAGGATTTCGAAGAGACCAAACTGGCCATCGAGGCGTCCGGCGCCGAGATCGTCACCGTGGCAGTGCGGCGCGTCAACGTCACCGACCGCAACAAGCCGATGCTGGTCGATTACGTCGACCCGAAGAAATACACCTACCTGCCCAACACCGCCGGCTGCTACACCGCCGATGATGCCGTGCGCACGCTGCGCCTGGCACGCGAGGCCGGCGGCTGGAAGCTGGTCAAGCTCGAGGTGCTGGGCGACCAGAAGACGCTGTATCCCGACATGGAAGCCACGCTGGAAGCCACCAAAGCGCTGGTGAAGGACGGCTTCGACGTCATGGTCTACTGCGCCGACGATCCGATCGCGGCCAGGAAGCTGGAGGACCTCGGCGCCTGCGCGATCATGCCGCTGGCCGCGCCGATCGGTTCCGGCCTTGGCCTGCAGAATCCGGTCACCATCCGCATCATCATCGAGAATGCGAAAGTTCCGGTGCTGGTCGATGCCGGCGTGGGCACTGCGTCTGACGCCGCCGTGGCGATGGAACTGGGCTGCGACGGCGTGCTGATGAACACGGCGATTGCCGAAGCGAAAGACCCGATCCGTATGGCACGCGCCATGAAGCTGGCGATCGAGGCCGGCCGCCTGGCCTACCAGGCCGGCCGCATGCCGAAGAAACTCTATGCCGATCCCTCCTCGCCGCTCGCCGGCCTGATCTGACCGTGCGAGGCTGAACGACCGTGGACATCGACATTTACGCCCTCATCGAACAGTACCGCGAGTGGTTCTACGTCATCACCTTCATCTGGACCTTCCTGGAAGGCGAGACGTTCGTGATTTTCGCGGGTGCCGCAGCCAGCCAGGGCTTGCTGCACATGTACTGGTTGATCGGCGCCGCCTGGCTCGGCAGCTTCTGTGGCGACCAGCTGTATTTCTGGATCGGCCGCAAATACGGACACAAGCTGCTGAAGCGTTTCCCGCGCATGCAGGGCGGCGTCAACGTCGCGCTCGACATGCTGCACAAATACCATGTCGGCTTCATTCTCAGCTTCCGCTTCATCTATGGCGTGCGTAACTTCTCCTCGCTCGCCATGGGCATGAGCCTGATCAGCTGGCCGCGTTTCGCCGCGCTGAACTTCGTCGCCGCCGGCCTGTGGGCCAACGCGTTTTCCTGGGCCGGCTATCTGCTCGGCGTTGCCTTCGAGGCCATGCTGGGCAACATCGCCAAGGATTTCGGCCTGATCATGCTGGGCATCTTTGCGGTGGTGGGTGGCATCCTGTTCTTCGTGCACCGCCGCGGCAAAAAGAACTTCGAGGCCAAGGTTGCCGCCCAGCAGCAGAAGCAGGTCACCCCGCCGGTTTCGACGGAGTAAAAGGCTCGACGGCGCAGAGACGCCTACAGGCTGTCCATCTTGCCGGTCAGCTTGTCGATGATGCGGTCGAGCTGCGCCACTTCATCCACGCTCAGCGCCGTCAGCAGGTCGCGCTCGAAACCGAGTGCCAGCGGGGCGATCTCGGCATAGACCCCCTGCCCCTTCACCGACAGCGTCAGCCGCGACTTGCGCTTGTCGTCGCTGTCCTTCTCGCGCGCCAGCAGGCCCTTCTGCTCCAGCGCTGCCACGGCGCGGCTGACCGTCACCTTGTCCATCGCCGAGCGCTCCACCACCTCGTTGGCGGTCAGGCCGGGCGTGCGGCCGAGATTGGCGATCACGCGCCATTCCGGAATGCCGATCCCGAAACGGTCGGCATAGTGGCGCGACAGCGCGCCGGAGATGCGGTTCGTGATCACCGAAAGCCGGTAGGGCAGGAATTTCTCCAGATGTAACGCTGCCTTAGCCATGTCCCGCTTTCCGCGGCCGCGCTCCGTTGCCGGCCTTGAATATAGTTTCAATTGTAACTAATGTGCGACTCAACCGCAATACGATTCCGTGCCCAGGGAGGATACGTGCCATGGCCGACCTTTTCGACAATCCCATGAACACCGACGGCTTCGAGTTCATCGAATATGCCGCGCCCGATCCGGCCAAGCTCGCCGCCCTGTTCGAGCGTATGGGCTTCCAGGCCGTCGCCAGACACCGCTCGAAGAATGTGACGCTCTATCGCCAGGGCGACGTCAACTTCATCCTCAACGCCGAACCGGCCAGCTTCGCCCAGAGCTTTGCCCGCATCCACGGCCCCTCGATCTGCGCCATGGCCTTCCGCGTGAAGGATGCCGCCAAGGCCTACAAGCGCGCCGTCGAGCTCGGCGCCTGGGGCGTCGAGAACCATGCCGGCCCGATGGAACTCAACATCCCGGCGATCAAGGGGATCGGCGACAGCCTGATCTACCTGGTCGACCGCTACGGCGAACGCGGCACCATCTATGACGTCGACTTCGTGCCCATTGAGGGCACCGAACGCAACCCGAAGGGCGTCGGCCTCACCTATGTGGATCATCTGACCCATAACGTGCATCGCGGCCGCATGGGCGAATGGGCCAGCTTCTACGAGCGCCTGTTCAATTTCCGCGAGATCAAGTATTTCGACATCGAAGGCAAGCTGACCGGCCTGAAGTCGAAGGCGATGACCAGCCCCTGCGGCAAGATCCGCATTCCGATCAACGAAAGCTCGGACGACAAGTCGCAGATCGCCGAATATCTGAATGCCTATCACGGCGAAGGCATCCAGCATGTGGCGATGGGCACCGACGACATTTACACGACGGTGAGCCAGCTGCGCGGCCGAGACCTGCCCTTCCAGTCGACCAACGACACCTATTTCGACCAGATCGACGAACGCCTGCCCGGCCATGGCGAGGATGTCGCCCGCCTGAAGGAACTGCAGATCCTGATCGACGGCGCCCCGACCAAGGGCCAGGGCCTGCTGCTGCAGATATTCACCGAGAATGCCATCGGCCCGATCTTCTACGAGATCATCCAGCGCAAGGGCAATGACGGCTTCGGCGAAGGCAACTTCAAGGCGCTGTTCGAATCCATCGAACTCGACCAGATCCGCCGCGGCGTGCTGAAGGCCAACTAAAGAAAAGTCCAGTTCCAGGAGGACGCATCATGGGCAAGACATGGATTCCGATGACCCACAGCGAGGGCCTCGCCGCGCGGCAGGCCCATGTGGCGCTGCCCGAGGGCACCTACGAGCGCGAGATGGGCAAGGAGGGTTTCTTCGGCCCGGCGGCGCATCTCTATCACGCCAATCCTCCGACCGGCTGGATCGACTGGGAAGGCCCGCTGAAGCCTCGCGCGTTTGATACCTCGAAATTCGCCGACGGTGTCGACTGCCCCTGGAAGGCGAAGCCGCTGCTCACCAACGCGCATTGCAAATACCGCCATCTGCTGATGTCGCAGCCGATGGACCATCTGGTGCGTAACGGCGACGGCGACGAACTGATCTTCGTGCATGACGGCGAAGGGTCGCTGTTCTGCGACTTCGGCCATATCACCTATTCCGAAGGCGACTACATCCTGCTGCCGCGTGGCACGATGTGGCGGCTGGAGCCGGCGACGCCGAGCAAGCTGCTGCTGATCGAGGCGACCAACGACAGCTATCGCCTGCCGGAAAAGGGCCTGGTCGGCCCGCATGCGATCTTCGATCCCGGCGTGCTGCAGATTCCGAAACTGGATGACGCCTACAAGGCGCAGCAGAAGAAGCCGGGTCAGTGGAAGGTCGTCATCAAGCGGCGCGAGCAGCTCTCGACTGTGACCTATCCGCACAATCCGCTCGATGTGGTGGGCTGGAAGGGCGACCTCACGGTGGTGAAGCTGAACTGGCGCGACATCCGCCCGCTGATGAGCCACCGCTATCACCTGCCGCCCAGCGCGCATACCACCTTCCTGGCCTCGCGCTTTGTCGTCTGCACCTTCGTGCCGCGTCCGATTGAATCTGACCCTGAAGCGCTGAAGGTGCCGTTCTTCCACAACAACGACGACTACGACGAGGTCATCTTCTACCACAAGGGCAGCTTCTTCAGTCGCGACAACATCCATCCCGGCATGATCAGCCTGCACCCTTGCGGCTTCCCGCATGGTCCGCATCCCAAGGCCTTCGCCGCCGGCGCCAAGGCGGCCAAGAAGGAGACCGACGAGGTGGCGGTGATGATCGACACCCGCGATGCGCTGGATGTGGCATCCGCTGCCGAGAGCGTCGAGTTCAAGGGCTATGTCGCGACCTGGAATCCGGAAGGCTTCAGGCAGGCGGCTGAGTAAGACACACGCACACCCGTCATCCCCGTCCAGGGATATCTTCTTTGGCGGGGATCCCATTTGTTGTTTTTAAATGGGATGCCGGGTCAAGCCCGGCATGACGATTAAAGGACACCCAGGGAGACTCCATTCATGAAACTCGCCTCGCTGCGGCATGGCCGCGACGGCCGCCTTGTCATTGTCAGCCGCGACCTGAAGACCATGCTGCCGGTCGACCAGCTCTGCCCCACTTTGCAGATGGCGCTCGATTCATGGACCATCATGGCGCCGAAGCTGCAGGCGGTGTCGGAGGCGCTGAACAAGGGCGAGGCTTCGGGCGCCATTGCCTATGATGCGACCAGGCTGCACTCTCCCCTGCCGCGCGCCTATCAGTGGTGCGACGGCTCGGCCTATCTCAATCATGTCGAACTGGTGCGCAAGGCGCGCAACGCGGTGATGCCGCCGGAATTCCTGCACGACCCGCTGATGTACCAGGGCGGCTCGGACGACTTCCTGCCCCCCACGGCAGATATCGAGGTGGCCGACGAGGCCTATGGTATCGATTTCGAGGGCGAAGTGGCCGCCATCACCGGCGATGTGCCGATGGGTGCGTCTTCCGCTGAAGCCGCGAAGCATATTCGCCTGCTGATGCTGGTGAACGATGTCTCGCTCCGCAACCTGATCCCCGGCGAACTCGCCAAGGGCTTCGGTTTCTTCCACGGCAAGCCCTCGACGGCCTTCGCGCCGGTCGCCGTCACGCCCGACGAACTCGGCGACGCCTGGAAGGACAACAAGGTGATGCGCCCGCTGGTCAGCATCCTGAACGGCAAGCAGTTCGGCGCGCCGGACGCCGGCACCGACATGCAGTTTAGCCTCGCCGACCTGGTGGCGCATGCGGCGAAAACGCGACGGCTCCGCGCCGGCTGCATCGTCGGCAGCGGCACGGTGTCGAACAGGGATGCAAGCAAGGGTTTCTCCTGCCTGGCCGAAATCCGCATGATCGAGACGATTGCGGATGGCAAGCCGAAGACGCCCTTCATGAAATTCGGCGACCGCATTGAAATGGAAATGACGGGCCTCGACGGCCAGTCGATCTTCGGCAGGATCGACCAAACGGTGGTGAAGTATACGCCGCCCTCTTAAGCGTCATCCTCGGGCTTGACCCGAGGATCTCTCTCAGTCCTGCCTGAGATGGTCGGGTCAAGCCCGGGCATGACAGCTGTTTTTTGTCGTCATGCCCGCGAAGGCGGGCATCCAGTCCACCCTTGAAACTGGACTCCCGCCTTCGCGGGAACGACGATTAGGAGCCCCGCCCCACCGCGCGATCCGACACGAACGGGTTGTTCGCGCGCTCCTGCCCGAACGTCGACAGCGGTCCGTGCCCCGGCACGAAGGTGATGTCGTCACCGAGCGGGAACAGCTTTTCGCGGATCGAGTGGATCAGGTCTGCGTGGTTGCCCTTGGGAAAATCCGTGCGCCCGATCGAGCCCTGAAAGAGCACATCGCCCACCAACGCGGCCTGCGAGGGCGCGTGATAAAACACCACATGCCCCGGCGTATGCCCCGGGCAGTGGATCACATCCAGCACCAGATTGCCGACCGTCACCGTATCGCCATCCTTGAGCCAGCGATCCGGCGTGAAGCTGCGGCTGGGCGGAAAGCCATACTGCTTTGCCGCCGCAGGCATGCCGTCGATCCAGAATTTGTCATCCTCATGCGGCCCCTCGATGGGCAGGCCGAGGTGTTCGGCGATCTCCATCACCGCGCCGGCATGATCCAGATGGCCATGCGTCACCAGCAGCTTTTCCAGTGTCACGCCACGGCGCTTTGCAGCGGCCAGCAGTTTCTCGGGCTCGCCGCCGGCATCGACCAGCGCGCCGCGCAGGGTTTCGGAACACCAGATCAGCGAGCAGTTCTGCTGGAACGGCGTGACGGGGTTGATCTCGGCATGCAGGCGCGGTGTCGTGCTGGAGAAATTCTCGGTCATATCCTGCCGGCGATACGGTTCATCAGTTTTTCCGCGGACTCGCCCTGCGAGCCGTAATAGGCGAAGAAAACGAACTTGCGCGCGAGGTCCATCGCCTTTTCGCCCATGTTGGTCTTGTTCAGCATGACGTTGTTGATTTCAGTGTCATGGAAAAAGCCAATGCGGTCCAGAGCCCGACGCCTGCAGTGATAATGCGCAAACACCAGCGCGATCTGGTCGACGAACTGTTCGATATGGTCGCGCTTCAGCCTGACCTCAAGAAAATGCCGGAGCATCGCGGCGAACTGCTGTCCGGTCGGGCCGGGTTTGATCAGCACGAGATTGGCGGTGAAATACGACCCGAAGGACACGACCGACTCGTTCCGGTTGAGCACGACCTCTGCCTCCGCATGCCGCTCCAGCAGTCCGGCGACGCTGCCCTGCAGCAGGATGTCGATATCGCTGACCATCAGCGGCATCTCCAGGTCGCGCAGCAGGGATTCCAGCACCAGGAAGCGCGCCGACTGGTAATAGGCCCGGGCGCAATCGGTCAGACAGCCTTCCGGGGTGTAATAGGAAACCGCGTGCACCGGATCGAAGGTGTCGACCATGTAGAACAGGCGCGGATCCCGGATGCCGATCTCCGCGATCACGCTTTTCAGCTTTTTCGGGTCGCCCACCATGCACAGGATGATCGCGCAATCGACGTCGCAGCGCTGCAACAAGGCATCCAGATAGCTGCGGCCATAGCGGCGCAGATATACCTCGTCGGCGGCCGCCAGGAAGGTCAGTTTCGCTGCGCCGGCACGGATTTTCTGCCGCATCTTGTCGAAGCTCAGCTTGGCGCCGGCGGAATCGGCAAATGTCAGCGGCGGCGGCGGACGATCCGGCAGGGTTTCCGTCAGGATCGCGGTCGCGGCACTGTCCAGGCAAAGCCTGAGGAAGCGGTCGTTGCTGCGATCGTCTTCCTTGCTGAAACTCTGCGGCTGGGCGGCAACGGCAGCGCGCACCTCGTCCACCAGCGGCAGCAGATGCGGAACCTCCGGATGAACCAGAATGTCGGACGCGACGTGGAAAGCCTCACCGGAGAACATCCACTCATCGCCATCGGCAGTGCGCTGACGCAGCAGCACGACCCGGGCGTTGTGTTCCAGCCAGCCGGCGACATCGCCCCGCGCCGTCGCCACATCGGACAGGGCGGCATGCGCCGACCATGATTCCGGATTCCGCTGCAGCAACTGCGTTGCATGATGCAGAATCCGCCCGGCATTGCCGCGATAGCGCGCCAGTACCAGCGCCGTGGACTGGTACTCATCGGGCCGCAGCAAAGCCAGTGCCTCGATGATCGGCTCCGCGGCAGCGAGGTCGTTCGCCATCAGCCTCTCGTTGAAAGCCACCGAGGCTTCGACGCAGATGGTGCTGACAAACGGCGTGAGCTGGAAACCGGCTGGCGCCAGACGGGTCGCGCGGCCGATCAGGCGCAGGGCGTCCGCATGCTGCGCCTGCCGGCTCGCCACCAGTGCCGCATTCACATTGGCAATGAAGTGATCGGGTTCGACCTGCAGGACATAGTTATAGATCTCGCCGGCCTGTGCGGTGCGGCCTTCATTCAGCAGCTCGGTCGCGATACCGACCAGGATCTCGGCGTTCGGCGTATCACGATTCTCGATCAGTATGCCGCGGAGCGCCAACGTGTCGTAGCCGTTGCTGTTCAGCACATAGCCGTGCCCACGCAGCAGCTCCTCGGCCGCCTGTGCATCCGTCGGCTGCAGGTGCTGGCACTCGTAATGCACGATGGCGGGGCGATGCCTGGCGAAGTCGAAAGCCTTGAGCAGTTCGTAATCGTAGCCCTCGGTGTCGATCTGCAGCAGGTCGATCCGCTTCAGGCCATGCCGGGCGATCACCGTGTCGTAGGTGTGGCAGGGCACGGTGATCGATTCCACCAGCGAATTCAGGATCGCGCGGTTCGCGTCGCTGTACAGCCCGCCCAGCGTGCCGCCCTTTTCCAGCAGGTTGGGCAGCAGGAAAGAGGTGATCCCGCCGAAGACCTGGCCGATCGTGCCCCTGGCGATGGCATCGCGCGAGAAGAACCACATGGTCCGCTCGCCCTCGTCGCGGTCGACCGCGCAATTCTCCACCTTGATCAGGTCGCTGCCGGCATAGAGCGCCTGCAGCTTCTCGAAATGCATCGGCACCGGCTCGACGATCACGCCGGTCAGATGGCCCTTCAGGATATGCTGGCGCAGCGGGTCGTAACTGACCCCGTCATAGCCGCCGATCTGCAGGAAGCTGAGTTGCCCATGGGCGCGGAGATAGCCCTCAACCGCCTGGTCGAATGTGAGGGCATGCTGGGTAGCGGCGGGCATAGGCCTTTGACCTGACTGAAGAGCCTCTTCCGGGCCCGGTTGGACTGGACGGCAATCTGCCTGCAGGGAATGAATGATCCCTAAAGCGGGGCCTGCCCCTTGCGAAACGGGACATGGCTCCCATCTGTTGATGAAGCCGCCCACGCGGCGATAAGGTACTGATAAAACAGAATAATCAGGAATTAGTGAGACATAAGCACCGAATAAGCCGGACTAAGCCCGTAGCAGGACCGTAGTGACACCCGCCCCAGACCGGGCAGAGCCGGAAGACGAGGACAGGCTGCCGGGGTTTCCCGGCCGGTATGTTACACGTGAAACATACTGCGAACACCGAAGCTGGGCTGTGGATGCCTCCCCCTCTCCGACGCCCAGCGGGATCAAGGGGTTGGCCCCGGGGTTGCCCGGGCTTTGCCGATGGTGTACGGCAGGCGGTCTGATCGCGAAACCTCTGGGACTCGCATGGCGAAAGCACGGAAATCGGCAGCAAACGGCAAGGGCAAAAGCGCGGCCAAGGCGGCAGGCGGCAAACCGGTGATCTACGTGCTGAACGGCCCGAACCTCAACATGCTCGGCCTGCGCCAGCCTGAGATCTACGGCCGTGCCACGCTGGCCGATGTCGAGAAGCTCTGCGCCAGGGCCGGCGACCGCCTCGGCCTGACCGTCGACTTCCGCCAGAGCAACCTCGAGGGCGAGCTGGTCACCTGGATCCAGCAGGCGCGGACAAAAGCCGCCGGCATCGTATTGAATGCAGGTGCCTATACCCATACCTCGGTCGCCCTGCTCGATGCGCTCAACGCGGCCGAAAAGCCCTGCGTCGAGGTGCATCTGTCGAATATCCACCGGCGTGAAAGCTTCCGCCATCATTCCTATATCTCGCTGGCAGCGGTGGGGATGATCTGCGGCTTCGGGCCGAAGGGTTACGTGCTGGCGCTCGAAGCGCTCGCCGATATCGTCTGAACCGTTTCCGTTTCAAAAGACCACAGGAGTAGCGCATGGCCGCGCCCAAGGACAAAAAGGCAGACAGCCGCATCGACCAGCAGATGATCCGTGAACTCGCCGACCTGCTGAACGAGACCGGCCTGACCGAGATCGAGTGGAGCGAAGGTCCGCTCAAGGTGCGCGTCACCAAGGGCGGCACGCCGATCTATGCCGCAGCGCCGATGGCCGCCGCCGCCGCTGCCGCTGCCGTGGCTGCCACCGGTGGCGCACCGGCCGCCAGCGATGACGCCAGCCATCCGGGCGCGCTCAAGTCGCCGATGGTGGGCACCGTCTACACCGCAGCCGAGCCGGGCGCCGCGCCCTTCGTGAAGGTGGGCGACAGCGTGACCGCCGGCCAGACCGTGCTGATCGTCGAGGCGATGAAGACGATGAACCCGATCACGGCGCCGAAGGGCGGTCGCATCGCGCGCATCCTGATCGAAAACCAGCAGCCGGTCGAATTCGGCCAGCCGCTCCTGATCATCGAGTAACAGAACCAGCGGGTCCCGCAATGTTCGACAAGGTTCTGATCGCCAATCGCGGCGAGATCGCGCTCCGCATCCACCGCGCCTGCCGCGAGATGGGTATCCGCACGGTGGCGGTGCATTCCACCGCCGATGCCGATGCCATGCATGTGCGCATCGCGGATGAGTCCGTCTGCATCGGCCCGCCGCCGTCGTCGCAGAGCTATCTGAACATCCCGGCCATCATCTCGGCCGCCGAGATCACCGGCGCCAATGCGATCCATCCGGGTTACGGCTTCCTGTCCGAGAATGCCAAATTCGCCGAGATCGTCGAGGCGCATGGCATCACCTTCATCGGCCCGACGTCCGAGCACATCAAGCTGATGGGCGACAAGATCACCGCCAAGGATGCCGCGCGCGCACTCGGCATCCCGGTCGTGCCCGGCTCGAAGGGCGCGGTGGAAACCGAGGAACAGGGGCTGAAACTCGCCTCTGACATGGGCTATCCCGTGCTGATCAAGGCCACCGCCGGTGGCGGCGGTCGCGGCATGAAAGTCGTGCGCTCGCCGGCCGAATTCGGCCCGGCGCTGATGGCTGCCCGCACCGAGGCGCGCAATGCGTTCGGCAACGACCAGGTCTATGTCGAGAAGTATCTCGCCCGCCCGCGCCATATCGAGATCCAGATCTTCGGCGACGGCCAGGGCAATGCCGTGCATCTGGGCGAACGCGACTGCTCACTGCAGCGCCGCCACCAGAAGGTTCTGGAAGAGGCCCGCTCGCCGGCACTGAACGACGACCAGCGCAAGGTCATCGGCGACATTGCCGCCAAGGCGATCGCCAAGCTGAACTACCGCGGCGCCGGCACCATCGAATTCCTGTTCGAGAATGGCGAGTTCTATTTCATCGAAATGAACACCCGCCTGCAGGTGGAGCATCCGGTGACCGAAGCTATCACCGGCCTCGATCTGGTGCGCGAGCAGCTGCGTATCGCCGACGGCGCGCCGCTGGGCTACACCCAGAAGGACATCAAGTTCTCCGGCCATGCCATCGAATGCCGCATCAATGCCGAGAACCCGCGCACCTTCGCGCCCTCACCCGGCCGCGTCACCGATTACCATGCGCCTGGCGGCCTGGGCGTGCGCGTCGATAGCGCGCTCTACACCGGCTACCAGATTCCGCCGCATTATGACTCGCTGATCGGCAAGCTGATCGTGCACGGCACCACGCGCAACGAATGCCTGATGCGCCTGCGCCGCTCGCTGGAGGAATATGTGATCGGCGGTCTGGAGACCACGATCCCGCTGCATCTGGCGCTGATCAACGAGCCCGACTTCGTCAACGGCGCTTACGACATCCACTGGCTCGAAGAATTCATCGCGCGCCAGAATTGATTGGCGAACTTTGGGCAGCGCGCTAGCTTCTGAAAGATGAGCGCGCGCCCCGAACCGCTGACACCGGAACTGCTGCTGCAGGCCTATGCCCGCGGCTATTTCCCGATGGCCGACAGCGCCGACGATCCGGGCTATTTCTGGGTCTATCCGACCAGACGCGGCATCCTGCCGCTCGACGGCTTTCATGTGCCGCAGAAACTGGCGCGCAAGGTGCGGTCCGGCGTCTTCACCGTGCGCATCGACAGCGACTTCGCCGGCGTGATGGCCGCCTGCGCCGAACCGACGCCGCACCCGCACCGCAACAGCACCTGGATCAACGCCACGATCCGCGATGCCTATACCGAACTGCACAAGCTCGGCTTCGCGCATAGCGTGGAATGTTTCGATGCCAGCGGCACGATGGTCGGTGGACTCTATGGCGTGAAGCTGGGTGCGGCCTTCTTTGGCGAAAGCATGTTCAGCCGTGCCACCGATGCCTCGAAAGTGGCGCTGGTGCATCTGGTCGGGCGGCTGGTGGCGGGCGGCTTCACCCTGCTGGATACGCAGTTCGTCACCGATCACCTGAAGCAGTTCGGCGCGGTGGAAGTGAAACGCGATGCGTATCTGGAACTGCTGTTCGACGCGCTGCCGCGTCAGGCGGATTTCTACGGCCTGGCGCCCGATGCGCCGCCAGCGCTGGTCCTGCAGTCGATCAGCCAGACGTCGTAGACCGGATGCTCCAGCGGGTTGAGGCCTGGACTGGAGGCGAACATCCAGCCCTGAAACAGCGCGTTGGGCTGCTGGTCGGGCCGCTGCTCGACCACGTCGAGGAAGGCAGCGCTCTCCGGCGGATATTCCGGCGGCCGCTTGCGGCAGGATTTCACCGTCACCTTGAGCGTGCCGAAACCGATGGTCTGGTCGACCGGCGCCTCGAAGGTGTAGATGCGGGCGGTGATCTTATCCAGGCCCTGCAGCACGGCGATCGGCATCGGCGTGGACGGATACTGCTGCGAGAGCTGCGGCTCCTGCGCCTGCGCAGCAGAAGCGCCGAGCAACAGCAACACGCACCAGGATGCAAAACGCAGCACTGATCAGTTGGCCTTGGGCAGCGGGCTCAGCTCGGTCTCGCCGGCCGGCTTATCCTTGCCGTTGCTGCCGGCACCGGTGGCGCTGAAGATCGCCTGACCGATCAGGTCCATCAGGTTGACCGACCCTTGCGTGAACTTCACTTCGGCGCCCGGCTTCAGCATGGCTTCGCTGCCGCCCGGCTCGACCGAGATGAAGTTGCCGCCGAGCAGGCCTTCGGACGCGATCTTCACGGCAGAGTCGTCCGGCAGCTGGTAGCGGCTGTCGACGCTGAAGGTGACGATGGCGTCATAGGTCTTGGGATCGAGTGCCTGCTTGGTGATGGTGCCGATCTTGATGCCGCTCAGGCGCACGTCGCCGCCATTGACCAGACCATCGGCGCGGTTGAAGCGCGCCTGCAGTTCATAACCGCCAACACGGCTGCTGCCGACGCCGCCGGTCGTGTAGGCAAAGGCGAGGAAAAAGCCGGCGACCAGCAGCACGACCGCGCCGATCAGAGTCTCGACCAGATTGCCGTTCATGCCAAACTGCCGTTCATAATTGTCTCGCGCCCCGCCGTTATTCCGGCTGCCAGGCCTGGTAGTCGCCGGTCGCAGCGGCGCGCTGGCCGCCCCTGGCGACGCTGCCCTGCGGGCGATACGCGTAAGGCGTGCCACTCAGGTTCGGCAGATGCTCTTTCTCCCACGGCTTGTGCTCGACGCCATGGATCGGAGCTTCATCGGTGGTGTAATGCAGCCAGGCATGCCATTCCGGCGGCACCTTGGAGGCCTCGGGCTGGCCCTTGTAGATCACCCAGCGCTTGGCATGACCGCTCTTGGTGCGGAAATACCGGTTGCCGAACCCGTCCTTGCCGACGAGTTCACCACTCCACCAGGTAAAAAGCTTGGTGCCGAACAGGCTCATGGAAACCGCCACCCTCAGGCCGGGAATCCGGCCGAAAAACCTGCCGGAATATGACATTCCGGCACGCCGGGAGCAAGCCCCGCCCTGCCCGGCCAAGGCCTTGCCGGGGCAGAAGAAATCGCGCCGATCAGGCCGGATTGCCGGGCGCCGCTTCCAGGAGTTTGGCCACGTCCAGCCAGCTGCCGTCGGCAAAGGCCAGCCGCGGGGCCGTATCCTGGAAGTCCCTGAAGGTGATCGAGCCGCCCGCACTGCCGAAGCTGACGCGCACGTCGTTGCCGTCGCGCACGGCGGTCACCTCGTCGCGCGCGATGCCTTCACCCAGCACCACCTGGCCCTTGTGCATCATCCGGGACGGTCCGTCCTGCACAAACTTTATAAACTTGCCGTCCTCGATCAGCGGCTTGAACGAGGTGACCTTCACGCCGCTGAGGTCGCCGGCGATGATGTCGTCGCCATCGCCCTTGTTATACTCGATGCGATAGCCGTAATCGGCCTCCGGCAGCAGGTTGATCGTGTCATTGCCGGTGCCGCCGTTGAACTTGCTCCGGAAGCCGCCGCTCACAGTGAGCACATCGTCGCCGGCACCGCCAAACAGCTGGGCCCGGCCATGCGCGATGATCGTGTCATTGCCGTCGCCGCCATCGGCAAAGCCGCTGGCCCCGAGGCCGCCGGCAACGATTTCAATATGGTCGTCACCGTCCTCACCATAGACATGGCCACGATCCATCACCAGGAAGCGGTCGTCGCCCGTCCCGCCATAAGCCCTGCCCCCGTTCAGCAGGGTGAACTGGTCCTTGCCGTCACCGCCACGGGCGGTTCCGTTGTAGATCAGCGCGAGATCATCGCCCTCGCCCAGATTCACCTCGCCGCCGCCCATATAAAGCACGGCCTTGTCGTTGCCAGCGCCAGCATCAACGGTGCCGTGCCTGTAGTTGTAGATCGTGTCGTTGCCGGCACCGCTGCTGCTGGTCTGGTTGTGATAGACATGCTGCTCGTCGTCGCCATCGGTGCCGTCAACCGGTGCGCCGCTCACGGCGGCGGGGTCGGGCTGCCCCTCCAGCCAGTCGACCTGAGCGTGCAGCATGCGCTGTACGCCGTAGGCGATATCCGAGAGCCGCGCCATCGCGGCATTTACATTGCCGGCGACTTCGGCAGGGTCCTGCGGTGTCGTCGGCGCCGGCTGGGGCGCCTGGTTGTAGATGTCGAGCGAGGGCTTCGCCTCAGTCTGCCCGCTGCTGATCCAGGTGCGGTGCTGCTGCGCCAGGCCGTCCATATTCACGCCGAACTGCTGCAGATGCGCGCGAAAGCGATCGGCAGTCCCCGCACCCATCTGGTTGGCGGTATAGCGGAAATAGTGATCGGCGGCGCTGCGCGGCGGGACGATGTAGGTCATCGGATTGAGCCCATCTGCTGACCGCCCCACGACGAGGCGGAATGGGCAGAGACTTCAGCCGATACCAAAAAACGTCAATGGAAATGTATACTTAAAGGAGCATTAACCAACACGTATCGGCAGAAATGCAACTATACCGCGCCATTCAGCGCTGGTTGATCAGGGCGATTTCCTGAGAGAATTCGCGCTGCAGCTCGGCCTGCGCCAGCTTCTCGAAAGCGGGATACTTGGCGGCGGCCGCCTGCAAAGCCGGATTGTCGCGCGGCAGGTCTTCCGGCCGCAGGATGTCACTGCTCTTCACACCGCCCTTGCTGCCGACGCCGAGCACGGCGCGGGTGACGGCGGTGGTCAGCAGGCGCTGGCCCTCGCCGCTGGCGAAATAGCTATCCAGCGCGTCCAACTCGGGCCTGGTGTAACTGCTGCTGGCCGCATTCACGACAGCGGTGCGGAAGCGCGGACCGGCGCTGGGCCCGCGCTGGCGCAGCTCGGCGGCGCGCTGCTGCTCGGCCGGCGTGTTGGTGGGCAGGAAGTTCAGATAGAGCTGCGTGATCGCCTCGACACGTTTTTCCAGCCCGATCGTGGTCATCAGCCGCTCGGCGGCCGCACGCGTCTGGGCATTGCCGGCCTGGGCCAGACTCGGGCCCGCGGCAAGGCCAAAAGCCAAGGCGGAGACAATCATCACAACGGCAAACAGAAGGCGGCGCATGGGCGAATCCTGTGCAACTCAACGAGTCATACTCATACGCCTAATTATGGCAGAATCCAGTCAAGGGAACGAAATAAGACCGACCCCCAAATTTACTCACATAATCAGCTTTGAGCGACTCAGGGCACATCCCTAGATTTAGCCCTCGTTGCGGTCTGCCGGTGACCAGATATTGGGTTTTTTGCCCGTTTATCCAAGAGCCAACCAGAGCACAACACATTGATTTCATTTGCGGTCCGGTTGGGGGCGAAGAGCCATGCGTATTGAGCGTCATTTCACGGTTGCGGGCCAGGACGCCTATGCCGGACTGGAGTGGAAAACCACCACCAGCGAAATCCGTAATCCTGACGGCAGCGTTGTCTTCCGCCTCGACAATCTGGAAGTGCCCACAGCCTGGAGCCAGGTGGCCGCCGACGTGCTGGCGCAGAAGTATTTCCGTCGCGCCGGCGTGCCCGTCGCGCTGAAGGCCGTGGAAGAATCCGATGTCCCCGATTTCCTGTGGCGCCGCGAAGCCGATACCGAAGTGCTCGCCGTGCTGCCCGAGAAGGATCGCTTCACGCAGGAGACCAGCGGCAAGGAAGTCTTCGACCGTCTCGCCGGCACCTGGACCTACTGGGGTTGGAAGGGCGGCTATTTCGACAGCGCCGAAGATGCCAGCGCCTTCTTCGACGAGATGCGCTACATGCTGGCGGCGCAGATCGCCGCGCCCAACTCGCCGCAGTGGTTCAACACAGGCCTGCATTGGGCCTATGGCATCGACGGTCCGGCGCAGGGCCATCACTACGTTGACTTCAAGACCGGCCAGCTGACCAAGTCGGCTTCGGCCTACGAACATCCGCAGCCGCATGCCTGCTTCATCCAGTCGGTGCAGGACGACCTCGTCAACGAGGGCGGCATCATGGACCTGTGGGTGCGCGAGGCGCGCCTGTTCAAATATGGCTCGGGCACCGGCAGCAACTTCTCGAAGCTGCGCGGCGAAAATGAAAAGCTGTCGGGCGGCGGCAAGTCGTCGGGCCTGATGAGCTTCCTGAAAATCGGCGACCGCGCCGCCGGTGCGATCAAGTCGGGCGGAACGACCCGCCGCGCCGCCAAGATGGTGATCTGCGATATCGATCATCCCGATATCGAGCAGTTCATCGACTGGAAGGTGAAGGAAGAGCAGAAGGTCGCAGCCCTCGTGGCCGGCTCCAAGCTGTCGCAGAAACATCTCGGCGCCATCATGGCCGCCTGCCAGCTCGGCAGCGGAGAGGCGCGCTTCGACGCGAAGAAGAACACGCAGCTGCGCAAGGAGATTCTCGCCGCCCGCAAGGCGATGATCCCGGAGAACTACATCCAGCGCGTGGTGCAGTTCGCCAAGCAGGGCTACACCGAGATCGATTTCGCGGCTTACGACACCGACTGGGATTCGGAAGCCTATCTCACGGTGGCCGGCCAGAATTCCAACAACTCGGTGCGCGTCACCGACGGCTTTCTCGCCGCGGTCGAAACCAATGGCGACTGGAACCTGACCTGGCGCGGCAGCGGCAAGGTGTCGAAGACCTTGCCGGCGCGCCAGCTCTGGGAACAGGTCGGCTATGCTGCCTGGGCCTCGGCCGATCCGGGCATCCAGTTCGACACCAGCATCAACGACTGGCATACCTGCCCGGCCGATGGCCGCATCAATGCGTCGAACCCGTGTTCGGAATACATGTTCCTCGACGACACGGCCTGCAATCTCGCCTCGATGAACCTGATGTGCTTCCGTCAGGCTGACGGCAGGTTCAACACCACCGCCTTCGAACATGCCACGCGCCTGTGGACCGTGGTGCTGGAGATCAGCGTTCTGATGGCGCAGTTCCCCAGCAAGGAGATCGCCGAGCTTTCCTACAAGTTCCGCACGCTCGGCCTGGGCTACGCCAATCTCGGCGCGCTGCTGATGTCCTGCGGTCATTCCTATGACTCGGATGCCGGTCGCGCGATCTGCGGCGCGATCACCGCGCTGATGACCGGCGTGTCTTACGCGACCTCGGCCGAAATGGCCGGCGAGCTTGGTGCCTTCCCCGGCTATGCGCCGAATGCCGAGAACATGCTGCGCGTGATCCGCAACCATCGCCGCGCCGCACAGGGCGATCATTTCGGCTATGAGGGCCTGTCGACGGCGCCGGTGCCGCTGGATCATGCCAGCTGCCCGGATCAGGCGCTGCTGAATGCCGCCGAAACCGCCTGGGACCGCGCGCTGGAGCTGGGCACCGCGCATGGCTTCCGCAATGCGCAGGTCAGCGTGATCGCGCCGACCGGCACCATCGGTCTGGTGATGGATTGCGACACCACCGGCATCGAGCCGGATTTCGCGCTGGTCAAGTTCAAGAAGCTGGCTGGCGGCGGCTATTTCAAGATCATTAACCGCACCGTGCCGCTGGCGCTGAAAACGCTCGGCTACAACGACGGCCAGATCAAACAGATCATCGATTATGCCGTGGGCCATGGCACGCTGAAGGATGCGCCCGGCGTGAACCACGACACGCTGGCGGAAAAGGGCCTGTCGACGGCGGCGATCGCCAAGGTCGAAACCGGCCTGCGCGGCGCCTTCGATATCAAGTTCGTGCTGAACCGCTGGACGCTCGGCACCGATGTCTGCAAGGCGCTCGGCTTCACGGACGCGCAGCTCGACGATCCCGCCTTCGACCTGCTGACCGCGCTCGGTTTCTCGGCTGACGAGATCACCGAAGCCAACCTGTTCTGCTGCGGCGCGATGACGGTGGAAGGCGCACCGCATCTGAAGGACATGCATCTGTCGGTGTTCGACTGCGCCAATCCCTGCGGCAAGGACGGCGTGCGTTTCCTCTCGGCAGAAAGCCATATCCGCATCATGGCCGCCGCCCAGCCCTTCATCACCGGCGCGATCTCCAAGACCATCAACATGCCGAACCTGGCGACCGTTGAGGACTGCAAGACCGCCTACATGCTGTCGTGGAAACTGGGCTGCAAGGCCATCGCGCTGTATCGCGACGGCTCGAAACTCTCGCAGCCGCTGCAGACCCAGGCGCTGGAAGACGACACGATGGAAGAGAGCGTGGCCGAGCAGGTCGCCGAGGCGCCGGCGGCTGCGCGCGCGCAGATCATGGCCGAGCGTATCGTCGAGAAGCTGATCGCGGCCGGCCGACAGAAGCTGCCGCAGCGCCGCAAGGGCTATACCCAGAAGGCCATCGTCGGCGGGCACAAGGTCTACCTGCGCACCGGCGAATATGACGAGGGCAAGCTGGGCGAGATCTTCATCGACATGCACAAGGAAGGCGCCGCCTTCCGCAGCCTGATGAACAATTTCGCCATCGCGATTTCCATCGGGCTGCAGTATGGCGTGCCGCTGGAAGAATTCGTCGAGGCCTTCACCTTCACGCGCTTCGAACCGTCGGGCATGGTGGAAGGCAACGACGTCATCAAGATGTCGACCTCGATCCTCGACTATGTGTTCCGCGAACTGGCAGTGAGCTACCTCGGCCGCACTGATCTGGCACATGTGCAGCCCGACGACCTGCGCCATGACGCGCTGGGTGCGAAGGAAGCACCGGCCAAGGTCAAGGTCGAGGAAGAGATCATCAAGGTCGCCTCCAACGGCTATATCCGCTCGAATCTCTATGTGCTGAAAGGCGGTCAGAACCGCGCGCCGGAATATCAGGCGACAGGTACAGACGGTCCGGTGATGCATGTCAGCACCGACACGCATACCCATGTCGAGATGGACATTCCCGTGACGGCGCTCGGCGGCGGCCCCAGCAAGATGGAGCGCGTCGCACAGGAACGCTCCTTGGCTCGGATGAAGGGCTACGAGGGCGACAGCTGCCCCGAATGCGGCAACTTCACGCTGGTGCGCAACGGCACCTGCCTGAAATGCGACAGCTGCGGCGGCACGACGGGCTGCTCATAAGAATCTGAAGCTCCTCCTCCAGGGAGCGGCCCTGGCCTCCGAAAGGTGGCCGGGGCCTTTTTTTGAGCCCGCAAAAAGGAAAGACGGGGATGGCCGGGTCAGGCCCGGCCATGACATTGGGGGAATTGTATCCATTGTCCTCATTCAGCTTCGCACCGATCTGCGCCACTGTGCCTGCCGGAAACGCGAGGGCGCATGGATAGCAAGACCGCAGGCTGGGGCAATGGCCTGCTCGGCGTGATCATCTTCAGCGGATCGCTGCCGGCGACGCGCATCGCCGTCGCTGACTTTTCGCCGCTGTTTCTCACTTCGGCCCGCGCCGCGATCGCGGCATTGCTCGGCGCGATCTTTCTGCTGGCCTTGCGTGCGACCAGGCCGCAGCGCAGCGACCTTCTGTCGCTCGTCATCGTGTCGCTCGGCGTCGTGCTCGGCTTTCCGCTGCTGACCGCACTGGCGCTGCAGCACATCACGGCGGCGCATTCCATCGTCTTCATCGGCCTGCTGCCGCTCGCGACCGCGTTCTTCGGCGTGCTGCGCGGCGGCGAACGGCCGAAGCCGGCCTTCTGGCTGTTCTCCGCCGTGGGGGCTGCCACCGTCTCGGCCTTCGCACTCTCCCGAAGCGACGGAGGATCGGTCACGGGCGACCTGCTGATGATCGCCGCCGTGCTGGCCTGCGGGCTGGGCTATGCCGAAGGCGCCACGCTGTCGCGCCGTCTCGGCGGCTGGCAGGTGATCTCCTGGGCGCTGCTGCTGTCGCTGCCGCCGATGGCGGCGCTCACGCTGGTGACCTGGCCCGACAGCCTCCATGGCATCGGCACACCGGCCTGGCTCGGGCTCGGCTATGTCTCGGTCTTCAGCATGCTGGTCGGCTTCATCTTCTGGTATCGCGGCCTGGCGCTGGGCGGCATCGCCGGCGTCGGGCAACTGCAGCTGCTGCAGCCCTTCATGGGCCTGGTGCTGGCAGCCCTGCTGCTGGGCGAGCCGGTCGCCTGGACCATGATCGCCTCCACCGCCGTGGTGGTGCTCTGCGTCGCCGGGGCGAAGCGTTTCTCGTGAGTGTCCCGGCAAATCCTGCCGGGGCGGCAGAAATGACCGTCCGAAACCCATAAATCTTTCAGTTAATTCAATACCTTAAATCTGGCTCCGGCTGGCCTGCCGCTTGCAGGTCCGTGTCCTGACAAAAGGACATGCGTCATGACCACGATCAACACCGCCTACAGCAGCACGATCTATCCCGGCACCGTGAAGCCGGCCGAGACCCCACCGCCGGGTAGCACGACCACGCCGAAGCCGGTGATGGTCCCGACTGACCTGCGCCAGGATGTCGGCGTGGAAGTGACGCTCTCGCCCGCCGCCTTGCAGGCGCTGGCCCAGCAGGCGGCCGCCGTCGCCGATATGCTGGACGAGGAAGCCAAGATCACCGAGAAGCTGAAGCAGACGCTGTCGGCCATCTTCCTCGACAGCGCCAAGCAGGCCGATGAGGCCGACAAGGCGCTGCCCCCGGGACTGACTGGCGACGAGGCCACCGATGCCACCCGCAAGCTCGCTGCCAAGCAGGCCAGCGACTTCTTCGACGGCAAGGCCGCCAATCCCTTCCGCGGCAAGACGCCGGCCGAGCTGTCCGCCGTGATCATCGACAAGGACGGCAAATACACCATCAACGAACGCCGCGCCGCCTACAGTGAATTCGCGCGCCAGGACCATGCCCGCATCATGGACGACCTGACGCCGAAATCCGAATTCGACAAGAAGGTGAACGACGCTGAATTGCCGAAATCCGGCACCACCGAGCGCAATGCAGCCGCCAAGAAGGCGACCGAATTCCTCAATGGCGGCGGCAAGGTGAAGAACCCGCTGGAGGGCAAGACGCGCGACGAGCTGACCGCCATCATCGGCAACGACACCGGCGACTACACGGTCAACGAACGCCGCGCCGCCATGGCGCAGCGCGATGTGCTGGAAAAGGCCGTGCTGGCCAAATCGGTCAAGACGCTGACCTTCGACGAGAAGATGCGCGCCAACAACGAAAGCGTCGCCGGGGCCAGTGCCGAGGCGCAGGCCCGTGCCCGTCTGGCCACGCGCTACACCAATGGCTGGGACAAGACCAATCCCTTCGCCGGCCTGAGCCGCGAAGAACTGAATGCCATCGTGTTTGACGAGACCCGCAGCTATACCAGCAACGAGCAGCGCGCCGCCTTTGCCGAGCTGAAGCAGTATCTGCCGGCCTCGGCGATCCCGGCCGATCCGGCCGCCAAGCCGGATCCGAAAAAGACCGATACCAAGGCGACGGACGGCGACAAGACCAAGGCGAATGACCCCTACAACACGCAGGGCGCCTACAGCAAATACATGCTGCAGCAGCTGCAGCGCGCCAACAACACCTCCTACCTGCTGGGCCTGATGGGTGGTGGCAGCAGTGGCGGTGGCTACGGCCTGGCGAACTACCTGCGTGCCTGAGTTTCCGGATCGGTGCTGACATAAAAAAAGCCCCCGCCGTTTCGGGCAGGGGCAAGTCGGTAATCAGGGAGGAAACGCATACTCGAAACTCTGCAGGGCGGACCGATCAGCGGGGCTGGCCGCGCCCTGTGAGATTCAACATACGCCTTCCCGGATAAAGCGGGAGGTTACGGTCCGGCAACCTCACATTACGTTCCGGTAACCTCAGGCGACTTTCCGTAGCCGGATCATGCCGCCTTCGATGGAGCCAGGGTGGCTTCCACCTGGCGATCGAGATGCGCCACGAGTTCCACCGGCAACTGTAGCTTCTGCGCCAGGTTTTTCAGATAGGCCTGCTCGTCCGGATGATCCGGATCGATGGCAATGCGCGAGGCGAGATACAGCTCGGCGGCCTGCTCCTCGTTGGTGGCGCTGCCGCCCACGGCTTCCAGCGTGATCGGCTTCGACAGCAGATCAAACACAGCGCCCTTGGTTTCGGCATCCAGCTGCAGGCGCTCGATTTCGGAAAACAGGCGCTGCTGCTCCTGCGCATCGATATGGCCGTCGGCTTTCGCGGCGGCCACCATCGCCTGCACCAGCGCCAGCTCAAAGGGCTGGCCGTTGCTGGCCGGTGCCGCCGACGGCAGATACCGCGGCTCGACATTGGCGATGTCGGCCGGCTGTGCCACCGGCGCGCTGCCCGGTTTCTGGCCTTCCTGGTAATTGCGATAGGCGCGCCAGGCCAGCAGACCCAGCGCCGCCGCGCCGCCATAGACGGCGACATTGCCGGCCACGTTACGCGCCTTCTTGTTGGCGAGGATCAGCCCGAGCAGACCGCCGACCGCGAGCCCTTTGCCGCCACCGAGCGTGTCCAGCCCGCGTTTGGCGAGATCGGCATAGTCCGTCGTCTTGCCGCTCCCGCCGAATTTACCGCCCCCCAGCTGTTTTCCGCCGAGGAACTGGTCCAGCAGGGATTTCGCATCGATCATCGCTCGTCTAGCCTCCGTGACATGAGTTCGCGCGCCAAAGATCGGGATTGCAGGCACCAGCTTCAAGGCCGGTGGCGACTTCATCTTTTCGTCATGGCGCTGCTGTCGCCGCTTTTCAGCCACAATCATTCAGCCGCTGCCATGGATACGATCTGGCAGAGCGACATCCTGTTCCATGTGAATGCGGCGCGCGCGGCGCATCATCTCGCGCCGCTGCAATGGAATGCGCGGCTGGCGGATGCGGCAGCCGCACATGCCGCCGATCTGCAAAGCTGCCGCAAGCTGGCGCATGACGGCTGCGATGGCAGCAACCTGCCGCAGCGCGTGAGCCGCGCCGGTTATGCCTTCCGCCGCATTTCGGAAAATCTGGCGCTCTGTCCCTGCGACGCCGCAGCCGTCGTGCCGCTCTGGATGAACAGCGAGGGCCATCGCCGGAATTTGCTTGATCCGAATGTCACCGAGCTGGGCGCCGATACGCGAGTCGATGCGGCGGACCTGCGCCGCCAGCAATGGGTGCTGGTGATGGGACGGCAGTGATGTGAAAGACGAATACGCTAGTAAACACTATGGGTTATTTTGCTTGCTGCAACTGGAAGAATTATTTCTAAATAAAATTAATTTTAATGGGGAAATAGAAAATGGCCGCTCATAAGAAAGCCTCGAGAAAAGGCAAACCTCCTATAAAAAACAAAAAAGGGGCAGAGACAAAGGATATATGTTTTACCATCATGCCATTTGGTGGATGGTTTGATGACTACTACGAAACGATATATTGCCCAGCAATTGAAGCTGCGGGTTTAATTGGAAAGCGTGCTGATGACATATATCGGCCCAGCACAATCGTGCATGACATTTGGCAATATACTCAGAATGCAAAAGTCGTATTGGCAGATTTGTCTGGAAAAAACCCCAATGTTTTTTATGAGCTTGGCTTAGCCCACGCGGCAACAAAGCCCGCTATATTAGTAACTGACTCCATAGATGATGTCCCCTTCGATTTGAGAGCATTAAGAGTGCTTGAATATAATAAAAATCAGCCCAACTGGGGTGAGGAGTTAAGGCAGAAAATTACTGCGTCAATAAAAGAAATTATAGCATCACCACTACAGTCAGTTTTACCTGCATTCCTTACCGTTAAGAATGAATCAAAAAACTCGACTGTCTCTGAACAAGAAAAAGCATTCTTGGAATTGAAGAGTGACTTTGATTTATTGAGGCAGGAGATTGCGCACGTAGGGCGTCAAATCTCGCCCCGAGAAAGTCGCGTCAATATGCGTGAGGATCGCATTAATCCTGATGAAGCGAGAGAGAAGGTCAAATTATATTTGAAAAAAGGAATGCCGGAAGAAATGATTGTTAGACGCCTAACCGAAGTCGGAGCACCTAGATCCTGGGTAATTCGAAAAATTGACGAATACACTACAAAAAAAGAAAGTGAAAACACTCCCAATTCTTCTGAGTAATAAATCGCCTACTTTAACCCTGCCCAAACGCCAGCTTGAGCGCGGTGCCCATCTCCGCAATCGCCTGTCCGGCCTGCGGCATCACCTTGCCGAGCACCACGAAGCCGTGGACCTGGCCGGGGAATTCACGGAAAGCAACGGGCACGCCGGCCTTCTTCAGCGCATCGGCATAGGCCTCGCCTTCATCACGCAGCGGGTCGTTGCCCGCGACCAGCACATAGGCCGGCGGCAGGCCGGCCAGGCTTTTGGCGCGCAACGGCGAGGCGCGCCAGTCGTCGCGATCCGCCGCGCCGTTCAGATACTGCTCCTGGAACCAGTCCATCGCGGCGCGCGTCAGCAGGTGGTCCCTGGCGAAACTCTCATGCGACTTCGTATCCATGTGCATGTCGGTGGCCGGATAGATCAGCAGCTGGTAGCCGATCTTCGGCGCGGTCTTGTCGCCGTCCTTCAGCTTGCCGCGCGCCATCAGCGCGACCACGGCGGCGAGATTGCCGCCGGCACTGTCGCCGCCGACCGCCAGCTTCGTCGCATCGATGCGCAAGGCCGCCGCCTCGCCCGCCACCCAGTGCGCCGCCGCGTAGGCGTCTTCCACCGCGGCGGGGAATTTATGCTCGGGCCCCATGCGGTAATCGACCGAGACCACGGCGCAGCGCGCCTCGTTCGACAGCAGCCGGCAGGCCACGTCATGCGTATCGAGGTCGCCGATCACCCAGCCGCCGCCATGGTAGAAGACGACAACCGGAATCGGTTCCTTCTTGTCGACGCCGGCCGGACGATAATAGCGCAGCGGGATCGGGCCATGCGGACCGGGCGCGGCGATATTGTCGACCTCCGACATCTCCGGCGCCTCGGGCGTCACCGCGCCACGGGTTTCCTTGTAGAGCTGCCGCGCCCCTGCGGCGCCCAGCACGGTATATTCCGGGCGGTTCGCGGCTTTGACGGCAGCGAGAAAAGCTTCAGCTTCTTTGTCCAGCATGCGAGGCGCTCGTTTCTTGGTTTTCACCCCAGGGCTGGAAACAGTCCCCGCAGGCCATTGGCAAAGATTTGAACCGCAACGGCAGCCAGCAGCAAGCCGAAAATGCGGTTGAGGATGTTGATACCGGTCCGGCCGAGCCGGTCTCCGATCGGCCGCGCCAGTTGCAGAACGATCCAGATCGCCATGCATATCAACGCCAAAACGGCCACGCTCAGACCTTTATGCTGCCAGCCGGCCCCGCGCTCCATGTAAATAATCGTCGCCGAGATCGAACCCGGGCCGACCAGCAGCGGCATGGCGATCGGCACCACGCCGACAGCCAGGCGCTCGTCGCCCGATTTGTCGGCGGCTTCGGCATGCTCTTCCGGCGTGTGCTGCTGCAGGCTCATCTGCGCGTTGATCATGCTGAGCGACATCAGGAACAGCACGATGCCACCGCCGACCTGGAAGGCCGGCAGGCTGGCGCCGAGCAGGCGCAGGATCAAATCACCGGAAAAGCCGGCGATCACCAGGATGATGAAAACCGCCAGCGCCGCGGTGCGCGCCGTGGCGCGGCGCTCCAGCCGCGAACGATCGGCCGTGAGCATCAGGAACAGCGGGATCGCCGCGAAGGGATCCAGAATCGAGAACAGCGTGATGGCGAAGCGGACATAGTCGAGCGTGTCGAGCATGGCCGCCTGCCGTCAGATCACGAGGATTTTTTATCAAGCTCCGGCGCGTGGACGCGGATATGCAGCTCGCGCAGCTGCTTCATCGTCGCCTCGCTCGGGGCCTGCATCATCAGATCCTGCGCCTGCTGGTTCATCGGGAACAGCACGATCTCGCGGATATTCGGCTCATCGGCCAGCAGCATCACGATACGGTCGATGCCCGGCGCGATGCCGCCATGCGGCGGCGCGCCGAACTTGAACGCATTCAGCATGCCGCCGAACTTGTCTTCCACGACCTCGGGGCCGTAACCGGCGATCTCGAAGGCCTTGTACATGATCTCGGGCTTGTGATTGCGGATCGCGCCCGACGACAGTTCCACGCCGTTGCAGACGATGTCGTACTGATAGGCGTTGATGGTCAGAGGATCCTGGGTGTTCAGCGCCTCCAGCCCGCCCTGCGGCATCGAGAAGGGGTTGTGGCTGAAATCCACCTTCTTGTCGTCTTCGTTATACTCGAACATCGGGAAGTCGACGATCCAGCAGAACTTGAAGACATTCTTCTCGCAGATATCCAGCTCGTCGCCGATGCGGATACGGGCCTGACCGGCGAGTTTCGCGGCCGGAAGCTCCTTGTCGCAGGCGAAGAAGATCGCATCGCCATCCTGCACGTTGCCGAGCTTCTTCAGCAGGGCGACGCGGTCGGCATCGAGGAACTTGGCGATGGGCCCCTTGGCCTCGCCGTTGTCGAAGATGATGTAGCCCAGGCCCGCCGCGCCTTCCTGGCGCGCCCAGTCGTTGGTCTTGTCGAAGAAGCTGCGCGGGCGCGTGGCGGCGCCCGGCGCCGGAATGCCGCGCACCACAGCGCCATTCTCGATATTGCGCGCGAACACGCCGAAGCCCGAGCCGCGGAACACCTCAGTCACGTCGGCCAGGATGATCGGGTTACGCAGGTCCGGCTTGTCCGAACCATACTTCAGCATCGACTCACGATACGGGATGCGCGGGAATTCGGCCGGGCCGCAATCGCGCCCGTTGGCGAATTCCTGGAACACGCCATGGATCACCGGGCCGACGGCGTTGAACACGTCATCCTGTTCGACAAAGCTCATCTCGACATCAAGCTGGTAGAATTCGCCGGGCGAGCGGTCCTTGCGGGCGTCTTCGTCGCGGAAGCAGGGCGCGATCTGGAAATAGCGGTCAAAGCCCGACACCATGATCAGCTGCTTGAACTGCTGCGGCGCCTGCGGCAGGGCGTAGAACTTGCCCGGATGCAGGCGGCTCGGCACCAGGAAGTCGCGCGCGCCTTCCGGCGAGCTGGCGGTCAGGATCGGCGTCTGGAATTCCATGAAGCCCTGATCCGTCATGCGGCGACGGATCGAGGAGATCACCTTGCTGCGCAGGATGATGTTGTTGTGCAGCCGCTCGCGGCGCAGGTCGAGGAAGCGGTACTTGAGGCGGATGTCTTCCGGATATTCCTGCTCGCCGAACACCGGCATCGGCAGGTCGGCCGCCTCGCCCAGCACTTCGATGGTGGTGACGACCACTTCCACGCTGCCGGTCGGCAGGTTCGGATTGATCGTGTCGCCGGTGCGCGCGACCACCTTGCCCACCGCGCTGATCACATATTCGGAGCGCAGGCCTTCCATCTGTTTGAAAGCCTCCGAGCCGCTCTCGGCCACGATCTGCGTGATGCCGTAATGGTCGCGCAGGTCGATGAACAGCAGGTTGCCGTGGTCGCGCTTGCGATGGACCCAGCCGGCGAGTTTGACCTCGGTGCCGACCTGCTCGGAACGAAGCTGGCCACAGGTGTGGGTGCGGTAACGGGACATCGCCAAATCCGTTGAAAATCTCTAGGGAAATCAAAGGGGGAACAGGCCCGTTTAGGGCCCGAAAGTCAAGACAGATAGGGGCGGAAATTCACCGCCACCAGGGCCAAATTCCGCCGCCGCCCTGCCCGGCAGGGTTGGGCCGGCGAAAAGGGCATGCTAAAGCGGAACAATGCGTGACGATCCCACCCCGATTACCACCACCGAAGAGCTAGCCCGTTTCTGCGCCCCCCTGGCCACGGTCGACTATGTCACCGTGGACACGGAGTTCATGCGCGAGACCACCTACTGGCCCAAGGTCTGTCTCATCCAGATTGCCGGTCCCGACGAGGCCCGGGTGATCGACCCGCTGGCCGAGGGCCTGTCGCTCGAGCCTTTGCTGGAGCTGCTGCGCAACAAGGCCGTGCTGAAGGTGTTCCATGCCGCCCGGCAGGACTTGGAAATCTTCTACAAGCTGATGGGCGAGGTCCCTGCCCCGCTGTTCGACAGCCAGGTGGCCGCCATGGTCTGCGGCTTCGGCGATCAGGTGTCATATGAGCAGCTGGTGTCCAAGCTGGCCGGTGCGCAGGTCGACAAGTCCTCGCGCTTCACCGACTGGGCCCGCCGGCCGCTGACCGAGAAGCAGGTGCGCTACGCACTCGGCGACGTGACCTACCTGCGCAAGATCTACGAAAAGCTGAATGCCAAGCTGGTCAAGACCGGCCGCGCCGACTGGCTGCGCGAGGAAATGGCCCTGCTGGCCGATCCCGAGACCTATGAAACGCCGCCCGACAACGCCTGGCGCCGCCTGAAGCCGCGCACCGCCAAGGGTGAATACCTGGCCGTGCTGCAGGCCGCCGCCGCCTGGCGTGAAGTGGAAGCGCGCCACCGCGACATCCCGCGCCAGCGCATCGTGCGCGACGAGACCCTGATGGAGATCGCCTCGCATCCGCCGAAATCGGCTGACGACCTGGAGCGGATGCGTGGCCTGTCGAAGGGCTTTGCCGAGGGCAAGATGGGCCAGGGCCTGCTCGCCGCCATCTCGGCCAAGCTGGCCAGTCCGAAAGACACCTGGCCGGTGCTGGAGCGCGAGCCCGATCTGCCGCGTGGCATCGGCCCGCTGGTGGAACTGCTCAAGGTGCTGCTCAAGCTGAAATGCGACGACCACGATGTCGCGCAGAAGCTGCTGGCCAACAGCTCAGACCTCGACAGGATCGCCGCCGACGACAACGCCAATGTGCCGGCCATGCAAGGCTGGCGGCGCGAAATGTTCGGCGAGGATGCCTTGCGGCTCAAGCGCGGCGAGATCGCGCTGGCCGTGCAGGGCATGCGCATCAAGCTGGTCGATCTGAAGAAGTAGACCCTACTTCGCCTTCAGAACCCGCAGCTCTGCAGCGCGATTGAACGCCTTGCCAAGCGCTTCGACGCGGCGCTGCACCGCTTCGCCATCAAGGGCTGCATGCTGCGTCGGCAGTTCCAGCAGCAGACTGTTGCCGTTCGGCCGCAGCTTGCAGTCGGCCAGCACGCCGGGCACGCCGGCCGACAGCGTCTGCGCCAGACGCAGCGCCAGCCCGACGCGCTGGGCATAATCGATCTCTTCGGCCGTCAGCAGCTGCCAGGCTGGTGCTGCAATCGGATCGCTGGCGGTGCCGGTGTAACGGGTGTAGACGGCCAGCGCCAGCAGGGCGCGTTCGCTCTGGGTGATCGCGCCGAACGGTGCATGCAGGATGGTGCCGAGCGACTGTTCGCCGCGATAGTCGGGATGCACGCGCCAGCCGGTATCGGCCAGGATGGCGGCGGCGAAGCGGATGCGCTGGCGCTCCTGCGTGTCGCGCTCGAACAGCGGCGCGATGAAGCGGTCGATCTCCATGCCATGGTCGCCGAAGCGGTTTTCGCGCTCGGCCATGTGGCGGCAGGTCGCCAGCAGCGGATCTTCGCTGCGCTGGCGCTCGTCCAGCAGCGCATAGGCCAGGCCCTCGCGCAGGCCGTTGGCGGAGAACACCACATCCTTCGGCTCGAGAACCTTCAGCAGCCGGCGCATCACCAGTGCCGCCAGCGGCAGTGAATCCTGGCGCTTGCGCGGCACGCCTTCCACGCGGGTCAGCGATTCCTTGCTCTGCTTGGCCAGCAGGCGGGTGAAGTCGGCCGCCTCGTTCCGCTGCAAGGTATACTGGTGGATGATGTGCAGCGGGCTGTGCATCTGCGCCATGTGCACGCGAGCAATGGCGCGCCACGAGCCGCCGACAGCGTAGAGCGACTTGCCCTTCCACTTTTTCAGCCAGGGCACGCCGGCCAGCTTCTCGTCGATATAGGCCTTCACCACGGGATACGAGTCCATGCCGGCGATGCGCAGCGGCCCGAGCGGCAGCGTGACGCTGTCGCCCAGCTTGTGACCGTCCAGCGCGACGAGTTCGAGGCTGCCGCCGCCGAGATCGCCCATCACGCCGCAGGCATCGGGAATGCCCGACAGCACACCATAGGCCGAATAGGTCGCCTCTTCCTGCCCGCTCAGCACGCGCACGGTCTCGCCGGTCTCGCGTTCGATCTGACCGACGAAGTCGGCGCCATTGGCCGCATCGCGCACGGCCGCCGTGGCGACGATCTGCAGCGCGCGCACGTTCATGCGGCGCGCCAGCGTGACGAAGCGCCGGATCGCGGCCAGCGCCTGTCTGGCGCCGTCGGAATCCAGCGCGCCGGTCTGGCCCATGCCGCGGCCCAGGCCGCACAGCACCTTTTCATTGAACATGCCGGTGGGCATGCGCAGCGGATCGCTGAACACCACCAGGCGCACGGAATTGGAACCGATGTCGATAACTCCGAGCGGCAACGGCGAAGCGCCCGGCGCAGCAGCGGATTTGGCAAGCGATTGCGCGACGGCCACGAGACTCCTATCCGGCTTTCCACTGCAGCCGCGGCGCGGCGGCGGCTTTCTTGAGCGCCTTGCCGCGACCCGACAGGCTGGGATTGGTCATGAAATAGGTATGCGCGCTGAACGCATCCGGATCGGCCGAGACGCGCGTATACTGGTCGTCGGCGCCAAGATTCCAGCTCTGCGCCTGATCCTTCAGGGTCGCCACCATGATCTGGTCGAGAATCTGCTCATGCACGGTCTGGTTCTCGATCGGAATCAGAACCTCGACGCGGCGGTCGAAGTTCCGCGGCATCCAGTCGGCCGAGGAGATGAACAGCTTGGCCTCGGGCGACGGCAGGCCATGGCCGCTGCCGAAGCAGATGACGCGCGAATGTTCGAGGAAGCGGCCGATCAGGCTGCGCACACGGATATTCTCGCTCAGGCCCTTCACGCCCGGCCGCAGGCAGCAGATGCCGCGCACGATCAGGTCGATCTGCACGCCGGCCTGGCTCGCCTGATACAGCGCATCGATCACCACCGGATCGACGACACTGTTCATCTTGGCCCAGATCGCCGCCGGACGCCCCGCCTCGGCATGGCGGATTTCCTCGTTGATCAGTTCGAGCAGGCGCGGCCGCAGCGTATAGGGCGAGATCGCCACCTTCTTCAGGTTTTCCGGCGCGGCATAGCCGGTCAGGAAATTGAACAGATAGGTGGCATCGTGGCCGAGATCGTTGTCATCGGTGAAGAAGCTCAGATCGGTATAAACCCGCGCCGTGTAAGGGTGATAGTTGCCGGTGCCGAAATGCACATAGGTGTTGAGCTGGCCGCTTTCGCGCCGCACCACCAGCGAAATCTTGGCATGCGTCTTCAGCTCGATGAAGCCATACACCACCTGCACACCGACACGCTCCATGTCGCGCGCCCATTTGATATTGGCGGCCTCATCGAAACGCGCCTTCAACTCGACCAGCGCGGTCACCGATTTGCCGGCCTCAGCCGCCTCGATCAGGGCGCGCACGATCGGACTGTCGTCAGACGTGCGGTACAGCGTCTGCTTGATCGCCACCACATGCGGATCGGCGGCGGCCTGACGCAGGAACTGCACCACCACGTCGAAACTTTCGTAAGGGTGATGAACGACCAGATCCTTGGCGCGGATGGCGGCGAAGCAGTCGCCGCCATAATCGCGGATGCGCTCGGGGAAGCGCGGGCTGAAGGGCGGGAATTTCAGCTCCGGCAGGTCGTCCACGATCAGCCGCTTGGTATCGGCCAGACCCAGGATGCCGTCGACCACGATCACCGCCTGCGGGCTGACTTCCATTTCCTCGCAAACGAACTTGCGCAGGTCTTCCGGCATGTCGGCGTTGATTTTCAGGCGGATCACGTTGCCGCGCCGGCGGCGCTTCAGTGCGGTCTCGAACAGGCGGACCAGATCTTCGGCCTCTTCCTCGATTTCGATATCGCTGTCGCGCGTGATGCGGAACAGGCCCGAACCGAGAATTTCATAGCCGGGGAACAGCTTGTTGATGAATAGCCCGACCAGGTTCTCCAGCGACAGGAAACGGATGCCCTCACCCGGCAGCCTGACGAAGCGGTCGACCTGACTCGGCAGCGGCAGCAGCGCATTCAGGCTGCGACCGTCACGAATCCGTCGCATTTGCATCACCATTGCGAAACCGAGATTCGGAATAAACGGGAATGGATGCGCCGGATCGATGGCCAACGGTGTCAGAACGGGAAACACATGGGCGAGGAAATAATCCTCCAGCCAACGCTTGTCTTCGGTATTCAGCAGTTCGGGCTCCAGCACATGGATGCCGGCAGCGGCCAATTCGCGGGTCAGCGAGCGCCAGCAGACCTGCTGCTTGTTCATCAGATTGGAGGCCGCCTCGTTGATCTGCGCCAGCTGCTGCGCCGGGCTCAGCCCGTCCTGGCTGATTTCCTCGATGCCGGCGCGGATCTGGCCATGCAGACCGGCGACGCGAACCATGAAGAATTCGTCGAGGTTGTTGGCCGAGATCGACAGAAAGCGCAGCCGCTCCAGCAGCGGGTAGCGCGTGTTGTTGGCCTCTTCCATGACCCGCAGATTGAAGGCGAGCCAGGACAGTTCGCGGTTGATGAAACGCTCGCGCGGGCCCAGCGCGATCGGCGGACGGCCCGGCAGGACGGCCGCGCCATCGGACAACGGCAGTGTGGCCGGCTCGCCGGATCCGATTCGGGAAGATTCCGCTGTCTTTTGCATGGTTTGACGCCTCTGTCGTTGCCGGACGCCCTGGCGGGCTTGGGCCCGGTCGACGCCTTCGGGTATAGGTCTAACCATCGTTTATGTCAAAGCGGCGACAACCCGGCCCGATCGCCGAAATGAAGGATAACCCCATGCTCCGCCTCTGGCTTTTGCGCCACGCCAAGTCCGCCTGGGACGACCCGAAACTGGACGATTTCGCCCGTGCCTTGAGCGCCCGCGGCAAGAAGGCCTGCCGGGCGCTGGCCCGCCATATGGGCGAACGGGCCATCCATCCCGACCTGGTGCTGTGTTCGCCGGCCACCCGCACCCGCCAGACCTGGGAGCGGCTGGAAAAGCGCCTGAGCGGCGACGCGCCGCCCAGGGTGCCGGGCGAGCCGCGCGCGCGCTTCGAGCCCCGGCTCTATCTGGCCGAAAGCGCTACCCTGCTGGCGCTGGTGCGCGCCGCACCGGCGGCGGTGCGTGAGCTGCTCGTGATCGGCCACAATCCCGGCCTGGAGGACTTCGCCAGCGACCTGACCGGATCGAGCGCCGGCGACGCGCTGGACCGCCTGGGCGACAAGTACCCGACCGGCGGCCTGGCCGAACTGACCTTCAACGCCAAAAACTGGGGCCAGGTGGCGCCGAAAAGCGGCTTCCTTGCCAGCTTCGTGGTGCCGGCACAGCTGGCGGACTGAAACAGCCGGGCCCGTCACAGGACTGGCCCAGAGACTGGCATCGCACGACAGGTTGGGACACCATGTCCGCCGTCATGCTGCATCTCAACACCACGCTGCTGATTCTGACCGCCACCGTCCTGCTGCAGGGCCTCGTGTGGCTGCTGGTCTGGTTCACCCAGCGTCACCTGTTCGAGTTGCGCCTGATCGCCGCCGGCTTCATCGCCTTTGGCCTGGGTCTGGTGCTGCATGTGACGCGCAATGCCCTCGACGTTCCGCTGGCATTGTTCGTCATCAGCCAGAATTACCTCCTTCATATCGGCATGGCGGCGCTGGCGCATGGCATCGCGCGCTTCCTCGGCCAGCGCGGCAATCCGGCACTGATCTGGGGCAGCATTGCCGTCGTGGTGGTGTTCTGGCCGGCTGCCCTGCTGATCGATCCCTACAATACCGCCGTCCGCATCCTGGCCAGCAATCTCATCGGCATGACGCTGATCCTGTTCATCGTGCAGACGCTGGCCCGCGACCGCACCCAGCCGCCCCTGCTGCGCTGGGCCACCATCGGCGTCCTGATGAGCGACTTCATCGCGCTGGTCCTGCGCTGCGGTATCGCCATCGAATACTGGAATGACCAGCAGGCGCTGGTGCAGGACAACGTTCAGGCCTGGTATTTCTTCTTCTTCAACATCTTCGTCACCGGCCTGTTCCTCATGCTGCTGCTGATGGTGGGCGTGAAGCTGTCGTATGGCTTGCGGCAGAAGAACGACGACCTGTCGCGCGAGGTGGCGCAGCGCCGCGAACTGCAGGACCAGCTGTCGACCAGCCTGGAAACCGCCAAGGCGCTGCACGAGGAACAGAAGCAGCTGCTGCGCATGGTGACACATGAATTCCGCACGCCGCTGGCGGTGGTGGACCGCGCTGCCGAGATGATCGACGTGGTGCTGGACAAACCGTCCGAGACGGTGAGCCGCCGGCTCGACAGCATCCGCGGCGCGGTGCGCCGCCTGGTGCAGCTGATCGACCGATTCCTCGATGTCGAACGTCGCGACCTCAGCTTCCTGCAGCCCGAACGGATCGACATCGGCAGCCTGATGGAACGGGTGCGCAAACATTTCGCCGGGCTGGAACTGGACCTGCGGCTGCGCTTCACGGTGCAGCCCAGCCTGTCATTTTACTGGGGCGACCCGGAAATGCTGGGCACGGTGCTGATCAACCTGATCGACAACGCGCTGAAATACACCACCGATGGCACCCCGGTGGAAATTGTCGCCCGCAGCGAGGACAAGGCCATCGTCATCACGGTGACCGACCACGGCATCGGCATCCCCGAAGCGGAAGCCGCGCTGATCGGCCGCCGCTTCTTCCGCGCCTCCAACACCACACCGGCCACCGGCACCGGCCTCGGGCTCTACAACACCCGCCGCCTCCTGGAGTATCATAACGGCATCCTGAGTCTGCGGGGCGGACGCGGCGGCGGCACCATCGCCACCATCCGCCTGCCGCTGCCGGGCGTGGTGCCGGATGTGAGTATGGAGGTCGCGTGAACCGGATTCTGGTGGTCGAAGACGAGCCGTCGCTGCGCAGCGACCTGGTCGAGTATCTGGCCATGCGCGGCTTCGCGGTCGAGGGCGTCGGCACGGCACGCGAGCTGCGCGCCGCCTTCGACTCCGCGCCGCCGGCCATCGTCATCCTGGATATCGGCCTGCCCGACGGCAGCGGCTTCGACCTGGCGAACGAGATCCGCGCCAAGTCGGATTGCGGCATCATCATCCTGACCGCACTGGGCGAGGCCGACGACCGCATCCGCGGCTTCGAGAGCGGCGCCGACATCTATCTGGTCAAGCATTCGTCCCTGCGCGAGATCGAGGCGACCGTGCAGAGCCTGATGCGCCGGCTGCAGGATCCGCAGAGCCGCGCCGTCGACCGCCAGCCGGACCAGTGGCTGCTGAACCGCTCGACCTGGAACCTGGTGGCGCCGAACCGCAGCGAAATCAAGCTGACCGCCACCGAACTGGCCTTCATCAACGCGCTGCTGGAAAAGGCCGGTCAGCCCTGCTCGCGCGAGGAACTGGCGCAGCTGCTGGCGCGGCCGCAGACCAGCTGGGACAACCGCCATCTCGATGCGGTGGTCAATCGCCTGCGCCGCAAGATCAAGGACTACGCGCAGATCGAAGCGCCGATCAAGATGATCTACGGCCGCGGCTATGCCTTCAGCGCGCCGGCGCGGATTGAAGCTTAAATGGCCGCCGACGTCGTCAGCCTGAACAAGGCACGCAAGGTGCTGCAGCGCAAGGCCGCCAAGGAACAGGCGGCCGAGAACCGCATCCGCTTCGGCCAGAGCAAGCCCGAGCGCGAGAAGCAGCGGAAAGACGCCGAGCGTATCGCGCGCGAATTCGAAGGCAAAAAAGTCGAGGACTAGTCGCTCGCCGGCACTTCTTCCAGCAGGCGCCGCGCCAGCACGACCGTGACGGCGCGGTTCTCGGCCAGGGCTGCCGCATCCAGCACCGCGACCCAGTCTCTGGCCGCGCGGCAGGAGCGCTCGATGCGGGCGGCAAGATATTTCACCACATCCTCGCCGACCTGCAGCTGGCGGTCGGCGAACAGCTTCACCAGCACGGCCGAGAGCAGCGCGTCGTCGGGTTCACTGATCCGTTCGGCCGGCATCGCCTTCAGCCGCGACATCAGATCAGGCAAGGTATACGTCCAGTGCGCCGGCGCGGCCGAGCCGGTCAGCAGCAGCGCATGGCGGCGTTCGCGCATCAGGTTGACCAGATGGAACAGCGCGACCGGATCGGCATGACGATCCGCGTCATCCAGCGCCAGCGGCTGGCGCGCCAGCTCATCCACCGCAGCCGGCGTGAGATCGGCCGGGCCGATCAGGCGGGCGCCATGCGTAGCCGCCCAGATATGTGCCAGATGCGTCTTGCCGCTGCCGGGCGGGCCATAGAGCGCCAGCGCCGGCTGCGCCGCGCCCTCGACAGCAGCCAGTGCCGCCGCGTTGCCGGGTACTTCGAGGAAATCCTCGCGCGCCCATGAGATCGGCAGGGCAAGGCCGAGGCTCAGCTGATTGCGGGCCATGGAAAAACTTACTCGATCTTCTTGGGCGGAGCGCCGGGGCGGTAGAGATAGCTCTGGCGATAGCGTTCCAGCGTGAAACGCGCCAGCACGCCGATCACGGCGAACAGCGGCACCGACACGAGAATACCGACAAAGCCGAACAGGCTGCCGCCGGCGAGCAGCGCGAACATGATCCAGACCGGATGCAGGCCGACGCGGTCGCCGATCAGCACCGGATGCAGCACGTTGCCCTCGATCATCTGGCCGACGATGAACACGCCCGCAACCGCCGCGATCCAGACCGGCTCGTTCCAGAACTGCGCGATCGCCACGCCGATGCCGACCACGAAGCCCAACGTGGTGCCGACATAGGGAATGAAGGAGATCATGCCGGCCGTAATACCGATGAACAGGCCGAACTGCAGGCCGAACAGCGTGAGGCCGAGACCGTAGAAGGCGGCGAGGAACAGGCAGACCAGCATCTGGCCGCGCACGAAGCCGGCCAGCACCTTGTCGATCTCGCGCGCCTGCTCGCGGATCGTCTCGGCATGGTCGAGCGGCAGGTAGTCGTTGATCTGCGCGATCATGCGATCCCAGTCACGCAGCAGGTAGAAGCCGACCACCGGCGTGATCACTAGCAGCGACAGCACGTTGAAAATCGCCTGGCCGCCGCCGAGCAGCCCGGTCAGCACGCCGCCGACCACCTTCATCACCTGCTCGCCCTGGCCGGCCAGCGCCGTCTTGGGATCGTGGGTCAGGTCGATGCCAAAGCTGCCGGCCACGCCCTGCACATAGGGCAGCAGGCGCTGGTTGAACCAGGCGACGTATTCCGGCAGATGGTCCATGAATTTGGCGAACTGGTCCGACACCAGCGGCACCAGCAGCACCACGATCAGGGTGGCGACGACGAAGAACAGCCCGATGATCAGCAGGGTGGCGAGCCAGCGCCTCACTCCGCGGCGTTCCATCCAGTCGGCCGCCGGATCGAGCAGATAGGCAATCGCCATGGCGGCGATGAACGGCAGCAGCATGTCGCGCAGCACGATCAGGAGCGTGAAGGTGATGACGATGATCGCCATCCAGGCGATCATCTGCTGGCGGCGCGTCATGGCTGGCGGCTCCGCATTTCCCAGAAGCCGTCGCGCTGCTGCAGCACGATGTTGCGCTGGGCCAGCGCGGTGCTGAGCTGGGCGGGCTCGCCGTAATAGTCGAGCAGGATCTGCGCGTCGCGATGCGACACCTGCAGCACATCCACCTTGCGCACGATCGGCACGGCGCCGAGTGCTGAGCGCAGCTTGTTCCAGTCGGCCAGGCCGCTGAAGGCGGCGGCGACATTGAGCTGGCCCTGCTTTTCGAGGTCGATCACCGAGGCATATTTCCAGCGCGTCTCGATGCGGCGGCCGAGCTCGATGGCGGCCGAGATCAGGGTCTCTTCCAGCGTGCCGCCGGTGGCGGTGAAGGTCTCGGTCGTACCGAGGAAAGCCGCCTCGCCCTGGTGCTGGATCTGGATCTCGACGCGCATATTGCCGGGGTCGCTGCTCTGCAGGGTCGCCACCACCAGCAGGGCATCGTCGTAATTGCCGCGCCGCATGATGGCGCGCAGCTCGTCGGGGTTGCCGAACAGGCGTTCCAGCGTCGGGCCGTTGGCCATCGGCGGCGCGACGCTGAACGGCACCAGGCCGCCCTCGGCCTCGGGCCGGCGCAGCCACGCCTCGCGCCAGGGATTGTCGGTTTCCCAGATGCGCGCGCCGCCTTCCGCGGATTGCCACACCGACACCAGCAGCACCGGCCGGCTCATGGTTTCGGAATACGGCAGCCGGTTATCCTGCAGCAGGCGGCGGATCGCGTCGGCGCGGAACTGCACGCTGATCTTGCCGATATAGCGCGTCGCAGACGTGCGCTCCTCGTCGATGCCGAAGCCGGCCACCACCTCGTTGAGCAGCGCCTCGGTCGGGCGCGGCAGGCGGGCATGGTCGTCGGGCAGGGTCAGACGGCGCAGCAGGGTCGTGAACGCCCGGCGCTGGCCCTCGGCCACCGCGATGGGACGCGCCGAGGCCGCGCTGTCGGCGCTGGCATCGACGCTGACGCCGGACACGCCGAAGGGGTCGGGCCGCCGGGCCTGCGGAGTCGTCTGCGCATAGGCTTCAGCCCCCGCCCCGAAAGCCAGGAAACCCGAAAAAAGTGCGACAAAACAGGCCCTTAGCGGGCTACGGAGGAGCATTGCAAAGACAGGGGGAATGAGTATGTTGCCAGAATTACTGCGCTGCATTCAGCATACCCCATCGTGGAGGCTGCCATCAACACGTCGCCGCTTTATAAGGCCGCCGGTGTCGATATCGACGCGGGCGAGGCCCTGGTCGATGCCATCAAGCCGCTCGCCGCCTCCACCCGCCGCAAGGGCGCCGATGCGTCGCTCGGCGGTTTCGGCGCGCTGTTCGATCTCAAGGCCGCCGGCTTCACCGATCCGATCCTGGTCTCGTCGACCGACGGCGTCGGCACCAAGCTGAAGATCGCCATCGAGACCGGCCGGCATGACGGCGTGGGCGTCGACCTGGTCGCCATGGTGGTGAACGATATCCTGGTGCAGGGCGCCGAGCCGCTGTTCTTCCTCGACTATTACGCCACCGGCAAGCTGGAAGTCGATGTCGCCCGCCGCGTGGTGGCCGGCATCGCCGAGGGCTGCCGCCAGGCCGGCTGCGCGCTGACCGGCGGCGAGACCGCCGAGATGCCCGGCATGTATGCCGCCAAGGACTACGACCTCGCCGGCTTCGCCGTTGGCGCGGCCGAACGCGGCCGCCTGCTGCCACAGGGTGTAAAGCCGGGCGACATATTGCTTGGTCTCGCGTCGTCGGGCGTACATTCGAACGGCTTTTCGCTGGTCCGCAAGGTGATTGCCGATAACGGCCTCTCCTTCGAGAGCCCCGCCCCCTTCGAGCCTTCGAAGCCGCTGGCGGAAATCCTCATGGTCCCAACGCGCATCTATGTGAAAAGTTGCATGCCGCTGGTGCGCGAGGGCCTGATCAAGGCGATGGCGCATATCACCGGCGGCGGCCTGGTCGACAATATCCCGCGCGTGCTGCCCGATGGCACCGATGCGATCATCGACGCCACCGGCTGGACCCTGCCGCCGGTGTTCAAATGGCTGAAAGCTGCCGGGAAGATCGACGATTCCGAGATGGCGCGCGCGTTTAACTGCGGCATCGGGCTTGTTGTCGTGGTGGCGAAGGAAAAAGCCGACACCGTGATCGCCAAGCTGAAAAGCGCCGGCGAGACCGTGTCGAAGCTCGGCGTGATCGAGGCGCAGCAGGATTCAACGGCCGAGCCGATGGTCAGCATGCGCAACTGCGACACGGCCTGGAATTAAGCTGACCATGCCTGCCCGCAAGTCTGTGGCCGTGCTGATCTCCGGGCGCGGCACCAACCTGCGCGCGCTGATCGACTCCACGCTGGCCGCCGATCATCCCGCCCGCATCGCGCTGGTGCTGAGCAACCGCGCGGATGCCGAGGGGCTGGAGATCGCGAAAGCCGCCGGCATCGAGACGGCGGTGATCCCGAGCAAGGGCAAGGAGCGCGCGGAATTCGACGCCATCCTCTACACCGTGCTGCGCGCCAAGGGCATCGACTATATCTGCCTCGCCGGTTTCATGCGGCTGCTGACGACGGACTTCGTGCAGGCCTGGTATGGCCGCATGATCAACATCCATCCCTCGCTGCTGCCGGCCTTCAGGGGCACCGATGTGCATGCGCGCGTGATCGAAAGCGGCACGCGCTTCACCGGCTGCAGCGTGCATTTCGTCAGCCCCGAAGTGGACGCCGGGCCAATCATCCTGCAGGCCGCGATCCCCGTGCCGCAGGATGCGACGGCCGACAGCATCGCAGCCGCCGTGCTGGAGCAGGAACACGCGCTCTATCCGCAGGCGCTCAGGCTGCTGGCCGCGGGGCGGCTGAGCATTGAGGGGCAGCGGGTGCGGATCGGGCAGCAGACCGCCTAGCAACCGGCTCAGATAGCAGCCTAGCAAGCGCTTGGGGGCGTAACATTTGCTACGCCCTCTGAGAGAGGACCGATCTGTGCTACCAATTTAAATACTGGCGAATCGGGGGATTGCTGTGACGAAAATTCCATTGAGCATTGATCTTCTTTGCGTAGAAGCCGCGAATTTTTCAGTTATCGAAGCTAAGCATCCAGAACCGAGTCTTTTTGGAGTTACAGACGGTAAGGCCGTAGGAACTTATCTTGAACATAAGTTTCGCGTTTTTCTTCAAGAGAGGTACGAGTTCGTCAAAGGGAACTCTGCGAACGGCGTGGACTTTCCCGACCTCGGCGTCGATATGAAAGTTACCAGTATTCGACAACCGCAGTCCTCATGTCCGTTTAAATCTGCAAGACAGAAAATTTATGGTCTTGGTTATGGCCTTATTGTTTTTGTTTACGACAAGTTTGACGACCCTGTAAACAAGACCGCCATATTGCGCATGACCGACACCATCTTTGTTGAACAGCAAAGAACTGCCGATTTCCAAATGACTAAGGGCATTCGGGGAATTCTCGAAAATGAAGGCAACACGGAAGACCTTATGGCTTTCATGTCCGAGAAGAACTTGCCGGTGGATGAAATAGAACTGAAAAATCTCGCAGACGAGATTTTAAAGAACAAGCCGGAGCAGGGTTATCTAACTATATCAAACGCCCTACAGTGGCGACTGCAGTATGGACGAGTGATTGAGAAGGCTGGCGAGCAAGCGGGAATTAGATCCATATATAAGGGCATTGAGCGCATATGAATCCTGAGACCAATCGGCGCATAGAGTATGGCGACTTTCAGACGCCAGATGCGCTGGCTATCCAGGTGTGCACCAGACTAGCCGCGGATGGTGTGAGCCCTGATGTAGTTATCGAACCAACATGCGGATTGGGGGCTTTCGTCATTGCAGCTGCATCTAAATTTCCGGATGCGGCTCATATTTGCGGATACGAAATCAATCCTGAGTATTTACAGATTTTACGGGAAAGAATTTCCAACATTAAAGAGCCAACTAAATATTCAGTCCGCCAAGCCAATTTTTTTACACACGGTTGGCAATCTGACTTAGACCAATTAACAGGCAGCATACTCGTTGTAGGGAATTTTCCTTGGGTAACTAATGCAGCTCAAGGCCTTATAGGCGGCAATAATCTGCCTGAAAAATCAAACTTCCTGAACTTCTCTGGTTTCGATGCGATTAGCGGTAAAGCAAATTTTGATATTTCGGAATGGATGCTGATTGACGTTTTGCGTTGGTTAAAAGGGCGCCACGCGCATATCGCGATGCTAGTCAAGACTGCTGTGGCACGCAAAGTGATGGCCCACGCACAGCGCCGACAGGATTCAGTTAGTGACGCTTACATAATTCAAATTGATGCAAAGAAGAACTTTGCCGCGTCGGTCGATGCTTGCCTTTTAGTAATCAACTTGGACCCCGAGAAAGACACCTGTTACGACTATACCGTATATCAAGACTTTAACGACAAAATTGGGCGCCGCGTTGGCACTCGACTCGGTATGGTTGTTCGCGACTTAGAGGCGTTTAATCGCCATTTGGATTGGCTCGGGACAAGCGACCAAAAATGGCGCTCCGGCATCAAGCATGATGCGTCATCGGTAATGGAGTTTATCCGCTCAGGAGGCCGATATAAAAACGGTCTCGGAGAAGAAGTATCATTAGAAGATCGTTTTCTATTTCCACTTCTTAAGGGCTCCGACGTAGGTAGCGATAAAACTTGGCGCGAGAAATATGTCCTCGTGACACAGAGACACGTTGGCGAACAAACTAACTCGATCGAAACGCAAGCGCCCTTAACTTGGTCGTACTTAATCAAACATGCAAATTACCTTGATGGCCGGGGAAGCACGATATACAAAAAAAACCCGCGCTTTTCGATTTTTGGTATAGGCGATTATTCGTTCCGTCCTTGGCGAATAGCGATATGCGCTCTTTATAAATCACTACGTTTTAGGTTAGTGGGGCCGATTGATGGCCGGCCGGTAATGTTTGATGACACCGTATATTATGTCTCGTTTGAAACTGAGGCCGAGGCGGTTGCTGCATATTCGAGCCTCAACTCAAAACCAATCAATGCTCTTCTAGAGTCTCTCATTTTCTGGGATGAGAAACGTCCGATAAAAACGAGCATTTTAAATTCTGTTCGTTGGTCACCAAGCACCAGTGTCGAACCTCTATTAAAGCTCACTCGCAGCTCTGCAGCGGAGTAAGACGACGTTACTGAGGCATACTTGCCAACATCGGGACCTAGATATTGGCGTTTATGGCTGCGGTGGGTGATTGATCGTGCGAGCCACCAACCATCACTCCCACCACTTATTCCTCTGCCGGCCGATAGCCGTATCCCAGAACATCCGCTGCGCGCGGCGACAGGCGTGAGCGTTCATAGGCCAGCAGCCGCGTCGGGTTCTCGTGCGCCCAGCGCAGCGCGTCATGGCCGATCCACAGACCGGATGAGGACGCGCCCGGCACCTGTGGCAACAGCTCGTAATCGGGATAGCGCACCAGCACTACCCGCGCGTTCGCAGTGAACCGCGCCAGCAGCCGCCACATCTGCCGCGCGAACCGCGCATGGCCTTGGTGATGCGGCGCCGTGTGGATCAGGATCTGTGCCTCGCGCAGACGCTCCGGCCCGCGCTCATCGGCCGGCAGCGGCGCCATCGGCCGGCCCAGCGTGATCTGCGGCCAGAACAGGCCTTCGCTGGCGACCTGCCAGCCCAGTTGCCGTTTCAGGATCAGCTCCGTCTCCGGACCGAAATGCATCTGCGTCGCAGCCTGCGGATCGCTCAGCCGCAGGCTGTGCTCCAGGCGCAGCTTCGGCGGCGCGGCGCGGGTCAATTCCGCGAGGCTCACGCTGCGGCTGTACAGCGCATCAGGGAACGCCTCCTGCAGCGCGGTGGTGAACCGCGTCCAGTCCAGCGGGCTGAGGCAGACCGACCGGCCCAGCACGCTGGGCCGCAGGTAGGGCTGCGCCTTCACGATCTCGGGCGACGCGATATCCCCTTTCGGCGTGACGCGGACAGCGGTGCCGGGAAAGCGAAAAGGACGGGTCTGCTCAAGGACGGACTGCAGGCTCATGTCGCGCTCCGGGATGGCGGGCCACAGAATGAATGGACAGAATCACATAGACTTTAATCCTATATTTATGTACCATAAATGTTCTGTTTGTCAATCGGCAATCTGGCAAGGTGGACGGAACGGATGCGTCGCATACAGGTGCATTCACTGTGGCCCCACAGCCCGAACCGCCACGAACGCGTACGAACCGCCACGAACGCGTACGAACCGCCGCGAACACGCACGAACTCCGGCGAACCCAAACGAGCATCAAACGAACCGCCACGAACGCCAGCGAACACCACCGAAGCAAAACGAGGTCGATTTGATATCAGTGATATCACTGCCGCCGCTGCTCCGTCCGTCACCCTCGGCCCGAGCCAATATGCACCGGCCGATGCGCGGAGGGTTGGGATGGATCCTCGGCGCAAGGCGGAGGATGACGATCTCTGGTGTGGCTGGAGCAGCCGCCTCAGCGGCAGGTCACAAACAAAAAAAGGCCCGGCAGTGCTGCCGGGCCTTCGCTCAGTCCGGAGACTGAAAAGATGTCTTTAGCCGACGATCTCGGTGCCGGCGAAGAAGTAGGCGATTTCCACCGCAGCCGTTTCGGCGGCGTCCGAGCCGTGTACCGAGTTGGCTTCGATGCTCTCGGCGAAATCCTTGCGGATGGTGCCGGCGGCGGCATTGGCCGGGTTGGTCGCGCCCATCACGTCGCGGTACTTGGCAATGGCGCCTTCGCCTTCCAGCACCTGCACGACGACCGGGCCCGAGATCATGAACGACACTAGGTCGTTGAAGAACGGACGGGCGCTGTGCACGCCGTAGAAGCTCTCGGCCTGGGCCTTGCTCATGTGGATGCGCTTCTGCGCCACGATGCGCAGGCCGGCGGCCTCGATCTTGGCATTGATCGCGCCAGTCAGGTTGCGGCGGGTCGCGTCCGGCTTGATGATCGAGAAAGTGCGTTCAATCGCCATGATCATGGGTCCTTTAGGTCTTGGCTAAAAATCGGTGGCGGGTATATAGAGGCTCCGCCGAGGACCTGCAACCGTCCCGGCCCTCCCAAACCCCGCCAGCCCTCCCCGGCCAGCCAAGTTAAGTTGTTCTGAATGCTGTCTTTTCGCGACCTGACCTACCGGATTGCCGGCCGTGTGCTGCTGGACCATGTCTCGGCCGTGATCCCGGCCGGGCATAAAGTCGGCCTGGTCGGGCGTAATGGCACCGGCAAATCGACGCTGTTCAAGATCATCACCGGCGAATTGCAGACCGAAACCGGCAGCGTCGAACTGCCCAACGACTGCAAGATCGCCAAGCTGCCGCAGGAACCGCCGGGCGGCGAGCAGACGCCGATCGCCTATGTGCTGGCCGCCGATGCCGAGCGCGAGGCGCTGCTGATCGAGGCGGAAGAACTCGAAGACGCCACCAGCATGGAAGACGCCGAGCGCATCGCCGCGGTGCATATGCGACTGGCCGAGATCGACGCCCATACCGCGCCGGCGCGCGCCGCCGTCATCCTGGCGGGACTGGGCTTTGACGAAGCCGCGCAGAACCGTCCGCTGGATTCCTTCTCGGGCGGCTGGCGCATGCGCGTGGCGCTGGCCGGCTGTCTGTTTGCCCAGCCGGATCTGCTGCTGCTGGATGAGCCGACCAACCATCTCGATCTCGAAGCCTCGCTCTGGCTCGAAAGCTACCTGAAAACCTATCCGCGCACCTTCCTGCTGATCAGCCATGACCGGCATTTCCTGAACAGCGCGATCGAACACATCCTGCATATCGACAACACCAAGCTCGTTCTCTATCGCGGCAACTACGACACTTTCGAGACCGAGCGGCGGCTCCGCATGGAGCAGCAGACGGCCTTTGCCACGCGCCAGGCCGAACAGCGCAAGCATATGGAAGCCTTCGTCGCGCGCTTCCGCGCCTCGGCCTCCAAAGCGCGTCAGGCGCAGAGCCGCATCAAGATGCTGGCCAAGATGCAGCCGATCGTGGCCGCCATTGAAGATCCCACCGTGATCTTCCGCCTGCCCGATCCGGAAGAACTGCCGCCGCCGCTGATCGTGCTGGATCATCTGACCGCCGGGTATGCCGCCGACAAGCCGGTGCTGCGCAACCTCGATCTGCGCATCGACATGGAAGACCGCATCGCCATGCTGGGTGCCAACGGCAACGGCAAGTCGACGCTGGCCAAGATTCTCGCCGGCACGCTGAAGCCGCAGGGCGGCAAGCTGCAGAAAAGCGGCAAGCTGCGCATCGGCTATTTCGCGCAGGACCAGGACGACGTGCTGGACGAAAACCGCACGCCGGTCGAACACATGCTCGACCTGCTGCCGAATGCCACTATCGAACAGATGCGCACCAAGCTGGGCAGCTTCGGCCTCGTGCGCGACAAGGCGCAGACCGCGGCCGGCAAGCTGTCGGGCGGCGAGCGCGCGCGGCTGCTGTTTGCCATGGTCACGCATCATGCGCCGCATCTGCTGATCCTCGACGAACCGACCAACCATCTCGACATGGACACGCGCGACGCGCTGGTGCAGGCGGTGAACGAATTCAAGGGCGCCGTCATCCTGGTCAGCCATGATCGCCATATGGCCGAGGCCTGCGCGGACCGCTTCTGGCTGGTCGGCGACGGCACCGTGAAAGACTTCGACGGCGACCTCGACGATTACGCCAGACTGCTGGCCGAGAAGCGCCGCGCCACGGCCTCGACGGTGAAGCTGAAAGGCGGCGGCGGTGGCGGCAAGGCCGTGGATGCCTCCGCCGACCGCAAGGCAGACCGCAAGGCGGCGGCCGCCGCGCGTCAGGCGCTGGCGCCGTTGCGCATCGCCGTGCAGGCAGCCGAAAAGGCGATGGCCAAACTCAATGCCGAGAAGACGCGGCTGGATGCGACGCTGGCCGATCCCGACACCTACACGAAGATGAGCGCGGCGAAGCAGAGTGAACTGCAGAAGCAGCATGGCGAGTTGGTGAAGCAGCTGGAGACGGCGGAAGAAGCCTGGCTCGACGCGCAGGCGAAACTCGAAACCGCGCAGGCCGAGGCGGCGTAAGGCGTTAGCCTTCGGCCTTCTTGATCCAGCCGCCGGTGTCTTCGTTCTGCTGCCAGTAGGTCAGCTTGTGGCCGGCGTCTTTCGCGCGTTTCCAGCGCTGCCGCGCGGCATCCACGGCGGCATCGTCATTGCCGTCGAACAGGTCGCAGACGCGGGTATAAGCCGAGACATCCGTGGCATCGGCGCCGTCGACCAGGAACAGCACGTCGGCCTGGTTGGGCCGCTCGTCCTCGACGGTGAGATAGATCGGCTGCTTTTCCGCGAAGCCGTCCGGCTTGATGCCATGCGGCAAAAAGCTGTTGCGGCCATAGGTCCACAGCTCGCCGTTCAGCGCCTGGATGCGTTCCTCGCTGCCGCCCTTGACGACAGCCTTCCAGCCCTTCTGCAGCGTCTTTTCCAAAAGCTCCGGCAGCACCTGTTCAAGGCGCCGCCGGGTCAGATGGTAGAACAGCAGTTCGGCCACTCAGCGATCTTCGTAGTGATCGGCGACGAGGCGGTTGAGCAGGCGGACGCCAAAGCCGGTGGCGCCCTTCGGCACCGTCGCCTTGTCCTTCTTGCTCCAGGCCACGCCGGCGATGTCCAGATGCGCCCAGGGCGTCTTGTCGATGACAAAGCGCTGCAGGAACTGCGCCGCCGTGATCGAGCCGGCGCCGAAGCCGGGGCCCGCGATATTCTGCATGTCGGCGATCGGCGACTTCAGGCCCTCGTCGTAAGCCTCGCTGAGCGGCATGCGCCACAGCAGCTCGTCTTCCGACTTGCCGGCGGCGGCCAGCTGCTCCGACAGGCGGTCGTTGTTCGAGAACAGGCCGGCATGCTCATGGCCCAGCGAGATGATGATCGCGCCGGTCAGCGTGGCGAGGTCGACCATGAACTGCGGCTTGAAACGCTGCTGCGTGTACCACATGGCGTCGCACAGGATCAGGCGGCCTTCGGCATCGGTATTCAATACCTCGATGGTTTGCCCGGACATGGACGTGACCACGTCGCCCGGACGCTGCGCGGTGCCGGACGGCATGTTTTCCACCAGCGCCACCACGCCCACCGCATTCACCTTGGCCTTGCGGCCGGCAAGGGCCGCCATGGTGCCGACGACGGCGCCGGCGCCGGCCATATCCCACTTCATCTCTTCCATGCCGCCGGCCGGCTTGATCGAAATGCCGCCGGTGTCGAAGCAGACGCCCTTGCCGACGAAGCTGACGGGCTTGCCGCCCTTCTTGCCGCCGTTCCAGTGCATCACGACCAGCTTGGACTCGCGCTCCGAGCCCTGGCCGACGCCGAGCAGCGCGCCCATGCCGAGCTTCTTCATCTCGCGCTCGCCCAGCACCTCGACCTTGACGCCGAGCTTGGTCAGCTTGCGGCATTCAGCCGCCATGCTTTCCGGATAGATGATGTTGGCCGGCTCGGTCACCAGGTTGCGGGTGATCTCCACGCCCGCCGCCAGCTTGTCGAGCGGGGCATGCAGCTTTTTCGCCGCCGGAGCGGCCTGGGTCAGCACGTTGACCGTCTTCAGCGTCGGCTTCTCGCGGTCCTTCATTTTTGTGCGGTATTTGTCGAAGCGGTAACCGCCGAGCCGGGCGCCCAGGGCGGCGCGCGCCGCGGCCTCGCCGGCCGGCAGCATGGTGCCCTTCAGCACCTCGGCCCCGATGGCCAGCTCGGTCTCGCCCGCCGTCGCCAGCCGCTTCACCGCGTCGGCGCCCACCGCCTCATAGGCGACAGCCTTGACCTCGGTGGTCTTGCCCAGGCCGGCCAGCAGCACCCGGTTCAGGCCGCCGCCCGAACCGCCACCTGGTGCCAGCACCTCGAGCCACTGGCCCTTGCCGCCGGAAAACCGCGCCGCGGCCGCCATGGCCTTGCCCAGCGCACCGCCGCAGGCCTTGTCGACCTGCTGGCCGAACGAACCGAGCTGGCGCCCCTCGCCCACGACAAGGACCAGGCTGCCGCGTTTCGGGGTTTTGCTGTCGACGATCTCGATTTTCATGATGCTCCAATCCGGGCGGAAAATGGGTGTTGGACTGGCCAAGGACTATAGCGGCCCGGACCTTGGCCAATCAATCGGCACAGACCGGCCGAATCGCCGAATCTGCCTTGTGGACCAAGTCGTTCTTTTCGAGCCGAGGCTGTGGCGGCAGGGGGCGGAATCGCTATACTGCGCGCCATGCGCGGGGTCGTTCTCTACATCATGCGCCAGATCGCCTGGCCGCTCGGTTTTGCCACCCTCACCCTGACCGGGGTGATCTGGCTGACCCAGTCGCTCCGCTTCATCGACCGCATCGTCAACAACAACCTCGCCTTCGACGATTTCCTCTATCTGACCATGCTGGTCCTGCCCAGCATCGTGGCCATCATCCTGCCGGTCGCCGGCTTCTGCGCCGCGCTCTATGCCTTCCACCGGCTGGCCAGCGATTCCGAGATGATCGTGCTGTCGGCGGCGGGGTTCAGCCGGCTGTCGCTGGCGCGCCCGGCGCTCTACATCTCAGCCGTCGTGATGGTGGCAATGTATGTGATCCTGCTTTTCCTGATGCCGCTCGGCTCGCGCACCCTGCGCGCCACGCAGTATGAATTCCGCAACGACCTCGCCGGCATGGCGCTGCTGGAAGGCGTATTCAACACGCCAACCGCCAACCTGACCGTCTACATCCGCGAACGCGACAGCAATGGCGACATGCTGGGCGTGCTGGTGCACGACAACCGCAATTCCGCCAGCCCGGTGACCATGCTGGCCGAGCGCGCCACACTGGTGCGCACAGACCTGGGCCCGCGACTGTACATGGTGAACGGCAACCGCCAGCAGGTCGATGCCGAGCACAAGTCGCTGTCACTGCTGTATTTCGACAATTACAGCCTCGACCTCGACAGTTATGCGAACAAGGAAGGGCAGGGCTGGCGCGAACCGTCCGAGCGATATCTGCACGAGCTGTTCAATCCCGATATGAGCAACGCCGACGACGTGAACCAGTATGCCAAGCTGATCGTCGAGGGCCATCGCCGGCTGGCGACACCTCTCTATGCTCCGGCACTGATCCTGATCGCGATCGCCAGCGTGATCGGTGGCGAATTCAACCGGCGCGGCCATGGCCAGCGCCTGATCCTCGGTGCCGCCATTGCCATCCTGGTGCAGGTTCTCAGTCTGAGCGTCACTCAGCTCTCGGTCAAAAACCTGCCACTGGTGCCGCTGATGTATCTGGTGCCCGTGCTGACGATGGCCGCAGCCATTTATGCATTGCGTGAGCCGGTCCGCCGGCTGCGGACGGCCTGATGCGACAGTCGCTGACGCTATCGCTCTATTTCGGGCGCCACTTCTTTGCGGCGATCCTCACGGTCCTGACCGTGCTGGCCGTGCTGGCGTTCAGTTTCGACACCGTGGAACTGCTGCGCCGCGCCAGCGGCCGTGCCGATGCGTCGCTCGGCCTGGTACTCGAAATGTCGGTGCTCAAGCTGCCGTCGCTGATGACCAAGCTGTTTCCCTTCGCTGTCCTGTTCGGCGGCATGCTGGCGCTCAGCCGCCTGACCCGGTCGCAGGAACTGACGGTCAGCCGCGCCGCCGGCGTTTCGGTCTGGCAGTTCCTGTTCCCTGGCATCGCGCTGTCGTTGCTGCTCGGGGTCTTCCTGGTCACGGTTTACAATCCTCTCAGCGCCGCCATGCTGTCGCGCTACGAAAATATCGACGCCAAGGTGATGCGCGGCCGCACCAGCATGCTGGCGGTGTCGTCTGGCGGCCTGTGGCTGCGTGAAGCCGACGCCAATGGACAGGTGGTGGTGCATGCTCTGCGCGTGGCGCAGCAAGGCGTCGAGCTGCGCGACGCAATCCTGTTCTACTACGAAGGCCGCGACAAGTTCGTGAAGCGGATCGATGCCGCCGTGGCACTGCTCGAAGCCGGCCAGTGGCGGCTGCAGAAGGCCGTGGTCAGCTACCCCGACCGCGCCGCAGAACGCCACGAGCTTCTGACGGTGCCGACCACACTGACCTTCGATCGCATCCAGGAAAGCTTTGCCTCGCCGGCAACGATCTCGTTCTGGGAACTGCCGTCGTTCATCAGCACGCTGGAAAACGCGGGCTTCTCGGCGATGCGCCATCGCCTGCATTTCTACACGCTGCTCGCCTCGCCCGTCCTGCTCTGCGCCATGCTGCTGATCGCCGCCAGCTTCAGCCTGCGCCTGACCCGGCGCGGCGGCATCGGCGCCATGCTGGCAGGCGGCGTTGCCGCCGGCTTCCTGCTGTATTTCACGGTCGAATTAATGCAGCCATTCGGTCTCAACGGCACCTTGCCAGTGCCGCTGGCCGCCTGGGCCCCCACTGTGGTTTTCGTCATGCTGGGAATTTCGCTGCTGTTCCATCTGGAGGACGGATGAACGCACGAAGGGGGGGACTGCTGCAGGCAGCAATCATTGCATTGCTGCTGAGCTATGCCGCACAGAGCCAGGCCCAGATCCAGCCGCAATCTCAACCTGCCGCAGGCAGCGCCGCGCCCACCGCCGGGTCAGGTGAGCCCGTGCTGATGACGGCTGACCAGCTGAACTACGACCAGAACCTTGGCCTCATCCGGGCCGAGGGCAAGGTCGAACTGTCGCAGGGCGGCCGCACGCTGCTGGCCGATATGGTCAGCTACAGCGAGCGTGACGACAAGGTGACGGCCAGCGGCAACGTCTCGCTGCTGGAGGAGAATGGTACCGTCATCTTCGCCAATTACATGGAACTGACCGGCGGCATGCGGAACGGGTTCATCCGCGACATCTCATTCCTGCTGAATGACATGTCGCGTGGCGCTGCCGCGCAGGCCGAACGCAAGGACGGCAACCGCACGATCATGAAAAAGGCGGTCTACAGCACCTGCTCACTGTGCGAAAGCGATCCGACGCGGGCACCGCTGTGGCAGATCAAGGGCCGCGAAGTCGAGCACAATGAATCGGAACAGGAAATCAAATACCGCGACGCGGTCTTTGAGCTTTTCGGCATTCCGATCCTGTATTCTCCCTATTTCAGCCATCCGGATCCGACAGTGAACCGCCGCAGCGGTTTCCTGCCGCCGCGCTATACCAGCAGCTCATTCTTCCAGAGTGCGGTGCAGGTTCCGTATTTCTACGCGATCGACGACACCAGCGACCTGACCGTGACGCCGCAATATTCGACGCGGCAGGGCCCGTTCATCGGTGCTGACTACCGCCAGCGCTTTGCCAAGGGCGAAATCCAGCTCGACGGCAGCGTGGCGGACGAAGATGCCTCCAACGATACGCGCGGACATATCCGCGCCAACGCCGCCTTCCGCGCCACCGACGACATCACTTACGGCGCCAATATCCTGCGCTCGACTGACGACACCTATCTGAGTCGCTACTCAATCCAGGATCGCCCCAGCGGCAACACCCTGGTCAGCCGCGTGTATGGCGAGGCGATCAACAACCGTCACTTCGCCAGCGTGAATGCCTTTGCCTTCCAGAACACGCTGGAGCGCGTACGCAACAGCACCGTGCCCATTGCTGTTCCCGTGATGGACTATTCGGCGGTTTTCGAGCCCGGCGATTACGGCGGCCGCTGGGGCCTGGATGCCAACATGGTTTCGCTGTCGCGCAGCGAAGGACCCGACATGCGCCGCCTGACCTCAACGGTCTCGTGGTCGCAGCCCTACTACGCGCCAAGCGGCGAGGTCTTCACCGCCACCGCGATGATGCGCGCTGACGGCTACTGGTCCGACAATGTCAGCCAGAGCATGGTGCCGGGTTCGACCGACGGAGCGAATATGACTGGCCGCGTCCTGCCGGCGGTGGCGCTGGATTGGCGCTATCCGATGGTGCGCGATGCCGGCCGCATGCGCCAGCTCGTCGAGCCGATTGTGATGGGCGTGATCAGTCCCTATGGCGGCAATCGCAGCGATATCCCGAACGAGGATTCGGTCAGCTTCGAATTCGATGAAACCAATCTCTTCTCGCTCAGCCGTTTCCCGGGCTACGATCGCTGGGATGGCGGACCGAAGCTGAATTATGGTGTCCGCATGGCCGCCTATGGCGAAAACAATGGCCATGTTGAATTTCTGGCTGGTCAGTCGCTGCGCGCCAAGACCGATGACACTTTCACCGAAGCTTCAGGCCTGCGCGACCAGTTCTCCGATTATGTTGGCCGTCTGACCGTTTCGCCTGGCCGCTATATCCAGCTGGTTGACCGCGTCAGACTTGCGCAGAACAGCAACCTGGATGTGCGTCGCCATGAAATGGGCGCCACGCTCGGCACATCGACCAACAACTTCACCGTATCTTACGCCGATCTGGTGAATACCGACTATCTGCGGCAGAATGAGCGGCAGGAAGCGATTTCCGCGACCGTCCGCATGCAGCTGAGCAAATACTGGGCCACGGAAATCCGCCATACCCGCGATCTTCGGGATGACGGATCTTTGCTGAACTTCCTCGGTCTGCGCTATACTGACGAGTGTTTCGACATCATCCTGTTCGCCGAGCGGACGTTTACGGTCAATCGCGATATTCAGCCTGATACCGTCATCGGTGTCCGCTTCAGGATCGCCTCGTTCAATTGAGTCTGCCCATGCACCGCCTGATCGCCCTCACTCTCATTCTTGGCTGTCTGACCGCCACACCGGTCCTGGCACAGGATCAGCAACGCATTGTTGCGCTGATCAATGATGAGGTCGTTTCGCAACGCGATCTCAACGAACGCATGCGTATCATCATGGCCACTACCCGCCTGCCGGATAACAATCCGGAAATCCTGCGGGCCGTCCGTGAACAGGCGCTGCGCTCGCTGGTCGATGACCGGTTGCAGATGCAGGAAGCCAAGCGCCGCAACATCAATGTCAGTCAGCAGGATGTCGATGCGGCGATCGGCGCCGTCGAGCGCCAGATGAACATCCCGCCGGGTCGCTTCGACGAATTCATTCGTCGCGGCGGCATCGACCCCACGGCAGTCGCCGGCCAGATCCGTACCGAGCTGACCTGGAGCCGCATGGTGCGCGCCCGCACCAGCGCCCAGACCTCCGTGACCGAGCAGGAAATCGACGAAGCGGTCGCCAAGCTGCGCGCCAATGTCGGCCAGACCGAAGAGCTGATCTCGGAAATCCTGGTGCCGGTCGACAGCCCCGATCAGGAAGAACCGCAGCGTCAGCTGGCACAGCGCATCATCGAACAGCTGCGTGGCGGCGCCAATTTCCCCGCCCTCGCCCGCCAGTTCAGCCGCGGCACCACCGCAGTCAACGGCGGCGATGTCGGCTGGGTGCAGCGCGGTACCCTGAACGAGGAAATCGAGGCTGCCATCGCCAAGCTGGACAAGGGCCAGCTCTCGGAGCCGATCCGCACCGTGGGCGGCTGGCAGATCGTGGCGCTGCGCGACCGCCGTCGCATCTCGCTGCCGGGTATCGAAGAAAATCGCGTCACGCTGAAGCAGTTGCTGATCCCGCTGGCCGCCGAAGCGCCGCAGGCCGAAGCGGATGCCGCCATCGCCAAGGCGCGCCAGGCGCGCGGCGAGATCCGGACCTGCGATGACGTGGAACCTGTGGCGGGCCGCTACGACGCGCCCGGTTCGGGCAGCCTGGGGACGCTGCGGATGGGCGATCTGCCGGAGAGCTTCCGCCAGGCGGTCGCCCCGCTCGACATCAACCAGACCTCGGAGCCGGTGCGGGCCACCCGCGCGGTGCATATCTTCACCCTGTGCGGCAGGCAGGAAGCCTCCGGCCTGAACCGCAACGAAGTGCGCCAGAACATTCTGTCGCGTCGCGCCGAGTTGATGGCCCAGCGTTACATTCGCGAGTTGCGCCGCGATGCCACCATTGAATTCCGATAAGGCGCAGTCCACCAGCGCGGCGCCGGCCGCAGTTTTGCCCATCGCCCTGACCATGGGCGAACCGGCCGGCATCGGTGGCGAGATCGCCCTGCAGGCCTGGTTGCGCCGACGCGAAGCTGGCCTCCCCCCCTTCCTGATGCTGGACGACCCCGAGCGCCTGAAAGCGATTGCGGCCCTGCATGGCTGGAAGGTGCCGATCGAGGCCATCTCCGAGCCCGAGGCGGCGCTCGATGTGTTCGACCGCGCGCTGCCGGTGCTGCCGGTGCCTCTGCCGGCCATCCCGCAGCCCGGCATCCCGGATCGCCGCAACGCCCCCGCCGTGCTGCATGCCATCGAACTCGCGGTCACGCTCTGCAGCAATGGCAAGGTGGCTGCGCTGGTCACCAATCCAATCCACAAGGCGGCACTCTACGACGCCGGCTTCAGCCATCCCGGCCATACCGAATTCCTGGCGGCGCTTTGCGATGCGCCGCGTCCGGTGATGATGCTGGCCTCCGACAGGCTGCGTGTCGTGCCCGTCACCATCCACGTGGCGCTGAAGCGTGCCATTGACCTGCTCGATGCCGACCTGATCGTGGAGACGGCGCGGATCACGGCAGCCGACCTGCGCGACAGGTTCGGCATCCCAAAGCCGCGGCTGGCGCTGGCTGGTCTCAACCCGCATGCCGGCGAAAGCCGCAGCATGGGCGAGGAAGACGCCGCCATCGTGGCGCCCGCCGTCGCGCGCCTGCGTAGCATGGGCATCGACGCGCGCGGGCCGCTGCCGCCCGACACCATGTTTCATGCCGAGGCGCGCGAGACTTACGACGCCGCGATCTGCATGTATCACGACCAGGCGCTGATCCCGATCAAGACGCTGGATTTCGACAGCGGCGTGAATGTCACGCTCGGCCTGCCGATCATCCGCACCTCGCCCGATCATGGCACGGCATTCGATATCGCCGGCAAGGGGATTGCCAAACCCGACAGCCTGATCGCCGCGCTGAAGATGGCAGCCACGATGGCGAAGCATCGCATTGATGTCCAAGGTTGAAGCGCTGCCGCCGCTGCGCGAGGTGATCGCGCAGCACGAGCTGGCCGCGCGCAAGTCGCTCGGACAGAATTTCCTGCTCGACCTTAATCTGACCCGCAAGATCGCCCGTTCCGCTATGCCATGGACGGATGCCACCGTCGTCGAGATCGGCCCCGGTCCCGGTGGGCTGACCCGCGCGCTGCTGCTGGAAGGCGCGCCCAGAGTGATCGCCGTCGAGCGCGACGACCGCTGTATCGCTGCGCTGCAGGATGTGATTGCCGCAGCCGACGGCCGCCTCGTCGTGCATGCCGGCGACGCGCTGGAAACCGATTTCGCCGCGCTGGCGCCGCCGCCATGGCAGGTGGTCGCCAACCTGCCCTACAACATCGCCACGCCGCTGCTGCTTGGCTGGCTGGCGCAGGCGCAGAATTTCACGCGCATCACGGTTCTGGTGCAGAAGGAAGTCGCCGAGCGGCTGGCGGCCAAACCCGGCGGCAAGACCTATGGCCGGCTGGCCGTGGCGGCGCAGTGGCGCGCCGAAGTGCGCATGCTGTTCGATATCGGCCCGCAGGCTTTCGTCCCGGCACCCAAGGTGACGTCCACCATTGTGGAACTGACGCCGCGCACCAAACCGCTGGCCGAAGCCGAACCCGCCAAGCTGGAACGCGTGACAGCAGCGGCCTTCAACCAGCGCCGCAAGATGCTGCGCGCCGCGCTCAAGCCGCTGTGGCCGGATGCCGATGCGAAACTGGGGCAGGCTGGCATCGATCCGACCCGCCGCGCGGAAACGCTCTCTATCGAAGAGTTCTGCGCGCTCGCGAGGCTGATGTAATCAGCGACCCTCGCGCAGCGTCTTGACGAAATCGACCAGGCCGACGCCGCGATGCCGCTTCAGCCGCTCGGCGCGCAGGATGGCATGCACCTGCGCCAAGCAGTGTTCGACATCCTCGTTGATCACCACGTAGTCGTATTCCGCCCAGTGGCTGATCTCGTCAGCTGCCTTCGACATGCGCTTGGCCACGACTTCGGCGGAATCCTGCGCGCGGGTATGCAGCCGCTTTTCCAGGTCGCGGGTGGACGGCGGCAAAATGAAGACGCTGACCAGATCGTCGCGCGCGCGCTGGCGCAGCTGCTGCGTGCCCTGCCAGTCGATGTCGAACAGGATGTCCTGCCCGGCCGACAGCCGCTTCTCGACCTGCTCTTTCGGCGTGCCGTAGTAATAGTCGAACACCTTGGCGTGTTCGAGCAGCTCCTGGCGGTTCACCATCAGGCCGAAATCTTCCGAACTGATGAAGTGATAATGCGTGCCGTCCACCTCACCCGGACGGCGCGCCCGCGTCGTCACAGAGACCGAGAGATGCAGGTCCGGGTCTTCGGCCAGCAGGCGGCGCGAGATCGTGGTCTTGCCGGCGCCCGAGGGCGAGGACAGCACCAGCATCAAGCCACGCCGGGCAATCGAAACAGCCTTACTCGACATTCTGGGCCTGCTCGCGCAAACGGTCGATCACCAGTTTCAGATCAAGGCCAATCGCAGTCAGTCCGGCATCGAAGGCCTTGGAGCAGAGCGTGTTGGCCTCGCGGTTGAATTCCTGCATCAGGAAGTCGAGCTTGCGGCCCACGCCCTTGGCGTCGCCCTTCAGCAGACCCTGCGCGGAGGCGACATGCGCCCGCAGGCGGTCCAGTTCCTCGCGCACGTCCAGCCGTGTGACCTGCAGCGCGAGTTCCTGCGCCAGACGGTCTTCGGCGACCGGCGGATTCTGCGCCAGCAGTTCCGACAGCTGCGTCTGCAGGCGGCGGCGCAGGCCTTCGGGCCGTACGGCCTCGACTTCGCTGGCGCGCCCGGTCAGCACCGCAATTTCATTGAACTGCCCGCCCAGCACCTCGGCCAGCTTGGCGCCTTCGGCATCGCGGCTCTGTACCAGTTTGTCGAGGGCCTCAGTGAAACTTTGTTTCAGCGCGGCTTCCAGCGACGCGCGGGCCTCTTCATCCTCGGCGATGCTGCCGACCGGCTCGACCACGCCGCGCACGGCCAGCAGGCCATCCAGACGCGGCGCACCGACGCCGCGCGATTCCAGCTTACCGGCCATCGCCAGCAGTTGTTCGAGCAGCGCCTCGTTCAGCCGATAGTTCGGCGCAGCATCCGCACTTTCGACAAGCTGCAGATTGAGATTGATGTTGCCGCGCACCAGTCTGGCCTGCGCCTGACTGCGCAGATCGGCCTCGATGCTGTCGAAGCCCGGCGGCAGGCGAAAGCGCAGCTCAAGGCCGCGGCCGTTGACCGACTTCAGTTCCCAGATCCAGGCTTTGTTGCCGGCGCGTCCATCGACACGAGCGAAGCCAGTCATGCTGACAAGCGACACGATTCCCCCGAAAATGCTACGGTGCGCTGCACTATAGTGAAAAACACTCAGGGGGTCGAGGCCAGGTCATGGAGCAGACAGAGCTTTCGGGAATCGTCATCACCGGGGCCTCGAGCGGAATCGGCCAGGCGCTGGCCGAGCTGTATGCCCGCCCCGGCGTGCTGCTGGCGCTGACCGGCCGTGATGCGACTCGCCTGGAGGCCGTCGCCGAAGCCTGCCGCCAGCGCGGCGCGGCCGTGGAAGCCGAAACCGTGCCCGTCACCGACCATGCCGGCATGCAGGCCTTCATCGCAAAGGTCGCGGCCAGATCGCGTCTCGACCTGGTGATCGCCAATGCCGGCGTATCTGGCGGCTTCAAGGACTGGGCCGACTTCGATGCTTATATCCGCGCGATCACCAGCGTGAATATCGACGGCGTGCTGAACACAGTGAACCCGGCGATCCCGGTGATGGTGCAGCAGCGCAGCGGCCAGATCGCCATTGTCGCCTCGATCGCCGGCTTCCTTGCCATGCCGGGTGCGGTGCCCTATTCCGCGACCAAGCATTTCGCCCGCGCCTATGCCGAGGAACTGCGCGGCCGGCTGGCGCGCGAAGGCGTGCGCGTCTCGTCGATCTGCCCCGGCTTCGTCACCACGCGCATGACCGCGCGCAACACATTCCCGATGCCCTTCCTGATGGACGAGCAGCGCGCCGCCCGCATCATTGCGGATGGTCTGGCGCGTGATCAGGGGCGTATCGCGTTTCCCTGGCCGATGCTGGCGATGGTGCGGCTGCTTGGAATGCTGCCGTATCCGCTGCTCGACTGGGTGCTGCGCCGCAGTCCGGCGAAGAACTGACTTATCGACGCTGGGTCGCGCGATAGGCCGCTACATTCTTCAGGTGCTCGTCGTAGGTGCGGGCAAAGACATGCCCGCCCTTGCCATCGGCGACGAAATACAGGAAGTCGTGGCTTTCCGGCTGCAGCACGGCAGCAATGCTGGCACGGCCGGGATGATTGATCGGCGTCGGCGGCAGACCGTCGATGGTGTAGGTGTTCCACGCACTCGGACGGGCAAGATCGTTCAGCGTCAGCGGCCGTTCCATCTCGCGCGCACCGCCGGTGATGCCATAGGCCACCGTGGGGTCGGCCTGCAGCTTCATGTTGCGCTTCAGGCGATTGAGATAGACACCGGCGACGCGCGGACGCTCGGCCGGCACCGGCGTTTCCGCCTCCACGATGGAGGCCAGAATCACCGCCTGCGCCTGCGTCGTGACCGGCAGGTTGGCGGCGCGCTTGGGCCATAGCTCGGCCAACAGGTCCTCGTGCGCCTTGCGCATGCGCGCCAGCAGCTCGGCGCGGCCGTCGCCGTAGATATACTGATAGGTCTCGGGCAGCAGGCTGCCTTCTGCCACCGCCGTTGATGGCCAGCTGCCGGTCAGAGCCTCGCCCGCCTCAACCAGCCTGCGAATCTCCACCGTCATCTGGCCTTCGGGTATGGTGAGGCGGCGCGGATAGACGCGGCCGGCGGCGATCTTCTCCAGCACCTGCCGTGGCGTAGCCCCCGGCGTGAACTGGTATTCGCCGGCCTTCAGGCTTTGTCCCGTCCCGGTCAGCCAGGCCGCAATCTCGGCCAGCTTCGCATGATCCACCACGCGCGCTTCGGCCAGCCGTTCGGCGATGCCGGCCACGCGCGTGCCGCGCGGCACCAGCACGATACTCTCCTGCGCCAGCGGGCCCGGACTGTCGAGCCAGTGCGAGAACCACAGCCAGGCAGCACACAGGACGACGGCGCCGGCCAGCGGGATCGCCAGCAGGCCGCGCAGAAGCCTTTTCATCGACGGGGAATTAGGCGTCGTACCGCTTCAGCACGAGCGACGCGTTGGTGCCGCCGAACCCGAAGGAGTTCGACAGCGCCGCGCGAACGTCGCGCTGCTTGGCCTTGTGCGGCACCAGGTCGAGACCGACAGCGACATCGCTGGGGTCGTCCAGGTTCAGCGTCGGCGGGCAGATGCCGGTCTTGATCGCCAGCGTGGAGAAGATCGCCTCCACCGCGCCGGCGGCGCCGAGCAGATGGCCGATCGACGATTTGGTGGACGACATCGACAGGCTGCCCATCGCATTGCCGAACAGGCGCTTCACGGCACCGAGTTCGATCTCGTCGCCCAACGGCGTCGAGGTGCCGTGCGCGTTGATGTAATCGATGTCGCTGGGCTGCATGCCGGCACGCTTCAGCGCCATCTGCATGCAGCGGAACGCGCCGTCGCCGCTCTCATGCGGCGCGGTGATGTGATAGGCGTCACCCGACAGGCCATACCCCACCACTTCGGCATAAATCTTGGCGCCGCGCGCCTTGGCATGCTCGAGTTCCTCGAGCACCACCACGCCGGCACCTTCGCCCATCACGAAACCATCGCGCCCCTTGTCCCAGGGGCGCGAGCCCTTGGTCGGGTTGTCGTTGAAGCCGGTGGACAGGGCACGCGAGGCACAGAAGCCGGCGACACCGAGCGGACCGATGGTGGCTTCGGCACCGCCGGCCACCATCACATCAGCATCGTCCCACATGATCAGCCGGGCGGCATCGCCGATGGCATGCGCGCCGGTCGAACAGGCCGTCACCACCGCGTGGTTCGGCCCCTTGAAGCCGTATTCGATCGAGACATGGCCGGAGACCAGGTTGATCAGACGGCCCGGCACGAAGAACGGGCTGATGCGGCGGGGGCCTTTTTCCTTGAGCAGGAGCGCGGCTTCCTCGATACCGTTGAGGCCGCCGATGCCGGAGCCGATCAGCACGCCGGTGCGGCAGCGCTGCTCTTCATCGGCCGGGACCCAACCGGAATCCTTCACCGCCTGCTTGGCTGCTGCCAGCCCGAAGACGATGAAATCGTCAACGCGCTTGCGATCCTTCGCCTCCATCCATTCGTCGGGATCGAAGGCATCGGCACGGTCAGGGAAATCCGCCTTGAGCGGAACCTGACCGGCGATTTTCGCGGACATCTCGGCAGGGTCGAAACGGGTGATCGGGCCAAGGCCGGATTCACCGTTGATCAGACGCTGCCAAGTTGCCTCTACGCCGCAGGCGAGTGGCGTGACCAGGCCGAGGCCGGTGACGACGACACGACGCATAGCGGTACCTTTCGTGACGAGACGGAAAAAGCGGAGAACGTAAGCGGCGTCAGCCGATTACGACGCCGAACGCTCTTTGATGAAATCGATCGCGTCCTTGACGGTCAGGATCTTTTCAGCGGCATCATCGGGGATCTCGACGCCGAACTCTTCTTCGAACGCCATCACCAGCTCAACAGTGTCGAGGCTGTCCGCGCCCAGGTCATCGATGAAGCTTGCCGCTTCGGTGACCTTCTCTTCTTCGACGCCGAGATGTTCGACGACGATCTTCTTAACGCGCTCAGCAACATCGCTCATTTCATAAATCCCTGTGGTTGTGGCTGCCAGCGCCTGCTTTTCATGCGGCGGCAGCGGGCAGATGGGGGCTCCCTTACCATAGAAACCCCACGCTTCCAAGCCGTTCCAAGACCGCGAAACGGCGTGATTCGTGACCGGATTTCCTTAGGAAATCATGGCCATGCCGCCGTTAACATGCAAGGTCTGTCCGGTCACGTAGGCAGCTTCCTCCGAGGCCAGATAAAGCACGGCGGCGGCAATTTCCGGGCTCTGGCCGAGTCGGCCGGCCGGAATCTTCTGGGAAATCATTTCCTTCTGCTGGTCGGTCAGCACATCGGTCATCGCGGTCTGGATAAAACCGGGGGCGACGCAGTTGGCAGTGATATTGCGCGAGGCCACTTCCTGGGCCAGCGACTTGGTCATGCCGGTCAGGCCGGCCTTCGCAGCTGCGTAATTGAGCTGGCCCGGATTACCGGTCGCACCCACCACCGAGGTGATGGAAATGATGCGGCCCCAGCGGCGCTTCATCATGCCCTTCAGCGAAGCGCGGGCGAGCCGGAAGGCGGCGCTGAGATTGACGTCCAGCACGGTCTGCCAGTCATCATCCTTCATGCGCATGGCCAGGCCGTCGCGGGTGATGCCGGCGTTGTTGACCAGGATATCCACCTGCCCCATCGCGGCTTCAGCCTTGGCAACCAGGCCGTTCACGGCTTCGGCGTCCGCCAGATTGCAGGGCACGACATGCGCGCGACTGCCCAGCTTGGCCGCCAGTTCCTGCAGCACGGCTTCGCGGGTACCCGACAGTGCCACGGTGGCGCCCTGCTTGTGCAGCGCTTCGGCGATGGCGCCGCCGATACCGCCGGTGGCGCCGGTGACGAGAGCGAATTTGCCGGTCAGGTCGAACATGTGCGTTTTCCTATCTCGATCTCAAAGAGCCTTGGCCCAGGCTTCAAGCTCGGCCGGCGTGTTGATGCTGAGCGGCTCGATTTCCTTGTCGATGCGCTTGACCAGACCGGCCAGCACCTTGCCCGAGCCAAGCTCGACCACCTGCGCCACGCCCTGGGCCTTCAGCCACTGCACGCCTTCACGCCAGCGCACCAGCCCCGTCACCTGCTGCACCAGCAGCTTCTTGATGTCGTCGGGGTTGGATTCGCCCCTGGCCGTAACGTTGGACACCACCGGCAGTTTCGGCGCCGTCATCGCCACAGTCGCCAGCGCTTCCGCCATGGCATCGGCGGCCGGCTGCATCATGGCGCAATGGAACGGCGCACTGACCGGCAGCAGCATGCCGCGCTTGACGCCCCTGGTCTTCGAGACCTCGATGGCGCGTTCGACGGCCGACTTCTGGCCCGAGATCACCACCTGGCCGCCGCCATTGTCGTTGGCGCAGCCCAGGATTTCGCCCTGCGCGGCCTCGGCCACCACCTGCTGCGCCAGTTCGAGCTCGGCGCCCAGCAGCGCGGCCATCGCGCCCGTCCCCACCGGCACGGCCTTCTGCATCGACTGGCCGCGCAGCTTCAGCAGCCGCGCGGTGTCGGCGACGCTGAGCGCACCCATGGCGCAGAGCGCGGAATATTCACCCAGCGAATGGCCGGCGGCAAAAGCGCCTTTGGCTGCGAGATCGACACCGAAATCCTTCTGCGCGACGCGCACCACCGCCAGGCTGGCGGCCATCAGCGCGGGCTGGGCATTCTCGGTCAGCGTCAGGTCGGCTTCCGGGCCCTCGAACATCAGCGTCGACAGCTTCTGCGACAGGGCGTCATCCACTTCCTGGAACAGCTCGCGCGCCGTGGCGAAAGCCTCGGCAAGATCCTTGCCCATGCCGACGGCCTGGCTGCCCTGGCCGGGGAACAAGAACGCTCGGCTCATGATGGAAGACTCCTGCTGGTGGGACCGAAGATAGGGATAACGCCGAAACAGCGTAAAAAGCCGCGCAAGTCATAAGGCCCGGCCCAATAGTGTCAAGCGTCGGCGTCAAGCCGATCGGGCCAGAGCACGATCATAAGCCATTGAAATGTCTTGCCTTGATGGCTGATGCCAGCGTGCCGCCACATACTGATCGGGACGCAGCAGATAAGCGCTGCCGGGCGCGGCCCCATAACGCTGGGCGGCCAGGCCATCGGCCGGCAGCCAGCGGACGGCGATGCGATCCAGCAGATTGGGCGGCAGGTCCGGCACGGCGCCGAAGGCCAGCAGGGTGAAGCCGGCGCGGCACTGGCCGAGCAGCCAGCCCCCGGCTTCATCGACAGGGGCGTCGATGGCCGGCGCGCCTGGCGGCGGCCCGGCTGAAAAGGCATCGCGATCCGGCGTCGACAATGGCGTGTCGCGATACGTGCTGGGCAGCGACAGGCGGCCGGAATTCACCAGCTTGCGCGCGAAAGCGTAGTCGGCCGCGAGATCCAGCACGGCATCGCGCAGCGCCTTTGCCGTCGTGCCCTTGGGCGAAATGAAATCGGTGCTGCGCGTGGAGTTCAGAATGTTTTCATCGGCGGCCGCGCTGCGTTCCGCATCGTAGGTCTCGAGCAGCGCCTCGGGCGCATCGCCGCGCAGCACATGCGCCAGCTTCCAGGCCAGGTTGTCGGCATCCTGCACACCGGAATTGGCACCGCGCGCGCCGAACGGCGAGACCTGATGCGCGGAATCGCCGATGAAGATCACGCGGCCATGACGGAAGCGCTCCAGCCGGCGGCACTGGAAGGTGTAGATGCTCACCCATTCCAGTTCGAATTTTGCATCCTTGCCCAGCATCGCCTGCAGGCGCGGAATCACGCGTTCCGGCTGGCGTTCGGCGTCGGGATCGGCCTGCCAGCCGAGTTGCAGGTCGATGCGCCAGACATCATCGGGCTGGCTGTGCAGCAGCGCCGAGCCCCCACTGTGAAACGGCGGATCGAACCAGAACCAGCGTTCCACCGGGAAGTCGGCCTTCATCTTCACATCGGCGATGAGAAAACGATCCTCGAAGACCTGGCCTTTGAAATCGAGGCCGAGCTTGCGGCGGATGGTGGACCTCGCGCCGTCGGCGGCCAGCACATGATCAGCCAGCAAAATGTAGTCGCCATCCGGCGTCGTCACCGTCAGGCGGACGTTATCGTTGCCGGGCTGCAGGTCGCTGACGCGATGTTTCCAGCGCAGCTCGATCAGCGGCTGCTGGCGCGCCGCTTCCACCAGGTAGAGCTCGGCGTAATATTGCTGCAGGTTGATGAAGGCCGGGTACTGATGGCCGCTCTCGGGCAGCAGGTCGAAGCTGTAGCGCTGCTGCTCGCCGTGAAACACCTTGCCCAGCCGCCAGGTGACGCCCTTGACCAGCATGCGCGCGCCAACCCCCAGCCGGTCCCAGATTTCCAGGGTTCGTTTGGCGTAGCAGATCGCCCGGCTGCCGGTGCTGACGCTGTCTTCCTCGTCCAGCAAGACGCTGGCGATGCCCTGCCGGGCCAGATCCAGCGCCATGGTCAGGCCGACCGGGCCGCCGCCGACAATGGCCACCCGGCAGGCTTCGGTGCCGCCCGAACCGCCTTGGGGTCCGGTCCGGGGCGGCACATAGCCGAAGGATGGGTAGGTGAAATCCGTCATGCCCCCTCCCTGCGGGTATCCTTTTGTTTCATTTGAAACCAAATTAGCGGCTTCAGCAGACACATTACAGCTTTTTAACCATGGATTCCGTCGCGTTAACCAAGCTCTGCCCTTGTCTGGCCGGCCGGTTTCGGTAAAACTGGCGGCAGGAAGAATTCCTGGAGCAGTATTCCATCATGGAAGTGTCTGGCGTTAAGCAGCAGATGGCGTTCGCGGGGCTTCGTGCCGCGCAGACTGCACAACTGAATGTGCTGCAAGCTGTCAGTGCCGGCCTTGAGAACGTCAAGGCGGTTCAGGCGGTCGCCTCGGCGCCGGTCCCGCCGAGCAGCGGCAAGCTGCTCGATATCAAGGTCTGAGCGAGAGCCTCTCCCGCGACGCGGAAACAAAAAAAAACCGGCCACTGGCCGGTTTTTTGTTGTCCGGCCACCCAATCGCTCGGGGCCGGATCTGAAACCTGATCTACTTCTTGGCGTCGAAAGCACCCGAGCGGATCGTGTCGGGCAGCTTTTCCAGGCCATGCGCCGTGACGGCCTTGCCGAACAGCGAGGTCAGCTCCGCCAGCGCCATGCTCATTGCGATCGCGGCGACAATCTCGCGGCTTACGCCGCCGTTGATCAGAGCTTCCCAGGTCGCGACGAAGGACTCCCGCGTAACCTTGCTCTGCTCTTCTTCGTTCATCGCCATGGGATATCCCCTTATGTTTTGCGAATCGGCCGTTTCTAACCACAGCCTTCGTCGCATATTTAGGTTTATCGAAGGTAAATGCGTCCGGCTGGTGGCAGGCGCCAAGACAAATACTAGCACGAATTCCGGCTCTGCCAGCCCGCTTTGCAAGCATCGGGGGGCAGGATTACCCCAGTATTACAGCACAGCCGCAGCCTTAGCGCAGGCCGTCCATGATATTGCGGTTGATGTCGATCAGCGGGCCGACATCGGTCGCCTGACCCTGGCTGATCCGCTCGGTATGCTTGTTGACGAACAGGCAGATGTTGATCAGCGAGACCTTGGTTTCCTTGGGCAGCGGATTGTTCTCGTCGAGAACTTCCGGCATCAGGTGATTCCAGACATCGCGGTTCCAGGCGGTCGCCGAAGCGATCTTGGCGACATCGGCCGGATGCTTGCTCTGCATCAGGGGGCGTATGTCCATCAGCGCGCGCGTGACCGAAGAGAACAGCCGGTATTCCAGCTGCCTCGGCGATTCAAGTGCGTTCTGCGCTGTCAGATACGGGTTTCTTCCCGACATCAATCAATCTCCTCTCGACCTCGATCAGCCGACGCGCAAGCTTCAGGAGCTTGAAGTAGTCCTTCTGGGCCAGGGCCGCGCCAATATTGCCGATCAAGGCATGTGTACTCGGTGCAGCCTTAACGAACTCCATACAGGCGTCTTTAGCCTTTGCGTAGTACTCGTCGTACTGCTCGTCCCACAGATACGCCAACTGACAGTAGTAGTAGATTCTCTTGGCGCCGGTATCGACATCTTCCGGCTTCATTATGTGCTTTTCGCGCAGAAAAGATGCTTTATTTTCGATAACGATGCTGGCCGATTTGGAAAGGCTGAGCACAGCACGATTTAGTATGAATTTCTCACCTGCCTTGAGCGTAATGATCAGCGGCACAGCATCTGGAGGGGTTGTAACAGCCCCTCCCTCCATATCGGGTTGACACCCAAAGAGGGCTATCCCGCTTCCGCCCCCCCGTCAAGAAACCCTGCGGAAACAGCCCAAAAAGAAAGCCCCCTTTCGTGGTGCTGGCGTATACCGGATATTAACCGGACCCTATCGGTATCCCTCTGCCCGGGAGCGCCGCGAGTCCCGCCATGCCCAGGACAGGACGGCCGGCGCCGGAAGGCCTGCCGGCGCCCGGCAACTGCCACCGCCGCGCATCTGATCCGTCACCTGTACGCCATTGATCAGGTATAGTGGTTCGGCATGACCGTTCGTAACCTCGACAAACTCTTTGCGCCGAAGTCGGTCGCCGTGATCGGCGCCTCGGGCCAGCCAGCCCGCGTCGGCAGCGTGGTCCTCGCCAACCTGCTGCGTGGCGGCTTTGCCGGCCCGGTCTGGCCGGTCAATCCGAAATACCGCACGCTGGAAGGCATCCCCTGCTACCCCGATGTGCGCGCCCTGCCCGGCATTCCAGATCTGGCCGTCATCGTGGTGCCGCCCGCCGCCGTGCCGGCGCAGATCGCCACGCTGGGTGAGATCGGCTGCCGCGCCGCCGTGGTTCTGACGGCTGGCCTCTCGACACAGATGGCGCCGGATGGCCGCACCCTGCAGCAGGCCATGCTGGATGCCGCCAAGCCCTATCTATTGCGCATCCTCGGGCCGAACGGCATCGGCACGATGATCCCGGGCCTGAAGCTGAATGCCAGCTTCGCGCATACCGACGCCCAGCCGGGCCAGCTGGCTTTCGTCAGCCAGTCGGGCGCGCTCTGCACCATCGTGCTCGACTGGGCGAAGCAGCACGGCATCGGCTTCAGCCACTTCCTGTCGGTCGGCGATTCCGCCGACGTGGATTTCGGCGACATCATCGACTATCTCGCCACCGATCCGCAAACCCGCGCCATCCTGCTCTACATCGAGTCCGTGAAGAACGCGCGCAAGTTCATGTCGGCGGCACGCGCGGCGGCGCGCAACAAGCCGATTGTCGCCGTCAAATCCGGCCGCAATGCGCGCGCGGCCCAGGCTGCCGCCTCGCATACCGGCGCATTGGCCGGCAGCGACGACGTCTATACCGCAGCGCTTGGTCGCGCCGGCATCCTGCGCGTCGATGGCGTCGAGGAACTGTTCGACACCGTCGAAACACTGGCGCGCAGCCGCCGCCTGCCCGGCGAGCGGCTGGCCATCGTGACCAATGGCGGCGGACCGGGCGTGATGGCCGTGGACGAACTGATCGAGCGCGGCGGCATGCTGGCCGAACTGCAGCCTGAGACGCTGGCGGCACTCGACAAGGTGCTGCCGGTGACCTGGTCGCATGGCAATCCGGTCGACATCATCGGCGACGCGCCGAGCCAGCGTTACGCCGACGCGCTGAAGATCGTGCTGGCCGATGCCGGCGTGGATGCCGTGCTGGTGATGCATGCGCCCACCGCCATCGTGCCGTCGCTGGAACCCGCGCAGGCGGTGATCGCAGCGGCGCGCGGTTCGCCGAAAAACGTGCTGACCTGCTGGTCGGGCGGCGAAGCCGTGCAGACGGCGCGTCGCGCCTTTGCCGAAGCCGGACTGGTATCCTACGAAACGCCGGATGCGGCGGCGCGCGCCTTCATGCATATGGTGAACTATCGCCGCAATACGAAGAACCTGATGGAAATCCCACCCGAATTGCCGGAGGATTTCACGCCCGACCATGCGACCGTGCGTGCCGTGATCGGTACGGCGCTGGCCGAGGGCCGCAGCATGCTGAACGAGATCGAGGGCAAGCGGATTCTCGCCGCCTATGGCATTCCCGCGGTCGCCACCGAAGCGGCCGCCGATGCCGCCGCGGCCGTCGCGGCGGCGCATCGCATCGGCTATCCGGTGGCGCTCAAGATCCTGTCGCCGGACATCACGCATAAATCCGATGTCGGCGGCGTGGCACTCAACATCAGCAGCGAAGCCGAACTGGTCACGGCAGCCGACGCCATGCTCACCCGCGTGCGCGAACGTCGGCCCGACGCCCGCATCGACGGCTTCGCCATCCAGGCAATGATCCGCCGGCCGCGCGCGCATGAACTGATCGTCGGCGCGCTGACCGATCCGATCTTCGGCCCGGCCATCATGTTCGGCCAGGGCGGCGTCGGCGTCGAGGTGATCGGCGACCGCGCCGTGGCCCTGCCGCCGCTGAACATGCATCTGGCGATGGACCTGATCGACCGCACCAAGGTCAGCCGCCTGATGGCCGGCTATCGCGACTTCCCCCCGGTCGACCGCGATGCGCTGGCCGCGCTGCTGATCCGCGTGGCGCAGATGATCTCCGATCATGCCGAGATCGCCGAACTCGACATCAATCCGCTCTATGCCGACGACCAGGGCATGCTGGCGCTGGATGCCCGCATGGTGATCCGGCCGAGTGCTGTGACCGGCCATGACCGGCTGGCGATCCGCCCCTATCCCAGCGGCCTGGAGGAAAACTTCACGTTGCGCAACGGCGAGACCGTGCTGCTGCGCCCGGTGCGGCCGGAAGACGAACCGGCGCATGAGGATTTCGTGAACAGCGTCTCGGCCGAGGATTTCCGCCTGCGCTTCTTCTCGCCGCTGCGCCAGCTGCCGCATACCGAGATGGCCCGCTTCACCCAGATCGACTATGAGCGCGAGATGGCTTTCATCGCCACACGACAGGCGGGCGACCATTCAGAAACCCTGGGCGTGGTGCGCGCCATCACCGACCCAGACAACCTGCGCGCCGAATTCGCCGTGCTGGTGCGCACCGACATGAAGGGCCAGGGCCTGGGCGAAGCGCTGATGCGCAAGATCATCGCCTACTGCCGGCAGCGCGGCACACGCGAGATTGTCGGCGACATCCTGCGCGAAAACCAGGCCATGCGCACGCTGGCCTCCGAACTCGGTTTCCAGCCGGTCAGCATACCGGCCTCCGACGTGGTGGAAGTGCGGCTGCCGCTCCACGAGTGAAAACCCGCCAGAAACGCGGCTTTCGCCAATCACATTCCTGGGGTTGCCCCTGCCCTGCCCGGCCACTATCTTAAGCGGGCAGCCGGACGGTGGGTCCGGGCCAGAAGACCAGCGCTGTCAGTGCCCCTTTATGATCGATCCTTTCGGCCGTTCGATTTCCTACCTTCGCGTGTCGGTCACTGACCGCTGCGACTTCCGCTGCGTCTACTGCATGGCGGAAGACATGACCTTCCTGCCCAAGGCCGATCTGCTCAGCCTGGAAGAACTCGACCGGCTCTGCTCGGCCTTCGTCCGCATGGGCGTCCGCAAACTGCGCCTGACCGGCGGCGAGCCGCTGGTTCGGCGCGGCATCATGACGCTGATCGATGGCCTGGGCCGTCACCTGAAGACCGGTGCGCTGGACGAGCTGACGCTGACCACCAACGGCAGCCAGCTGGAAAAATACGCCGATGGCCTGGCCGCGGCCGGCGTGAAGCGGATCAACGTTTCGCTGGACACGCTCGACTCCGACAAGTTCACCGAGCTGACCCGCTGGGGCAAGCTCGACAAGGTGATGGCCGGGCTGAAAGCCGCGAAGGCCGCCGGCCTGCAGGTGAAGATCAATGCCGTGGCTTTGCGCGGCGTCAACGACATGGAATTCGACGACCTGATCGCCTGGTGCGGCGATGAAGGTTTCGATCTGGTGTTCATCGAAGTGATGCCGATGGGCGAGATCGGCGAGGAAGCCCGCATCGACCAGTATCTGCCCCTGTCGATGGCACGCAGCCAGATCCAGCGCAAATGGACGCTGGAAGAGACCGACTACAAGACCGGTGGCCCGGCGCGCTATTACACCGTGGCCGAGACCGGGCGTCGCCTCGGCTTCATCACGCCGCTGACGCATAACTTCTGCGAAAGCTGCAACCGCGTGCGACTCACCTGCACCGGGACACTGTATATGTGCCTGGGGCAGAACGACGCCGCCGACCTGCGCGCGCCGTTACGCGCCTCCGAGAGCGACGCGCTGCTGGAAGACGCCATCCGCGGCGCCATCGCGCGCAAACCCAAGGGCCATGACTTCATCATCGACCGCCGTCACGCCCCTGCCGCGGTGCCGCGGCATATGAGCGTGACGGGCGGTTAGACAAGACCGGAGGCTGAGTCTTCAGTCTTTGCTCACGCCATTGGCCAGCGTGTACTGGTCGGCGCGGGCGCGATAGCTGAAGCCCTTGCGCAGTCCCCAGCTGGTCACTTCGGTGTGCAGCGGGATCAGCGCCTGATCATCCAGCGCCATTTTCGAACCCTGCTGCAGCAAAGCCTCGCGCTTTACGTTATCCACCGTGCCGATCGCCTGCTCGATGATCGCATCGAGCTGCGGATTGGAATAGCGCGTCTTGTTGGCGGCGCCGAAGCCCTTGTCGCGGCTCACCGTGGCGACGATCGAGCGCAGCGGATTCGACATCTCGCCGGTGCCCGCCGCCCAGCCGACCAGGCCGGCGGAATACTTGTACTCGTCGCGGTTCTTGAAGAAGACGGTGGCATTCACCGCCTCCACCTTGGTCTTCACGCCGATGCGGGTCCATTGCGAGGCGACGGCCTGCGCCACTTCGGCATCGTTGATATAGCGGTTGTTGGGCGAACCCAGCGTGATCGAGAAGCCGTTCGGATAGCCCGCATCGGCCAGCAGCTTCTTGGCCGCATCCGGGTTGTAGGCGTCGGGTTTGGCGTCCGGGCGCGTACCGAACATCGGGCTGGGCAGGAAATCGCCGGCCGGCTTGCCGAGGCCCTCCATGATGCGACTGGTGATCGCATCGCGATTGATCGCCATCGACAGCGCCTTGCGCACGCGGACATCCTTCAGCGGATTCCTGTCGCCCGCATCGGGAATGCCGGCCGTCGGCTCGCTCTGGTCAAGCGAGATATAGATCAGCCGGTTCGACACCGTGTCGCTGATCTTCACATTCGGATTCTCGCGCAGTTTCTTCATATCGGCCGGCGGCGGATTCTCGATCATGTCGACATCGCCCGCCAGCAGCGCGGCGACGCGCGCCGCATCGTTCGACATCGGACGATAGATCACCTGGCCCCATTTCGGCTTGCCGCCCCAATACTCCGGGTTGGCCACCAGCACCAGCCGATTGCCACGCGTCCATTCGGCAAACTTGTAGGGCCCGGTGCCGACCAGACCCTGGCCCTGGTTCAGCGCTTCTGTGGTCATGCCCTCGGCGACATCGGCTTTGGCGGCTTTCGACGACATGATGGCCACACGGCTGAGATCGTTGGGCAACAGCGGTGTCGGCGCCTTGGTGATGAAATGCACGGTGAAATCGTCGATCACCTTTACTTCGCTGGCCGTGCGGGTGAACAGCGTGAATGGCGACGGGCTGTTCGGGACTTTCGCGGGGCGCGCCATCGAGAAGGCGACATCAGCCGCCGTGAACGGCGAGCCATCATGGAACTTCACGCCGCGACGCAGCTTGAACTCCCAGGTCGTCTCGTTGACCGCGCGCCAGCTTTCGGCCAGGCCGGGCGTCAGTTTCTGCGTCTCGTCCTGCGTGATCAGGGTATTGAAGATCGAATAGGCGATCTGGTTGTTGACCGTCAGATTGAAGTAATGCGGGTCGAGCGAGTTCAGTTCGGTCGAAAGACCGATGCGCAGGTCCTGCGCCTGAGCGCCCCATGCAACACTTCCTGCAACACCGGCTGCGAATACCGCAGCCACCGTCAGCCGTCGCCAATCCAGAATCGTCATCACACCCTCTGCTTGATTTATTTCAGCGCTATACGATGCGCGAAGCTCTGCCCGTCCGAAACGGTGAGTTCCTCGAAGCCCAGCATGCGCGCCAGATCGAGGAATGTCAGCAGGTCCTGCACGTTATTTTCGCGGAAGACCGGACTGGTCCGCGCGATGCTGGTCATCTGCGCCAGCACGGCACGGGCCTGGTAGATGCCACGGAAGCCGTTGCTGCCGATGCCGACGATGATCATCCGCTCGAACCGCTCGCCCTTGGCGAACATCACGAAGCTGGGCGGATAGGGGCGCTGGTTCTGCTGAAACGCCATCCCGGTGATGAAATTCAGCCGCACGTCGCTGTCGGCCTCGGGCATCACCACGGCGCGGGCCTTGTAGGTCTCGCGCGAGGTGATCGGCGGATAATAATAGCCGGCATGGCGGTCGTTTTCCGCCGTCGCGCCGGATGGCAGCAGCAGGAGCGTCGCCAGGCCCATCAGCATGATGCACCGCATCACGTTTCGGATTTTCATGTCTTCCCCCCATTCTCCCGATTCCCGGCATGCAGGCCGGGGCTGTCCACCCTCGGTAACGCTGGCTATACTGGCCTGAATTCAAGGCCTTGCAGTATCCATCCAGCCTGGCGGGCACGTATTCGAATGACGCATGTTAGCAAGATCGCCTTTGTCGCGGCCAGAGGCGATACCGCCGAAGCAGCGCGCGAACGGCTGGCCTCCCGCTATGGCGACTGCCCGCCCGAGAAGGCCGAGGTGATCGTGGCGCTGGGCGGCGACGGATTCATGCTGCAGACCCTGCACCAGTATATGCTGGGCGACACCCCGATCTACGGGATGAACCAGGGCACCGTCGGCTTCCTGATGAACGAATATCGCGAGGATGACCTGCTGGAACGGCTGGCCGAGGCGCAGTCCGCCCGCCTGCATCCCCTGCGCATGCGCGCGGTCACGGTGACCGGCGAAAGGCATGAGGCACTGGCGATCAATGAAGTGGCGCTGCTGCGCCAGACCCGCCAGAGCGCCAAGCTGCGCATTTCGATCGACGGCACCGTGCGCGTGGCCGAACTGGTCTGCGATGGCGCCATGGTGGCGACGCCGGCGGGCTCCACCGCCTACAATCTGTCCGCCCACGGCCCTGTCCTGCCGCTGTCGGCCGGCGTGCTGGCGCTGACGCCGATCAGCGCCTTCCGCCCGCGGCGCTGGCGTGGCGCCCTGCTCGGCCGCTCGGCCACGGTGAAGATCGAGGTGCTGGAAACCGACAAACGCCCGGTCTCGGCCACAGCGGATTTCGACGAAGTGCGCAAAGTGGCCAGTGTGGAAATTTCCGAAGCGCCGGAGATCAGCCTGCATCTGCTGTTCGATGCCGGCCACGGCCTGGAAGAGCGCATCCTGAACGAACAGTTTTTGACTTGACGCACTGCTGAAAAGAAAAACGCCGCGGAATTGCTCCCGCGGCGTCTTTGTTCGTGCGCTGGTCCTGCGATCAGTCGCGGGTCACGCCATTGGCGTAGGTGTACTGATCTGCGCGCGCCTTGTAGCTCAGGCCCTTGCGAGTAGCCCAGGGCGTCACTTCGATATGCAGCGGGATCAGCGCCTGATCGTCCATCGCCATCTTCGAACCCTGCTGCAGCAGGGCTTCGCGCTTGGCGTTGTCGACGGTGCCGAGCGCCTGTTCGATGATCGCATCGAGCTGCGGGTTCGAGTAACGGCCCTTGTTGGTGCCGCCGAAGCCCTTGTCGCGGATCGGTGTGGCGACCAGCGAGCGCAGCGGATCCGACATTTCGCCAGTGCCCGCGCCCCAGCCGGCCAGATAGGCCGAATAGGCAAACGAGTCACGGTTCTTGAAGAACACGGTGGCGGTGGTTGCCTCCACCTTGGTCTTCACGCCGATACGGGTCCACTGCGACGCCACCGCCTGCGCCACTTCGGCGTCATTGATATAGCGGTTGTTCGGCGTGCCCAGCGTGATGCTGAAGCCGTTCGGATAACCGGCATCGGCCAGCAGCTTCTTGGCGGCATCCGGGTTGGCGACTTCCGGCTTGGCGTCCTTGCGCGTGCCGAACATCGGCGACGGCAGGAAGTCGCCGGTCGGCTGACCCAGGTTTTCCATGATGCGGCTGGTGATCGCCTCGCGGTTGATCGCCATCGACAGCGCCTTGCGGACACGCACGTCCTTCAGCGGATTCTTGCCATTGGCATCCGGAATGCCGACGGTGGTCGGCTCCGAGAAGCTGTCGAGATGGATGTAGATCAGGCGGTTCGAAACGGCCTGGCTGATCTTCACATTGGGATTCTCGCGCAGCTTCTTCAGATCGGCCGGCGGCGGGTTTTCGATCAGATCGACGTCGCCCGACAGCAGTGCCGCAACGCGGGCCGCGTCATTCGACATCGGACGATAGATCACGCGTTCCCAGTTCGGCTTGCCGCCCCAGTAATTCGGGTTAGCGGCCAGCACGATGCGGTTGCCGCGCGTCCACTCGACGAACTTGTAAGGACCGGTGCCGATCAGGCCTTCGCCCTTGCTCAGTGCTTCGGTGGTCATGCCTTCGGCGACATCGGCCTTGGCGGCCTTGGACGACATGATGGCGACGCGGCTCAGGTCGGTCGGCAGCAGCGGCGCCGGCGCCTTGGTGATGAACTGCAGGGTGAAGTCGTCGATCACCTTCACTTCCGAGAAGGACCGCGTGAACAGCGTGAACGGCGACGGGCTGTTCGGCACCTTGGCCGGACGCGCCATCGAGAAGACCACGTCGGCCGCCGTGAACGGCGAGCCATCGTGGAACTTCACGTTCTTGCGCAGCTTGAATTCCCAGGTGGTGTCGTTGATCGCCTTCCAGCTTTCGGCAAGACCCGGCGTCAGCTTCTGCGTCTCATCCTGCAGGATCAGCGTGTCGAAGATGGTGAAGGCCATCTGGTTGTTCGGACCGAGATTGTGGTAATGCGGGTCGAGCGCGCTCGGCTCGGTCGAAACACCGATCTTCAGTTCCTGCGCCAGGACCGGACCGGCCATCAGGCCGGCCGACAGCACGGCCGCTGCGGTCAGCGTTTTCCATCGCATCGTCATCAGTTTTATCTCCCCTCAATGGGCGCTTCGTTGCGCCAGACTGGGGCGCAGCTTGCCTGATTCAGTTCCGGACTGACAAGGCTCGGCTAGATCACGAGTGCGATTGCGAAAAGGATCAGGACCATTCCGGCGATGCGGTTGATCCAGCGGCGCATTTCCGCGCCCACGCGATGCCGCAGCGCGGCGATTCCCCCACTCAGCAGCGCCCACCAAAGCAGCGAACCGATGAAAACCCCGGCAACCGCGCTGGCCGCCGCGCCAAGGGTGGGATCGGCAGCCAGGCCAAGGCCGGCGAACAACGCCGCAAAGGACAGAATCGTCGCCGGGTTGCTCATGGTCAGCGCGAAGGTAACGACGAACAGCCGCAGCGGATTTCCCTGGATCGGCGCCCTCTCTGATGAAGACTGGGCCGCGCCCTCGGCAATGGGGGCGGCGAATGTGCGCCAGCCAAGCCAGGCGATGAACAGTGCACCGCCCCACTGGAGAATCTGCTGCACCGGTACGGGCCCGGCCATGCCGAGATTGCCACCCAGCAGCACCGCGAAACCGGCGGCGGCCAGCGCGGCGTAAAGCGCATCGGCCACCGCCGTGCCGATTCCGCCACTGAACCCCATCCAGAATCCGCCAGCGAGACTGCGCTGGATGCACAGCACACCGATCGGGCCCACCGGTGCTGCCACCGCAACGCCGAGAAGGATGCCACGCAGGAACAACTCGAGGTCGGGCGTCATGCAGGCGACAGATGAACCGGTACCGTCGCGGTTTCCTTGGCGGTCGACATCACGATCACGGTCTGGCTGCGCGGGATGCCGGGCAGCGCCTTGATCTTGCGCGCCACCAGTTCCTCCAGCGCCAGCAGGTTGGGCGCACGCACCTTCAGCAGATACGACCAGTCGCTGGCAACATGGTGGCATTCCTGGATCGCAGACTCGCTGCGCACCAGCGCCTGGAAGGCGGCCTCATGCTCGGGCCGCTCGATCAGCACGTAGACGAAGGCGAGCACGCCGTTGCCGGCCGCCAGCGGATCGACCCGCGCGGTCCAGCCGGCGATCACGCCCTGCTTTTCCAGCTTTTTCAGGCGCTCGTTGACCGCCGAGACCGACAGGCCGATGGCACCGCCGATCTCGGCATATGAACTGCGGCCGAAATGCTGGATGTGCTCCAGTATTTTCCTGTCTAACTCATCCATACCGGAAATATATCCGGCAAAATCCGATCAGTTAAGGAAAATCTACGGTTTGATATCCAGGCCAATCGGACAGGACACGCCGGTGCCGCCCAAGCCGCAGTAACCATTGGGATTTTTGGCCAGATACTGCTGGTGATAGTCTTCGGCGTAATAGTAGTCCGGCGCCGGGATGATCTCGGTGGTGATCTTCGCCCGCTTCGCCCTGGTCAGCGCGGCCTGGTAGGCCTCGCGCGAGGTCTCGGCCGCCTGCTTCTGCGCTGCTGAGGTGACGTAGATGCCGGAACGGTACTGCGTGCCGACATCGTTGCCCTGGCGCATGCCATGGGTCGGGTCGTGGCTCTCCCAGAACAGCTTGAGCAGCGCGCTGTAGCTGATCACCTTCGGATCGAAGACCACCTGCACCACTTCGTTATGACCGGTCAGGCCGGAGCAGACCTCCTCATAGGTCGGATTCGGCGTGTAGCCGCCGGCATAGCCGACCGAGGTGCTGAACACGCCCGGGCCCGCTTCCCAGAATTTGCGCTCGGCGCCCCAGAAGCAGCCGAGGCCGAAAATCGCCACCTCCATGCCGTCCGGGAACGGCCCCTTCAGCGGGTTGCCGTTGACGTAATGCTTAGCCGGCACCCGCATGACCTCAGCCCGGCCGGGCAGCGCGCGGTCGCGCGGCGGCATCTCGACTTTATGGCGCGGTGTCTGGAACCACATGGCATTCTCCAAAATTGCTGCAGCGCCCCTGAAAAGCGAGGCCTGCATTCCGCTCAGCCCTGCCCTGCGCGGCGCTGCCTTGCGGGAGGGTGAATAAAAGGTAGTGTGCCTGCTCAAGGAAATCAAAATCACAACGCCGCGTTTCGCCGCCTTTTTCCCTCCATTATCTGTGTCTGTAGTCATCCCCGTGTTCACCCAGCCTTTATTTGCCCGCCTGTTCGGCACTGGCACCCGTCGCGGCATCACCTCGATGGTGCTCGGCATGGCCGCCTTCGTGACCAACGATTCGCTGATCAAGCTGGCCAGCACCACCGTGCCGACCGGCCAGCTGATCTCCACACGCAATATCCTGACGGCCGTGCTGCTGCTGCTGATCATGCTGGCGACCGGCCAGGCCGCGCAGATCCGCCGCTGCATGGATCGCCCGGTGATGACCCGCAGCGCCATCGACGTGGTGGCGACGATCCTTTACCTGATCGCGCTGTTCCATATGCCGATCGGCAACGTCACGGCGATCAACATGAGCACGCCGTTGCTGCTCACCGCGGTCGTCGCCATCTTCCTGCATATCCCGGTCGGCTGGCGGCGCTGGACTGCCGTCGTGTTCGGCTTTGTCGGGGTGACGCTGATCGTGCAGCCGCGCGCCGAAGGCTTCAACGCCTATGCGCTGGTGGCGCTCGCCTCCACCATCTTCATCGTCGCCCGCGACCTCAGCACGCGGCGGATCGCCAGGGATGTGTCCTCGCTGGCGGTAGCGCTGGCCAATGCGATCTTCGTGCTGGTCGGCGCGCTGGCGCTGTCGGCCTTCGAGGGCTGGGTGGCGGTCGGCTGGCATGAACTGCTGCTGCTCGGTGGCGCCAGCCTGTTCCTGATCGTCGGCTATCTGCTGATCGTCGATGCCTTCCGCCATGGCGACATCGCCACCATCAGTCCCTTCCGCTATACTGGCCTGATCTGGGCGCTGGGCGCGGGCTATCTGGTCTGGGGCGATATCCCCAACACGCTGGCGTTTGCCGGCATCGTCATCGTGGTGGGCAGCGGGCTTTACGTGCTGCATCGCGAGCGCATCCGGGCGCGCGACGAGGCGACCCGCAGCGAGCCTGTGGAATAATATCTCCGGCCGGTGCAGTGTGGGCCATGACCGAAGCCCGCCTGAAAGCCCGGCTGCTGGTGCAGGCCATCCTGCGCCGCTATGACCTGGAAGCCATCCCCGCCTATATCCGGCGCAAGGGCGATCCTGATTCCGGCACCGTGCTGCTGAAGATCGCGCTCGGGCCGCAGACCGCGATCCTGCTGGCCCAGGCTCGCAACGCCGAGGGCGTGGCTGGCTGGCTGCAACTGGGCAATGGCCCGATCAACGAGGCGGATGCCGAGACGGCCATCGAGAAAGCCGCCAAGCGTGACCCCGATGTCTATGTGATCGAAGTGGAGGATGCCAGGGGCCGCATCCTCGTGGAGGGCATCCTGCTCTAGGCGACCTGCTCGAGACTGACTGCCGCGACGCGTGCGGCAGCGAAGACCTGACCGATGCCGACCAGAACCGGCTGTTCGACACCCGTCATCATCAGTGCATCACCCAGTTCTGAAAGCGTCCCCGTCCAGCGTGTCTCTTCGCGGCGCGAGACCGCGCTGACCACGGCAACCGGCGTCGCGGGTGACAACCCCTCGCCGATCAGTCTGGCTGCGAAAGCGCCGCCGGTGCGCCCGCCCATATACACCATCAGCGAGGTTTCCGCGTCCGCCAGACCGCGCCAGTCGAGGTCGCTGGGCAGTTCGCCCTGCCGCGAATGGCCGGTGACGAAGCGCACCGAATGCGCCGCATCGCGATGGGTCAGCGACACACCGAGGCTGCTGGCCGCCGCCAGTGCCGCCGTGATGCCTGGGATCACCGCGACCGGAATGCCGGCGGCGTCGAGCGCGGCGATTTCCTCGCCGGCGCGGCCGAACACCATCGGATCGCCGGCCTTGAGCCGCACCACGCGCTTGCCCTGACGCGCCAGCTTGATCATCAGCGCGTTGATATCTTCCTGTTTGCAGCTGGCGCGACCGCCGCGCTTGCCCACCATCATGCGCTTGGCTTCGCGGCGCGCGAGTTCCAGCACCTCGTCCGAGACCAGGTCGTCGAACAGGATCACATCGGCCGATTGCAGCGCGCGCATGGCTTTCAGCGTCAGCAGTTCAGCATCACCCGGCCCGGCGCCGACCAGCGTGACATGACCGCCAGCGGCTTTAGCTGGAGCAATCTCGATATCGGCAGGGACAGTCGGTTCGATGAAGGCGCGCTCGGAAAAACGCTCCCAGAAAGTGCGGCGCAGACCGCCAGCCGGCAAACGTTCGGCGACAGACTTGCGGATGCGCTTGGCGGCAGCGGCCCAGGCGCCCAGTGTTGCCGGCAACAGCGTTTCGATACGGCGGCGGATCGCCTGCGCCAGAATGGGCGCCGCGCCATCGGTGGAAATGCCGATCACCACCGGCGAACGGTTGACGATGGCACCGAACTGCACGTCGCAGTGATCGGGCTTGTCGATGGCGCTGCAGATCGCGCCGGCTGCCTTCGCGGCGGCATGGAAGGCAGCGGCCTCTTCGGCATCGGCCGCATCGATCACTGCCAGCACGGCACCGGCAAGATCCTCGGCCTGCCAGCCATGCGCGATGCAGACGACATCTGCGCCGGCCGCAGTCATCAGTTCGGCTTTCCAGGCCGCGCCCGGCGTATCGCCGACAACCACCGCACGTTTGCCCTGCAGATCAAGGAAGACCGGCAGCTTGGCCAGTGCGCCGATCCGCTGCGGACCTTCGGCCTCAGCCGGCTTTCTGGATACTGACAGCATCGATGATCCTCGCAATCTCGCTGCGGCAGGAGCCGCAATTGGTGCCGGCCTGCAATGCCTCGCCCACGGCCGCCACCGTGCGGCAACCGCCGGTCACGGCGGCAGCAATCTGCCCGGCGCCGATCTCGAAACAGGAGCAGACGAGCGCGCCGCGATCAGGCTGCGCCGCGCCGGCTCGGCCAGCCAGGAGTCGCAGACGATCAGGTGCGCTCACGGCCTTGCCGAGCTGATCCACGGCCCAGCTGCGCGACACGGCGACCGGCTCGGGTCCGATGAACAGCGCGCCGACCAGATGCTCGCCACGGAAGGCGGCGAAACGGTGATGCGACGTCGCCGCGTCGTGATAGGCTAGCAGGTCGATCTCGTCTTCGACCTCAAACCCGAACAGCGTGCGGGCGAATTCGGTCCAGTCCTGCGGCAAAGCCGGATCGGCCAGTTCGATACGCCAGCCGGCTTTCGTGCGCGCCCTGGCCCAGTAGCCGGCCGCGACCTCGCCCGGCGCGTCGGCCATCACGGCGAAGCCATACCAAGCCGCCGCAAAAGGCTGCACGGCGACGGCGGAGTATTTCAGTTCCGGCTGGCCCGAGACCGGATCGGTGGCCGGATTGACCAGCACATCGACGCGGGCATTCGAGGCGATCTGGTCGGTCCAGTGCAGCGGCACGAACACATTGCCGCGCTTCTGGTCGGAGGTGACCAGCGCCCGCACAACAATGCTGCCGCGCGCGTTCTTCACTTCAACCAAAGCTGCCGGCGCGATTCCGCAGCCGGCGGCGTCGTCCGGGTGCAGTTCGATGAAGGGCTCCGCGATATGACCCATCAGGCGCGGCGACAGGGCCGTGCGCGTCATGGTGTGCCACTGGTCGCGCACCCGCCCGGTATTGAGGATGAAGGGCAGATCGTCGGACACCTGCTCGACCGGCGCGCGGAACGCCGTGGCGATGAACCGCGCGCGACGGTCCGGCGTATAGAACTGCCCATCGGCGAAGAACCGCCGCGTGCCGCGCGGCGCCGCGCCGGCCGGGCACGGCCACTGCACCGGCTCCAGGGCCTCGTAGGCTTCGTCGGTGATCGCAGCAAAAGCCGAGATATCGAAATCGCGCGCACCGTGATTTTCGACGCCGCTCAGTTCGGCATATTCGCGGAACGCATCCACGGGCGCGTCATAAGAAAAATCACCCACCCAGCCCATGCGCTTGGCCACTTCGGCGAAGATCCACCAGTCGGCGCGCACCTCGCCCGGCCAGGGCATGAATCCGCGCTGGCGCGAGATGCGGCGCTCGGAATTGGTCACCGTGCCATCCTTCTCGCCCCAGGCGGCGGCTGGCAGCAGCACATGCGCATGCCGCGCCGTGTCTGTGCTCTGCATTACATCGGAGACGACAACGAAGGGACAAGCCCTGAGCGCGGCCTGCACCTCATCGGCTTCGGGCAGGCTGTCGGCCGGATTGGTGCCGGCGATCCAGATCGCCTTCACCTGTCCGGATTTGACGGCGCGGAACAGATCGACCGCTTTCAGCCCTGGCTTGTCGGCGATGCGCGGAGAGTTCCAGAAAGTCTGCACGATGCGGCGATGTTCGGCATCACCCAGTTCCATATGGCAGGCGAGCTGGTTGGCCAGCCCGCCGACTTCGCGGCCGCCCATCGCATTCGGCTGGCCAGTGATCGAGAACGGGCCGGTGCCCTCTTTGCCGATGCGGCCGGTCAGCAGATGACAGTTCAGGATCGCATTCACCTTGTCGCTGCCGGCCGAGGACTGGTTCACGCCCTGCGAAAAGCCGGTGACCACGCGTTCGGTGCGGGCGAACAGATCGTAGAAGCGGCGCAGCTCGGGCTGAGACAGTCCGGTGATCTCGGCCACATCCGCCAGAGAGAGCTTCCGCGCCGCCGCCAGCGCCGCCTCGAGACCATTGGTGTGGTCCGTGACGAACTCGGCGTCGATACGCCCGGTGTCCTGCAGATGCAGCAGCAGGCCGTTGAACAGCGCCACGTCGCTGCCCGGATTGAGCGCCAGATGCAGGTCAGCGGAACGCGCCGTCATGGTGCGGCGCGGATCGACCACCACCACGGTCAGCTCCGGGCGTTCGGCTTTTGCAGCCGCCAGCCGCTGGAACAGCACCGGATGGCACCAGGCCAGATTTGAACCGACCAGCACGACCAGATCGGCCAGCTCAAGGTCTTCGTAGATGCCGGGCACCGTATCGGTGCCGAAGGCGCGCTTGTGGCCCGCCACGGCCGAGGCCATGCAGAGCCGCGAATTGGTGTCGATATTGCCCGAGCCGATGAAGCCCTTCATCAGCTTGTTGGCGACATAGTAGTCCTCGGTCAGCAGCTGGCCCGAGACGTAGAACGCCACCGAGTCCGGGCCATACTGGGCGATCGTGTCGCTGAACACGGAGGCGACGCGGTCCAGTGCAGTGTCCCAATCGACACGCACTCCATCGACAGTCGGATAGAGCAGCCGGCCATCGAGCCCGAGCGTTTCGCCCAGCGCGGAGCCTTTCGAGCAGGCGCGGCCGAAATTGGCCGGATGATCGGCATCGCCCTGCACCGTCACGCTGCCCGCAGTTTCATCACGTGCGACCTTCAGGCCGCAACCGACGCCACAATACGGACAGGTGGTGCGGGTCTCCGCCACGGTGTCTGGCATCAGGCGGCCTTCACCGCCAGCCCCGGCCAGGACAGCAGGATGCGACCCTCCTGCAGCTTGACCGCAATGGTCCGGGTGCAGCCCTGATCGGCGCCCTGAGCTTCGCCGGTTTTGAGACTGATCACCCAGTTGTGCAGGGGGCAGGTGACAGAGTCCCCCTGAACAATGCCCTGCGACAGCGGCCCGCCCTTATGCGGGCATTTGTCGTCCAGGGCGAAAACCTGATCATCCATGGTGCGGAAGATTGCGATGTCGCCGCGCACGGTTTTCACCACGCGCGCGGCGCGCTTGGGGATATCGTTCAGCGTACCGATGTCGAGCCAGTCGTTGCTCATCTGCATGGCCCTTCCTACTCGGCCGCCTGGGCAAACCGCAGATCGGCCAGCGGCTTGAATTCGTAATCGAAGGCGCCGGCAACCCGTTCGGCCCAGGGATCGACCTGCGCGAAGCTCTGCGCGTGCACGAAGCGGGCGAACAGCGCGCGGCGGCGTTCATGGTCCTCGACGATCTGCTGTTTCACCGTGTCGAAGCCGACGCGATGCATCCATTTGTGGATGCGGTCGAGGTAATGCGCCTGCTCACGATAGAGCTGCATCAGCGCGCCGGTATATTCCAGCACCTCTTCCTCGGTCTCGATCTTGCAGAGCAGGACAGTCTGTTTGACTTCCAGGCCCGCCGCACCGGCGATATGGAATTCATAGCCGGAATCGACACAGATGATTCCGATATCCTTGACCGTTGCTTCGGCGCAGTTGCGCGGGCAACCCGAGACGCCGAGCTTCACCTTATGCGGTGTCCAGCTGCCCCAGGTGAATTTCTCCAGCTTGATGCCAAGCCCGGTCGAATCCTGCGTGCCGAAACGGCACCATTCTGTGCCGACGCAGGTCTTCACCGTGCGCAGCCCCTTGGCATAGGCATGACCCGAGACCATGCCGGCGGCATTGAGATCGGCCCAGACACCGGGAAGGTCTTCCTTCTTCACGCCCAGCAGGTCGATACGCTGCCCGCCCGTCACCTTCACGGAGGGTATGTTGAACTTGTCTGCCACATCGGCAATCGCGCGCAGTTCCTTCGCGCTGGTCATGCCGCCCCACATGCGCGGCACCACGGAATATGTGCCGTCCTTCTGGATGTTGGCGTGCACGCGTTCGTTGATGAAGCGCGACTGGTTGTCGTCGGTATAGTCACCGGGCCAGGTGGCCAGCAGGTAGTAGTTCAGCGCCGGGCGGCATTTGCTGCAGCCACAGGAGGTTTTCCACTCCAGCTCCTGCATCACCGCCGGAATCGATTTCAGCTCCTTGGCAATGATCAGGCGGCGGATGTCGTCATGGCCGAGATCCGTGCAGCCGCAGGCCGCCTTGCTGACCTTCGGCGCATAGGTATCGCCCAGCGTGAGCCCGATCAGCTTTTCGACCAGCCCGGTGCAGGAGCCGCAGGAGGCCGACGCCTTGGTGACGGCGCGGACTTCCTCCAGGCTGGTCAGGCCGTTGGCCGTGATCGCGCCGGTGATCTTGCTTTTGCACACGCCGTTACAGCCACAGATCTCTGCCTCATCCGGCAAGGCTGCAACGGCCGCCATAGGGTCCAGCGGGGCACCTCCCGCATAGCCTTGGCCGAAGATCAGGGTCTGGCGCATCTCGGCGATATCCGCGCCTTCGCGCAGCAGCTGGAAGAACCAGGCGCCGTCTTCCACGTCGCCATAGAGCACGGTGCCGATGATCTTGCCCTCTTTCAGCACCAGCCGCTTGTACACTCCGCGCGCGGCGTCGCGCAGCACAATTTCCTCGCGGTCTTTGGCTTCGGCGAAATCTCCGGCAGAGAAAAGACTGATGCCGGTCACCTTCAGCTTGGTTGCCGTCACCGAGCCGTTATAGGCTGCCGGCTCGTCGATCAGGGTCCTGGCCAGCACGCCCGCCATCTCGTACAGCGGGGCGACCAGACCATAGGTGGCGCCGCGATGCTCGACGCATTCGCCCAATGAGAAAATGTCGGGATCAGATGTGCGCATCTGGTCATCGACGACGATGCCGCGATTGACCGTCAGGCCGGATTCCTTGGCAAGCCAGCCATTCGGCCGGATACCCACTGCCATCACCACCAGCGAAGCCGGCAGTACCGTGCCGTCTTCCAGCTCCACGCCTTCGACCCGGCTGGTGCCGAGGATCGCCTTGGTATTGGCGCCGGTCACAACCTTGATGCCGCGCCTTTCGATTTCCTTCTTCAGCAGATACCCGGCGCTGGCATCGAGCTGGCGCTCCATCAGCGTCGGCATCAGATGCACGACGGTGACATCCATACCCTGTTCGGCAAGACCGGCTGCAGCCTCCAGGCCCAGCAGGCCGCCGCCGATCACCACCGCATTGCCGCGCGCTTTCGAGGCCAGGATCATGGCATCGACATCATCGAGGTCGCGGTAGCTCAGCACGCCCGGCAAAGTGTGGCCCGGCACCGGAATGATGAAGGGCACCGAGCCGGTCGCGATCACCAGCTTGTCGTAACTTTCGACCAGACCATTGTCGGTGCTGATCGTCTTGGCGGCACGATCGATGCCGGTGACCTTGGTGCCCTTGTGCAGCGTGATGCCGTTCTTGATGTACCAGCCGTCGCCATGGATGACGATCTGCTCGTAGCTCTTCTCGCCCGACAGCACCGGCGACAGCATGATGCGGTCGTAGTTCACGCGCGGCTCGGCATTGAAGATCGTGATGTCATAACGGCCCGGCGCCTTGTCCAGCAGATGCTCCAGCATCCGTCCCGGTGCCATGCCATTCCCAACGATAAGCAGTCTTTCAGCCATGGAACATACTCCTTACGCGATACTCAGGCGGCGTGTACGGCCGGTGCGCGATGGCGCGCATACAGGAATTCCATGATCTCCTTGCGGCAGCGCACATACTCTGCGTCACCGGCCAGCGTCAGCCGGTTGCGCGGCCGCGGCAGGTCGACCTTGAGGATTTCGCCGATCGTGGCGGCCGGTCCGTTGGTCATCATCACCACGCGATCCGACAGCAGCACGGCCTCGTCCACGTCATGGGTGATCATGATCACGGTGTTTTTCAGCTTGGCATGCAGCTCCATCACGGTGTCCTGCAGCGTCGCGCGGGTCAGCGCATCGAGTGCGCCGAACGGTTCGTCCAGCAGCAGCACCTTGGGCTCCATGGCCAGCGCCCGCGCAATGCCGACACGCTGCTTCATGCCGCCGGAGATTTCCTGCGGCCGCTTGTCGAGCGCATGGTCCATGCCGACCAGAGCGAGGTTATGCCGGGTCCATTCGTCGCGCTCGGCCCGGGTCTTGGCGCCACCATGCACCTTGTCGACGGCGAGGCGCACATTGTCGTAGACGGTCAGCCAGGGCAGCAGCGAATGGTTCTGAAACACCACGGCGCGATCCGGGCCGGGATCGGACACTTCCTTGCCCTGAAGCAGCACACCGCCTGTGGTGGCGCGCGTCAGGCCGGCCACGATGTTGAGCAAGGTGGACTTGCCGCAGCCGGAATGGCCGATCAGGGCGACAAACTCGCCGCTGCTGATCTCCAGCTCGATGTCGCGCAGGGCAATGAAGGGGCCGTTGGCGCCCTTGAAGGTCATGCCGACATTGCTGATGCTCAGATAGGCGCTCATGGCAGGCTCCTTTTGGTACGCGACGGGTTGGGACTTAACTGTGCGGGGGCTGGAATGGAGGTTTCGCGCGCCACCGGAATGACCGGACGCGCGGACGAGACATACGAGCCGTCGAAGAAGAGATCGGCGCCCATCGGGATCGGCGCGCTGGCCTGCGCCAGGGTCCAGGGGCCGGCATGCAGGCCTTCCGGCTTGCGATCGATCAGCGGGAACGGCTTGTCGAGCGCGGCGGCGGCTTCGCGATAGAGGTCGGTGCGGTAGACGGCGTCGGCGGTGGCGGCGATATCGGTGGCGGGATCGATCAGCTTCCAGCGCCGCATCTCGGTCAGATACCACTCGGCCTGGCTGCGCCAGGGGAAGTTGGCGCTGTAGCGGTTGAAGACGAAGAAGTCCGGCATATGCTCAGGCGCGGTATCAAGACCGTAGCGCACCACGCCCAGCATGCTGAGGCGGATCGCCTCGGCGGCTTCCGGGCCGATATAGTCGGGCTTCGCCATGATCTCGACGCCTTCGAGGCGATTCTCCGGCCGGTCGAGCCATTCGGCCGCCTCGATCAGCGCCATCAGCATCTGCTTGTGCGTCAGCGGATTGCGCTCGACCCAGTCGCGGTTGGTGCCGATCACCTTCTCGACGCGGTTGTTCCATATCTCATAACCCGAGATCAGGATGCGGCCAACGCCACGCAGCACGGCCAGCGAGTTCCACGGATCACCGACGCAGAAGCCGTCAATCTCGCCAGCTGCCAGACGATCGGTCATCTGCGGCGGCGGCACGATCACCAGCTGCACGTCGCGATCCGGGTCGATGCCGGCCGAGGCGAGCCAGTAGCGCAGCTGGATCTGGTGCGAAGAGAAATTGAACACGGTGGCAAAAGTGAGCTGCGGCCGGCCCGCATTGCGGTCGGCCGCGATAAGCCGGCGCAGCACATTGCCGGCCTCGTGACGATCATGCGCCAGCGCCGGCTCGGCATCGACCAGGCGGTTCCACAGTTTCGTGGAGATGGTGACGGCATTGCCGTTCAGGTTGAGCACAAAGGACGTGATCTGCGGCTTTTTCCAGCCGCCGGCGCCCAGTGTGGCGGCCAGCGGCATCGGCGCCAGCATATGGGCGGCATCCAGCGCACCGAGCGCCACCTTGTCGCGCATGTTGGCCCAGCTGGGTTCGCGCACCAGCGTGACATTCAGGCCGTGGCGCTCGAAGAAACCCTTCTCCTTGGCCACGATCAGCGGCGCGCAGTCGGTCAGCGCAATGAAGCCGATCCGCATGTCCGTGGGGGCCGCAGCTTTCGCTGCACCCCCCACCATCTTCGTTTTGACTGTGCGACGCGGCATCTTGCCCTCTCGTCCTATTGGGCCGAATAGCCGCCGACGCGGTTGCCGATGAAGCCGATCAGGCGGTCGAGCATGAAACCGACCAGACCGACATAGATCAGCGCCAGGATGATCTCGCTGATCAGCGAGCTGTTCCAGGCATCCCAGATGAAGAAGCCGATGCCGACGCCGCCGATCAGCATCTCGGCCGCGACGATGGCGAGCCAGCTCAGGCCGATGCCGATCTTCAGGCCGGTGAACATGAACGGCACGGTCGCCGGCAGCATCACCTTGAAGAAGAACTCGAAACCGTTGAGCCGCAGCACGCGCGAGACATTGCGGTAATCCTGCGGGATGTTGCGGATACCGACCGCGGTGTTGAGGATGATCGGCCAGATCGCCGTAATCGTGATCACGAAGATTGCTGAAGGATCAGCATGGCGGAAGGCGGCGAGCGACAGCGGCAGCCAGGCCAGCGGCGGCACAGTGCGCAGCACCTGGAAGATCGGATCAAGGCCGCGGAAAGCCAGTGTCGACTGCCCGATCAGCACGCCGAGCGCGATACCGATGCCGGACGCCAGTGTAAAGCCGATCGCCACACGCTTGAGGCTGGACGCCAGGTGCCAGAACAGGCCCTTGTCGAGATTGCCCTTGTCGTAGAAGGGATCGATGATCAGTTCCCAGGTATCGGCGATCACCTTGGATGGCGGCGGCAGCGTCGCCTTCGGGCTGGAACAGGCGATTTCCCAGACCGCGATGGCCAGCGCCAGGAACAGCAGCGGCGGCAGCACGCGCGCGGCGACAAATTTCGCGCCGCTCACCACACGCGGCAGCAGGGTGGCGAGAATGCTCTCGCCACCCATTTCTGCCTTGGTCAGTACATCGGTCTTGACGGCCATGGACAGCTCCTTGTCATGCGCGGACATCGGCTCAGACCCGCGTGATCGCCTGGCTCTTCAGGTAGGCCATCGGATCCGCCGGATCGAAGACCTTGCCGTCGAAGAAGGTTTCCTTGCCGCGCGAGACCGACTTCGGAATCTCGGCGTCGCTGGTGCCCAGCGACTTGGCCGCCTCGCGCCACATGTCTTCGCGGTTGACCTTCTTGATCAGGCCTTTCGCGTCGAAATCGGTCGGCAGGTAGCCCCAGCGCATATCCTCGGTGAGGAACCACAGGTCATGGCTCTGATACGGATAGGAGGCATTGCCGCGCCAGAACTTCATCATCAGCGGATTGTTCACGTCGGCCGTCACCTTACGGCCGCCGTCGCCGTAGTCGATGATGCCCTTGGCACGGTCGAGGATGTCGGGCACCGGCACCTTGAACCAGTCGCGGCCACCGACGATCTTGCACATCTCTTCCTTGTTCTCGAGCTTGTCGCACCACTGCTGCGCTTCCATGGTCGCCATCAGGATCGCCTTGGCGGCCTTCGGATTCTTGTCGACCCAGTCGGAACGCAGGCCGAGCGACTTTTCGGGATGGTCGTTCCACAGCTCGCCGGTCATCAGCGCGGTGAAGCCGATCTTCTGGTGGATGAGTTGCAGGTTCCACGGCTCGCAGACGCAGAAGGCCTCCATCGCGTTGACCTTCATGTTGGCCACCATCTGCGGCGGCGGCACCACGATGGTGGAGATGTCCTTGTCGGGGTCGATGCCGGCCGCCGCCATCCAGTAGCGGATCCACAAATCATGCGTGCCGCCCGGGAAGGTCATGGCTGCCTTGATTTCCTTGCCGCCCGCCTTGGCCTTCTTCAGCGCAGCGCCGAAGCTCGTGGCATCCTTGGTCACGTTCATGCCGGCATAGGCACTCGACACCGAGATGCCCTGGCCGTTCAGGTTCAGGCGCGCCAGGATATACATCGGCACCGGCACATTGCCCTTGGTGACCTTGCCCGACGAGATCAGATACGGCATGGGGGTGAGGATATGCGCGCCGGTGATGCCGCCGCCGGCTTCGCCGAGTTCGATATTGTCGCGCGTCGCGCCCCAGGAGGCCTGCTTGTCGATCACCATGTCGGGCAGGCCATACTTGGCGAACATGCCCTTTTCCTTGGCGATGATCAGCGGCGAGGCATCGGTCAGCGCGATATAGCCGAGCTTGGTGCCCTTCACTTCGGGGCCCGCGGCCTGCGCAAAGGCGCCACCGGGCAGCTGCAGCCGGGCGGCGGCGAACAATGCGGCGGTGCCGGCGGCACCCTTGAACACCTGGCGACGATTGAACTTTTTCATCCTGCTGGTCCCCTCTTCCCTGTTGCGGCCGTCGTTGCGGCCAATAAAAAAGCGCCCCTCGACAGCAGCCTCGGAAGAGGCCGTATCGCGGGACGCCATTGTCCAGTCCGGGACCGGGCACTCTTGCGCAAACCTGGGGAGGCTTTTGCCTGGAGGATCCGGTCAATCCCGCTGCGCCATTGCAGCGGGAGGTTCACACTCTGTTTAGCAGGAAGCGTGCCACAGCCTGCCGCAGTGCAGCATGGGCGGTTTCGCGAGATTTTTCAGGGGGATGGCGCGGCTGCACGATTCGGGGCAGATATGCCGCACTGCACAAATTTCAGGCGGATGCCCGGGCGGCCTGCCTACTTCTTCTTCAACACGTCGGCAAACGCCAGCAGCGCTTCGGCCACATCGACCAGACGCTGCTGGCGGTCCATCGCGAGCTTGCGCAGCGCCGCATAGGCCTCGTCTTCGCCGATCTTGCGCTCGCGCATCAGCAGCCCTTTGGCGCGCTCGATCAGCTTGCGTTCAGATAGGGTGGCCTTGGTCTTTTTCAACTCGTCGCGCAGCGCCTGGAATTCACGGAAACGCGCGACGGCGACATCGATGATCGGCTTCACCCGCTTGGGGTTCATGCCGTCGATGATATAGGCGGAAACCCCGGCCTGCATGGCTTCCTGGATCATCGTGTCGTCGGACTGGTCGACAAACATCACGATCGGGCGCGGCTCGTCGGCATTGATCTGGCGCATGCTGTCGATGGTGTCGCGCGAGGGGCTTTCCATGTCGACGATGATCACGTCGGGCGCGATTTCCTGCACGCGTTTGGCCGACAGCTCGCGCGGCGCCAGCTGCGCCACCAGCGTATAGCCCTTGCCCTGCAGCGCCTCGGCCAGCACGACGGCGCGGTCTGGGTCTTCGTCGATGAGAAGGATACGGATCACTGGGGTCACGGGGCTGCGGCGGACTGGCGTTTACCAGTGACGTAGCAAGATGCGTACCGTCTTATTGGCCGGAGCGAATAGAAAGGTTTTAGTGGTGGCTGGAGGCGGATTTGAACCGCCGACCCAGGGCTTATGAGTCCCTTGCTCTACCAACTGAGCTATCCAGCCACACTAAACGTCCCGCCACCGAGCATGTCGGCCCCGGGAGGCGCATGAAATACGGGCAGAGCCCCGATCTGTCAAGCGCGGGACAAGTCGTTGTTTTCAAGCGGCTAATTCGGCCCCCGCGAGCGTCTCCGCCCGTGCGATCCAGCCGCCGCCGAGCAGTCGTTCGCCGCCATAGACCACGCCGGCCTGGCCGGGCGCGACGCCGTATTCGGCCGAATAGAGTTCCAGCCGTGCGGTCCCCTTTTCGCTGGCCGCGAATATTCTCGCGGCAACGGCCGGCTGCGCCGAGCGCAGCTTCACGGTCACATCGAGTCCCTCGGCCGGGATCGCGCCGCCGAGCCAGTTGAGTTCGCGCAAACCGACGACCTTGCGCGCCAGCGCCTCGCGCGGACCGACCACGACGCGCCGCGTCGCCGCATCGAGGCGCACGACATACAGCGGCTCGCTTGCTGCGATGCCAATGCCCTTGCGCTGGCCCACGGTGAAATGAATCACGCCGTCGTGTCTGCCAAGTACATTGCCTTGCACATCGACGATCTCGCCCGGCTCGGCCGCTTCAGGCCGCAGCTTGCTCACCACGCTGGCGTAATCGCCATTGGGCACGAAGCAGATATCCTGGCTGTCCGGCTTGTCGGCCACGATCAGCCCGAACTCTTCGGCCAGCCTGCGCACCTCGGGCTTTTCCAGATGGCCCAGCGGGAAGCGCAGGTAGTCGAGCTGCGCCTGCGTCGTGGTGTAGAGGAAATAGCTCTGGTCGCGGCGCGGATCGGCGCCGCGCAGCAGCTGCGAATGCCCGTCATCGCCCAGCACGCGCTGCACATAATGGCCAGTGGCGAGGCAGTCGGCATCGAGATCGCGCGCGGTCTCCAGCAGGTCGCGGAACTTGACGCGCTGGTTGCAGCGGATGCAGGGGATCGGCGTTTCGCCGCGCACGTAACTGTCGGCGAATTCGTCGATCACCGCCTGGCGGAAACGGCTTTCGTAATCCAGCACGTAATGCGGAATGCCGAGACGCTCGGACACCATGCGCGCATCGTGGATATCCTGCCCGGCGCAGCAGGCGCCTTTTTTCGCAATCGCCGCGCCATGATCGTAGAGCTGCAGCGTAATGCCGATGACATCGTAACCCTGGCGCTTGAGCAGCCCGGCGACCACGGAGGAATCCACCCCGCCCGACATGGCGACGACCACGCGCGTCTCGCCCGGGGCTTTGGCGAAGCCCAGCGAGTTCAAAGCGGTGGTCTGGTCGGCGGCGGTCATCTGGCGGCGGCGGTCCTTATGCGGCGGGGCGGACTATAGCGCCCGAACCCCGCCAGACAAGCTCAGAGGCGGCAAGCTCAGAGGCGGCAAGCTCTGGGGCGACAAGATCCTCCGGGTCAGGATTGTTTCCCGGCGGCTCGATCCGGCTCGACTGAGGCCCGGTGGGGGCTGAGTGAGGTCTATTTGATGCTGAGTCAGGTCTATTCGGGGCCAAGTGAGGTCCATTCGGGTTCGTGGGTGTTCGTTTTGCTTCGTTCGGGTTCGTAGCGGTTCGTGGCGGTTCGTGGCGGTTCGCTGATGTTCGTGGCGGTTCCCTGGCGTTCGTGGCGGTTCGTAGAGCTTCGCTCCGGCTAACGTGAGCTATCGCATACATAGGTATTCAGCGGCAGCCGCCACGGCTGGACAGGCGCGCCGCCTTATGAGAACATATCACGAACTCTGTAATCCGGCAAGCGGAGGACGACCCATGGTGAAAACGGCGACAGCGGCCCTGCCCTGCAAGCACCTGTCTGTCTCGATCCCGCAACCCTTCGAACGGGTGAATGCGTTTCTGTCCGACCCGGCGAACTGGACGCTCTGGGCCAGCGGCCTGGGCGAGATGCAGTTCGATGCCGCACGCGATGTCTGGACCGCGCAACAGGACGGCGTCGGCGTGGTGACGATTGTATTCACGCCGCCGAATGCTTTCGGGATTCTGGATCACCGCGTGACACTGCCCGATGGCAGCGTGGTGATCATGCCGGTGCGCGCGATGGCGAATGGCGACAGCACGGAGCTTGTGCTGACGCTGTTCCGCCAGCCCGGCATGGATGATGCGACGTGGAAGCGTGATGAGGAGTGGGTGAAGAAGGATTTGGAGAGATTGAAGAAAATTATCGGCGCAACGGAATGTCCGAGATAAACACTCGCTTGTAAGCGTCTTCTACCCCGGCCTCTTTAAGCAAAATGATAAATGCGTCGTAAAGGGCAGCAGGATAATCAGACGGCCCAATAATGATGCGATCAATCAACTCAGGTATTTCTATACCAGTAAGACCTTGGTCAGGAAAATTCCTTAACGGAATCTTGTAAACTGGCTGAGGAACACCCGCGATCACTCTTACGTCCCTCAGCAATCACTCTTACGTCCCTCAGCAATACATTGGAGGGACTGTACATCGGGTTAAAAAGAATTCGCCATTCGCGTTCCTCCCAAAATCCGGGATGCTTGGTACACAGGGCAGCAAACATGAGCATATTAAACGCCATATTTTTTATGGCTTCACGGCCGTATGGGCGGAGCAGATCAATATTTTCTTCTATTCCATCCACAACTATTTTGAACTCAGCATCAAATTCCGAATCGCTGAGATAAGCGACAGGGCTCGTGTATGCGTGGAAAACATCACTCTCGTTAAAAAACGGAGCGGCGTTCATAACAAAGGCAACTCCTGTGCCGCCGCCGTATCCGCGCCACATGGAGAGGCGGCCAAAAGTATCCTCGGTATCGTAGTGTTCAGAGAAGCATGTGAAATATGTGCTGGTGCGAAGACGATCACGCCAATCGTTATAAAAAGTTTGTAATTCTTTCGATAGACCATCGAAAAGATGGTCTAAGGCAACCTGAAATCGCTTTCCATTACTCCCCTTATTATAGGCCGCGGCCACACAATTCATTCCATGCTCCACTTCCATGATATCATTCATGCAAGTCGAATTTCGCATCCACACTTCTTTATTACGCAAAATACTCATTGCCGCATCAGCGTTTGTGTAGTGGACAAAGCGGCCATTGCGCTTTTGCACTTCCGCTTGTCGGTTATGCATGTAAGGGAAAAACACCTGCAACGCAGGCCGCATATCAAGGGGATCAGACATGATGGAATCGTCCAAAGTGTGGCTGTCAGTCACACTTTAGCTTCGCTTTGCCTCGATGGTCCATCTGCAATTCAGAACATTGACAAACCCGAGGATGACGGTTACGCGGCGTTGATCGCATATTACGCCACCCTCTTCCGCTTCGTGAGAATCTCCGCCAGCGCGCTCACCTTCGCCTGCGGCTGGTCCTTGCGCCACACCAGCAGCGTCTTCGCGCGCTGGAACGGCGCCGGCAGTTTGTGTTCGCGCAGCTTGCTGCGCGCGGCATAGCCATCCAGCACGCTGCGTGGCATCAGCGCCGCGCCCATGCCGGCCGCCACGCAGCCGAGCATCACGTGATACGACGCCAGCTCCACCGTGCGCGCGATCTCGCGCCCGCCCTGGCCGAACCAGCGTTCCAGCCGCTCGCGATGCGGACAGCCGGGATGAAACGCCAGCACGCTCGCCTCACGCAGGTCGGCGGGTTTCCGCACGACTGGATGATCGGCAACTGTGACCAGCACCAGTTCCTCGTCGAACACGGCCAATGAGCTGAGCCGCGCATCGCTGACCGGTTCGGCCACCAGGGCTGCATCGCTCTCGCCCGCCAGCACTTTCGCCATCAGCTCGCGCGGCGAGCCGGTATGCAGCTCGACGCGCACCTCGGCATATCTGCGATGATATTCGGCCAGCGGCCCGGGCAGGCGCACGCCGGCGGTGCTTTCCATCGTGCCGAGCGTGAGCAGGCCGCGCGGCGGCGCATCCGTCTGCACGGCGTTGCGGGCTTCGTCCGCCAGCACCAGCAGGCGGTGTGCATAGTCCAGCAGCGTGCGGCCGGCCGGCGTGATCTGCAGCCGCTTGCCGACGCGCACAAACAGCTGCGTGCCGAGGTCCTCTTCCAGTTTCTGGATGCGCGCCGTCACATTCGACTGCACGCGATGCAGCCGGTTGGCCGCCGCCGTGATGCCGCCGCTTTCCACCACGGTGCGGAAGACATGCAGGTCGGTCAGGTCCATTTTCCATATCTCGTTTAGAGATCAATATGATCAGTATTATTCATTTTACGGGATATGCGGCCAAAGGCAATATCCGCCGCGTCGTTGCAGACCAACCCGAAAAGAGCCTCCCCATGATCCTCGTCGCCTTCCGCAGCCGCCTGCGGCCCGAAGCCACTGAATCTTACGCCGCCATGGCGCAGCAGATCGGCCCGCTGGCGATGGCGGTGCCCGGCTATGTCGCGCACAAGGCCTATACCGCCGCCGATGGCGAACGCGTCACGCTGGTGGAATACGAGTCAGAAGACGCCGTGAAACTCTGGGCGCGCGACCGCCAGCATGCGGCAGCCAAGAAAGCCGGCCATGCCGAGTTCTTTTCCTGGTTTCGCGTGCAGGTCTGCCAGGTGCTGAGCGACCGCAGCCATGATGCCGCCGACAAACGGCCGGCCGCGCCGCCTGCCGCTTCCGGTCATCCGGTGATCGCGCGCTATTACTGAAGCAGCCAGCGCGCCACGATATAGCCGCCGAGCAGCAGCAGCGCGCCATAGAAGGCTTTCCTGAACGCCGCTTCCGACAGGCGGTCGCGCAGGCGCTGGCCGATCACCATGCCGAGCAGGGCCGGCAGCACGCACAGCCCCGAGAGCAGCAGCAGGTCGAGGCTCAGCATGTTGCGGCCACCGAGCGATGCGCCCAGCCCGAGCGTGGAGGCCATGAACAGCATGCCCATCGCCTGCACCAGCTGGTCGCGCGTCAGGCCCAGCGCCTGCAGATACGGCACGCCGGGCACCACGAAGCTGCCGGTCAGTCCGGTCAGCACGCCGTTGATGCCGCCCACTAAAGGTCCCGCCCAGATTTCATGCCGTGCCGGCAGCGACAGCGGCGGACGAGCCAAGCCGAGCAAGGCATAGACCACCAGCAGCAGCCCGAGCAGCGCGCCGAGCGCCTTGGCATCGACGAGTTCGAGCGCGGCGCTGCCGAGCCAGATGGCGACGGCGGCGCAGAGCAGGAACAGCCAGAGCCGCTTCAGCAGCATCCTGAAATGCCCGCCGACAAAGGCCTGCCACAGATTGGTGATCGCGTTGGGCGCCAGCAGCAGGATCATCGCCAGCCTGAGGTCCATGGTGGCGGCGAGCAGCCCGAGCGAGATGCTGGGCAGGCCGAGCCCGATGGTGCCCTTCACCATGCCGGCGAGCAAAAAGACGGCGCCGACCCAGAGCAGCAGGACGGGCTCGAAGGGCAAGGCAACGGGGAAGGACATGACGGGGCGGCTCCGGTGTTTTTTGTGATTTTCAATGCCCGGAGTATGGCAGGCGGCGGCAGGCGAATGCTTCGGCGGTGGCCGAAGTGTCCGCCGTTTCGTCATCTACTTATTACGTCACCCTCGGGCTTGACCCGAGGGTCTTTCTCCATCCGGCATGAGATCCTCGGGTCAAGCCCGAGGATGACGGTTTTAAAGTTGCAGCGTCCTGCCTACCCCAGCCACAGCAACGCCAGCGCGATCACCGCCGGCACGCAACCCCACTCCGTCACCCTCGGACTTGATCCGAGGGTCTTTCTCCGTCCGGCATGAGATCCCGGGTCAAGCCCGGGGACGACGACTATGAGAGCCACAGCAGCGCCAGCGCGATCGCGGCAGGCACGGTCTGGATGTAGAGGATTTTCTTCGCCGCCGTCGCCGCGCCATAGACGCCGGCCACCGCCACACAGGCGAGGAAGAAGCTCTTGATATGCAGCGCGGCGGGTTCGCCCCCTGCGAAGAGCGACGGATAGAGCAGCCCGAACACCAGCCCGGCGGCGAGGAACCCGTTGTAAAGCCCCTGGTTGGCGGCGAGCACCGCCGTGTCGCGCGCTTTCTCGGGCGTGTTGCGGAAGGCCTTCAGTCCGGCCGGCTTGGTCCAGAGAAACATCTCCAGCACCAGGATCCAGACATGCAGCACGGCGACCAGCGCGACGGCAATGTTTGCGATGAGAGACATGGCTTATTCCCCCTTATTCGCTCTTGGCTGCAGCCGCCTGCACGGTCGGATGCTGCGCCACCGCATCGAGCGCGCGGGCGGAGTACACCAGCGCCGCGCCGGCGCTGATCGCGATTGCCACGTTGCAGGCTTCGGCGATCTCTTCTTTCGTCGCGCCATGGCGGATCGCCGCATCGGTGTGCACGGTGATGCAGCCATCGCAGCGCAGGGCGACGCCGACCGCGATCGACATCAGCTCGCGCGTCTTGGCATCGAGATGACCGCTGTCTTTATAGGCCGTCGCCATGGTGCGATAGCCGTCCATCGTGCCGGGGCTGAGCCTGGCGATCTCGCCCATCGTGGTCTTGAGCTGGCGGCGGTAGTCGTTCCAGTCGAGCATCATGGCCTGTTCCCCCCGTGTAAGATGAGGGCAAGGCTGTGCCGCGCTGTCGCGATTGTCAATCTTTGCGATTAGTCGTCTTTGACGAAGGGATTCTTGCCCTTGCGCAGATGCATGCGCACCGGCACGCCCTGCAGGTCGAAATGCTCGCGCAGGCCGTTGATCAGGTAGCGCAGGTAGGATTCCGGGATGTATTCGGCGCGCGGGGCGAACAGCGCCACCGTCGGCGGCCGCGCCTTCACCTGCGTGGCATAGCGGATATTGACGCTGCGCCCGCCGGCCAGCGGCGGCGCGTTGCGCTGGGTCATCTCACTCAGCCAGCGATTGAGCTGCGAGGTCGAGATGCGGGTGTTCCAGCGCTTGTACTGCTGCATCACGGCGGGCAGCAGGCGGTCGAGATGCCGGCCGGTCAATGCAGAGAGCGTCACAACCGGAACACCGCGCGCCTGCGGCAGCGAGCGTTCCAGCCGGTCCTCGATATCCTTCAGCGCCAGCGCGCGATCGTCCACCGCATCCCACTTGTTGATGGCGATGACCAGCGCGCGGCCTTCGTTCAGCACATGATCGGCGATGGTGAGGTCCTGCTTGTCGAAGCCCAGCGCGCCGTCCAGCACCAGCACCACCACCTGGGCGAGACGGATGGTGCGAAGCGAGTCCGCGACCGACAGCTTTTCCAGCTTCTGCTCGACGCGCGACTTGCGCCGCATGCCGGCGGTATCCACCAGCTTCACCTTGCGGCCGTCATACTCCCACTGGATGGCGATGGCGTCGCGGGTCAGGCCGGGCTCGGGCCCGGTCAGCAGGCGGTCGCTGCCGATCAGCGCGTTCACCAGGGTCGACTTGCCGGCATTCGGACGCCCGACGATGGCGAGCTGGATCGGCTTGGCGGGATCGTCGATCAGCGGGGTTTCGTTTTCCGGATCGAGATCGATATCGACCTCGACCAGATCAAGCTCGTCGCCGTCATCGCCCAGCGCGCCGCCGGTGCGGCCGCCGATATGCTCGATCAGCGCCACGGCCAGGTCATACATGCCCTCGCCATGCTCGGCCGAGACCGGCAGCGGATCGCCCAGGCCGAGCGCATAGGCTTCGCCCACGCCGCTCTTGCCCGCGCCGCCTTCGCATTTGTTGGCGACCAGGATCACCGGCGTCTTCTGCTTGCGCAGCCAGTTGGCGAAATGCGAGTCGAGCGGCGTGATGCCGGCGCGGCCATCGATCACGAACAGCACGGCATCGGCCTCAAAGACGGCCGCCTCGGTCTGCAGCCGCATGCGGCCGGTCATGCTCTCGACGTCGGAGTCTTCCAGGCCGGCGGTGTCGACGGCGGTGAATTCCAGGTCGCCGAGCATGGCGGCGCCTTCGCGCCGGTCGCGCGTCACGCCCGGCGTGTCATCGACAATGGCGAGGCGCTTGCCAACCAGACGATTGAACAGCGTCGACTTGCCGACATTGGGCCGGCCGACAATGGCTACTTTAGCGGTCATGATCTCTACTTTTTAACGCAGCGCCGTCAGCCGCGCATCTTCCGTCACGATATAAACAGTGCCGTCAGCCACGACAGGCGGCTGCGCCGCTTTGTCGGAGAGGCTCATCGCGCCGATCAGGTCGCCGGTATAGGGCGAGATCGACAGCATGCGTTCGTCGCTGGAGGCGACCAGCAGGCGGTCGCCGGCCAGAACCGGGCCCCACCAGGTGATCACGCCCTTGTTGGTGCGCGCCTTGGGGTCTTCGTAGCGACGCAGCTGGCGGATCCACTTCACCCGGCCGTCGCGGCGCGACAGGCAGATGATCTCGGAATCGATGGTGATGGCATAGATGAACTCGCCGGCGACCCAGGGCGTCTGGATGCTGGGGATCACGCGTTCCCACACGCGCTCGCCGGTGCGCAGGTCGAGCGCCACGAAACGGCCCGACTGGCTGACGGCGTAGACGCGGCCGCGGTCGATCACCGGGCGGCCATTGATGTCGTTCAGGGCGCCGGCCTGGCTGAAGCGGCCGCTGGCGCGCACCAGCTGTTCGCCCCAGGCGACCACGCCGGTATCGGCGCGCAGCGCGAGGATTTCGCCCGACGAATACGGCGCCACCACGGTGTTGCCCTCGACCGCCGGATTGGCGGCGCCGAGGAAGCCGGCCTGCTCGGCAATGCCGGTATGGGTCCACAGCTCCGTGCCGCGCTCGATGTCGAGCGCATGCATCTGGTTGTCGTAGGTGATGACGAAGACGCGGCCGGCATCTGCGGTCGGCGCGCCGCGGATCGGCTGCTTGAGCTGCGTCGCCCAGAAGGCGCGGCCGGTGGCCGGCTCCAGCGCCACGACATCGCCGTAGCCGGTGGCGACGAACAGCCTGTCGGCATGCCAGGCGAGACCGCCGCCGGTGGCGCCGCTGTCTTCCTTGCGCGGCGTGAGGTTGACGCGCCACAGGCGCTTGCCGGTCTGCGCGTCAAAGGCGCTGATATTCGCCGCCGCATCCATGGCAAAGACGCGGCCGCCGGCGATCACCGGCTGCGACAGGATCTTCTGTTCGTCGTCGGCGGATTCACCGAGATCGGCGGTCCAGGCGGTGCGCAGCGTCTCGCCGAGTTCGAGATGCTGCATGGCATGGCCGGGATAACCGCCGCCCTGCGGCCATTCGGCATTGCGCCACGGCTTGGGCAGCGCGACCGGCGTTTCCGCCAGCTGCGGATCGGGATCGAGCTGGCTGTCAAACGCCAGCACCGAGATGCGCTCGCCGGTGGCCTCGACCTTCCGCTCCTCGTCGAACCAGCCGCCGATGGTGTCGCAGCCGGCAAGGCCTAACGTCACCACAACGAGAATGGCGAGGCGCTGCTTGGAGGTTCCGATCATTCGTGCTGCCCCGATGCCTGCGTGTTTACTGACCAGAAATCACTGTACCGGACCGCCGAGCGCGGCCAGCAGTTCGGCGGCGCGGCCACGCAGGCCGGCCGGAACCAGCGGATCGTCGGCCAGTGCGGTGAGCTGGCGACGCGCCTCCTCGACGTTGCCGGCCTTGAATTCGGCGATGGCGCCCAGTTCGCGGGCATTGGCGGCCCAGGGGCTGTCGCTGGTGATGGCGGACAGGCGCTGCTTCGCCTGGTCGAGCGGCAGCTGGTCCAGGCCATGGAAAACGGCGAGGTAGCGCGCGAGATCGCGGAAACCGGAGGTCGCACGGCTGTCGCCGGCGATGTTGTCATAGGCGGCGATGGCGCCGGTGATATCCTTGGCCTCGATCAGGTTGGCGGCCTGCTGGAAACGGGCGAGCTGGGCATAGCCGGCGGCATCGCCGCGCGCGAGATCGGCGAAGGCGGTGGCGGCTTCGGTGTTCTTGCCGGCCTGGGCCAGGCCGAGTGCGCTGCTGAACCGGGCGCCGGCGGCGGCGGTCCTGTCGGCCTGCCAGCCCTTCCACAGCTCATAGCCGGCCACGCCGGCCAGGATCACGATCACGAACCCGATGAAGAAGGGGCTCCAGCGTTTCCAGGCCTTTGCAGCCCTGTCGCGCCGGACTTCCTCGTCAACTTCCTCGATAAAATTGGCCACACCGAACTCCGCAGACACGAATCGCCACACCCGGTCCGCGACACGGACCGAAAACGGCGCGTACCTTACCCGGATCGCCGAATGATAGCAAAGCCCGGAAGACTCCCAATTTTTCTGATAACCTTTTGATAACACTTAGACTCTTGGCAAGACTCGGGAAATCGCCTAATCTGCCGCCGCATTCGCCAAACCGAGGGCTGCGGCCCGTGTCGCCACACGGCGTCGCCGAGGGGGAGCTTCGATGAACCGATTTTGGATTGCGGCGATCACGATCGTGATCTGCGCCAGTGCCGCCGGAGTCGCTTCGGCGCAGTCTAAGAAAGCTGCGAAGCCAACCGCCCTGATTCCCTTCGAGCTGGAACGCGCCAAGGAGCGCGGCGGCAGCGCCAGCGGCCTGATCCGCCTCAACGACGATGTCGCCCGCATGTCGGCAACGCGCATCATCGAGATGCCGGTGGTCGATGGCCGCATGGGCGAACATGCCCGCCTCGACAACCTGGAACTCTTCTTCCCCTATGGCAGCGTGGTGACCGCCACCGCCGAATTCCACAAATACCGCCCGGCCCTGCTGGCCGCGAGCGACAACACGGTGCCGGAATTCAATCCCGATCCGCTGTATGATCGCGTGAAGACCTTCGACAGCCAGCTCGGCCGCGTCTGCGCCACCGAGCAGCATAGCGACGGCCGCCGCACCGAGATGCGCATCAGCCCCGACCGCGTGATGTCGGTGGTGCAGGTGATGCCGGCGAAATATGCCGGCCCCAGCTCGCAGGAGCATCCGTCCTACAAGGTGATCAGCGGCCTGGAAATGCGTTTCCTCTCCTTCAAGGAGCCGGAAGCCGACCGCCTGTATCGCCAGTGCCAGCGCCCGAGCGGCCAGAAGGTCTCGGCGGCGCAGTAATCGTTTCCCCCATATCCCGTTCCATGACTGGTTCGGATTGGTTACAGCTGGCCGCCATTTTAATGGCGGCCTTGCTGATTCTGCCGGCCGCGCTGCGCCTGCCGTGGAAGAACACACGGATACTGGCCTTTGCCGCGATCTGGCTGGCGATCTTCGCCGTGGTCGCCCTGCTCTGGCGCCTGCTGAACTGATCAGCGTCTTTCTCACGCAGTTTTTATCAGTCACTTGCATGGCGCAGCCGCTATCCTGCGCCGTCTCGCGCGCGGTCTCGTCAGACCTTGCGCGCCGTCGGCCCATAACAATTCTGCAACCGGAGAAAACCCGATGAATGCCGATCTGCTCAGTCTCATGCCGAAGGTGGACTTTTCCCGCCGCGGCTTCATGGCCACCAGCCTGATCACCGGCTTTACCGTCGCCGCGGGTCCGGTGATGGGCCAGACCGCGATCAAGACCGATGCCACCGGCCTGACCGCCGGCGAAGTCGACATCCCGGTGCCGGGCGGCACCATGAAGGCCTATCGCGCCCAGCCGGCTGGCGCCGGTCCCTTCCCCACCATCCTGGTGGTGCAGGAAATCTTCGGCGTGCACGAATACATCAAGGATACCTGCCGCCGCTTCGCCAAGCAGGGCTTCCAGGCAATTGCCGGCGACCTCTATGCGCGCCAGGGCGACATGAGCAAGGTGACCGACATGCAGGGTGCCGTTGCCGTGGCCGGCAAGGTGCCGGATGCACAGGTGATGGCCGATCTGGACGCCACCGCAGCCTGGGCCGCGAAGAACGGCGGCAACGCCAGCAAGCTGGGCATCACCGGCTTCTGCTGGGGTGGCCGCATCACCTGGCTGTACAGCGCGCATAATCCGAAGGTGAAGGCTGGCGTGGCCTGGTATGGCCGTCTGGTCGGCGCTGCCAGCGAGCTGACGCCGAAGCATCCGGTCGATATCGCCAAGGACCTGAAGGCCCCCGTGCTGGGCCTCTACGGCGGCGCCGACCAGGGCATCCCGAACGACACGGTCGACCGCATGCGCGCGGCGCTGGACGCCAACAAGAAGTTCAACGTCTTCTACGTCTATCCCGACACGCCGCATGCCTTCCATGCCGACTACCGCCCGAGCTATCGCAAGGAACAGGCGGAAGATGGCTTCGCCAAGGCGGTGGCCTTCTTCAAGATGCATATGGCGTAAGCACTAGAAGCAGACACAAAAGAAAAAGCCGCAGAGCAATCTGCGGCTTTTTTTATTCCGTCACCCTCGGGACAAGCCCGAGGGCGACGTTGTTTTTAGATTTCTTACAGCCGGCCCTTGAGATTGGCCGAGGCCTTGAAGCGCACCGACTTCGACGCGGCGATCTTGATCGTTTCGCCGGTCTGCGGATTGCGGCCCTTGCGCGCGGCGCGCTTGGACACCTTGAAGGTGCCAAAGCCGACGATGGTGAAGGCGCCTTCCTTCTTCAGCGACTTGGCCATCGCTTCGAAGACTGCATCGACCGCCTCACCCGAGGCAGCCTTGGTGGCGCCAGTGGTGTCGCGCACGATTTCGATCAGATCAGCCTTGTTCATAGTCCCTCCAGTTTCTGCGGATCGTTCCCGCCATACAGAATCGGACGATCCGCAGCGGTCAAAGCAGTTACCCATATCGCCGCCGGCAAACAAGCCGCAACTGCGGCAGAACGGGCTTGATTTGCACGGCGAATCACGGCTGCCGCGAGTCGGAACGATTGATCGAGATCAAGGTTGCACGCGCGCGGGCGATCTAGGCTTCCGGCAGTGTTCAGGCGACACCAAAGGAGTCTCCCATGCCGCTCGCGCAAACCCTGTTCCTCGCCGCTGTCATCGGCGCCTTCACCCTGTTCGGTGCGACGCTGGCGTTTTGCCGCGCTGTCTCGAAGGACCTGCCGAAGTAAGGCCGCTCAGTACAGCAACGGTGCGGGCAGCAACCTGCGCAACTCGCCCGACTGCACCAGCGCCTTGGCGGCCGCGAGATCGGGCGCGAGATAGCGATCCTGCGCCATGAACGGCACCTGCGCGCGCAGCAGTCCCTGCGCGATCAGCAGCCGGTCAGACGTCACCAGCGGCGCACGCAGGTCCACGCCCTGCGCGGCACAGAGCCATTCGACCGCCACAATCCCGGCGGCATTCTCGGCCATCGCCAGCAGGCGATAGCCCGCATGGGCGGCCATCGAGACATGATCTTCCTGGTTGGCCGAGGTCGGGATCGTATCGATGCTGGCCGGATGGGCGCGCTGCTTGTTTTCGGACGCCAGCGCCGCCGCCGTCACCTGCGCGATCATAAAACCTGAGTTGATGCCGGGGTCTGGTGCGAGAAACGCCGGCAGGCCGCTGAGCACCGGATCGACCAGCAGCGAGGTGCGGCGCTCCGAGATATTGCCGGTCTCGGCCAGCGCGATGGCGATCATGTCGGCGGCAAAAGCCACCGGTTCGGCATGGAAGTTGCCGCCCGACAGGATACTGCCGTCGTCGAACACCAGCGGATTGTCGGACACGCCGTTGGCCTCGATCTCCAGCGTGACCGCGGCGTTGCGCAGCACATCCAGCACCGCGCCCATCACCTGCGGCTGGCAGCGCAGGCAGTAAGGGTCCTGCACGCGTTCGTCGCCCTGGCGATGCGAGGCGCGGATCACCGAACCTTCCAGCAGATGCAGCAGCAGGTCGGCCACCGCGATCTGGCCCGGCTGGCCGCGCGCCGCATGGATGCGCGGATCGAAAGGCGTGTCGCTGCCGGCGGCGGCATCGGTGCTGAGCGCGCCGCAGACCAGCGCAGCGGCGACGACATCCTCGGTGGCGAACAGTCCCGCCAGCGCCAGTGCCGTGGACACCTGCGTGCCATTCAGCAGCGCAAGACCTTCCTTGGCGCCGAGGTGCAGCGGCGTCAGCCCTGCCTGCTTCAGTCCTTCAGCGGCATCGGTTTCGACGCCGCCAATGCGCACCCTGCCCTCGCCGATCAGCGGCAGCACCAGATGCGCCAGCGGCGCGAGATCGCCCGATGCGCCAACCGAACCCTGCGCCGGAATACAGGGCAGCACATCGGCATTCAGCAGCGCCTGCAATGCAGTGATCGTCTCCCACTGCACACCTGACAGGCCCTGCGCGAGTGAATTGATCTTGAGCAGCAGGATCAGGCGCACCACGGCATCGGGCAGCAAAGGCCCGGTGCCGACGGCGTGGCTGAGCACCAGCCGGCGCTGCAGCTCGGCCACCTGGTCGGGTGCAATGCGCACCTTGGCGAGTTTGCCGAAACCGGTATTGATGCCGTAGACCGGCGCGTCGCCCGCGGCCGCCGCGGCGACCAGCGCCGCCGATTTATCCACAGCCGGGCGAACCGTCGCTGCCTCCAGCACCAGGTCGATCCGGCCCCCGCGATACAGCGCGGCAATCTCCGGCAACGGCAATTTCCCGGGCAGCAATCGGCAGGACATGCGGAACTCCTGGCGCTTATCGGGCCTGTTTTGTGGGCAGTTCGATCCTAACACGGTACGGCGGGCAGGCTCACTTGTCTATACATGCATATTTGACTTGCCGGCTTTCGCGCCACGGTCTTAAATTGTGCAGCTGCGAATGGCCATGATGGCTGTTCGCTCAGACCTAGAGCGGGGGTTCCGGGACATGACGAAGACTTTGATTGCGGGCATTGCAACTGCAGCTGCCCTTCTCGCCGCGCCGGCCATGGCGCAGGACAAGATCGTGCTGGGCATGAGCGGCTGGACCGGCTTTGCGCCGCTGACGCTGGCTGCCGAGGCCGGCCTGTTCAAGAAGCATGGCGTGGATGTCGAGATCAAGTTCATCCCGCAGAAGGAGCGTCACCTGACAGTCGCCGCCGGCGCCACGCAGGCGGTTGCCACCACCGTCGACACCTTCGTCGCCTGGACCGCTGCCGGCGTGCCGCTGACCCAGGTGCTGCTGCTCGACAAGTCGAAGGGCGGCGACGGCCTGGCTGTGCGCGGCAATATCAACAAGATCACCGACCTGAAGGGCAAGACCATTGCCGTCGACGGTGCCGGCACCACGCCGTATTTCACCCTGCTTGCCTTCATGAAGCGCAACGGAATGTCGCCCAAGGATGTGCAGTTCGCGACGCTCGGCCCGCAGCCGGCGGCGCAGGCCTTCATCGCCGGCCAGTATGATGCGGCGCTGACCTATGAGCCGTATCTGTCGTCGGTGCGCAATGCGCCGAATGCCGGCAAGATCCTGATCACCACGCTGGATTATCCGGTGGTGGTGGACATGGTCGCCTTCCAGCCCGACTACATCAAGAAGAACCCGAAGATCGTGCAGGGCGTGGTCAACGGCTACTTCGACGCGCTGGAAATGATCAAGAAGGAACCGGCCAAGTCGAACGAGATCATGGGCGCCAAGGTGAAGCAGACTGCCGAGCAGTTCGCGACCTCGGCCTCGTATATCGCCTGGCAGGACAAGGCCGCCAATCAGGCCTATTTCAAGGGCGAGCTGCAGACCTTCATGAAGGAAGCCGCCGACATCCAGCTCGAAGCCGGCGTGATCCGTGCGATCCCCGACCTCAAGGCGCTGGTCGATGACACGTTCATCAAGTGAAAACCGGCATCAAGTGAGTCTCTGACTTAAGGACAATAAGTGTTCGATCCACTTAAGCCTGTTTCCCCGGGGCGGCGTACCGCCCTGGGGATTCTCTTTTTCGTCGTCTTCCTCGCCGGCTGGAGCGCAGTCACCTTCGGCGGCATCGTGCCGCCGCTGTTCCTCGCCAATCCGGTGAAGGCAGCGCAGGCCGGCATTTCGCTGTTCACGGAATACGGCTTTGCCAAGGATGTCGGCGTCACTATCTGGCGCGTGGTCGGCGGCTTCGTGATCGCTGCCGTATTCGCCGTGCCGCTCGGCATCCTGATGGGCGCCTTCAAGAGTGTCGAAGCCTTCTTCGAGCCATTCATTTCCTTTGCCCGCTACCTGCCCGCCTCCGCCTTCATCCCGCTGCTGATCCTGTGGGCCGGCGTCGGCGAGGCGCAGAAGCTGTCGGTAATCGTCATCGGCTCCTTCTTCCAGATCGTGCTGATGGTCGCCGTGATTGTCGGCGGCAGCCGCATGGATCTGGTCGAGGCCTCCAAGACGCTGGGCGCCAAACGCGCCGGCATCGTGCTGCGCGTACTGTTACCGGGCGCCGCGCCGCAGATCGCCGAAACCCTGCGCCTCGTGCTGGGCTGGGCCTGGACCTATGTGATCGTCGCCGAACTGATCGGCGCGCAGAGCGGCATCGGCCATATGATCATGGACAGCCAGCGCCTGCTCGATACCGGGCAGATGATCTTCGGCATTTTCGTGATCGGCCTGATCGGCCTGGTCTCCGACTTCCTGTTCAAGCAGGCCAACGAGCGCCTCTATCCCTGGTATTTCATCAAGTGAGCAAGCTTCGCATCGAGAATGTCAGCCGGATTTTCCCGGGCGTGCGCGGCGGCGAGCCGACCCGCGCGCTGGAACCGACCCACTTAAGCGTCGAGGACAACGACTTCATCACCATCCTGGGCCCTTCGGGCTGCGGCAAGAGCACGCTGCTGCGCATCGTCGCCGGGCTGGACCAGCCGACCACCGGCCGGGTACTGCTCGACGGCCAGGCCGTGCGCGACCCCGGCCCGGATCGCGGCATGGTGTTCCAGAGCTACACGCTGTTCCCCTGGCTGACCGTGCGGGAAAACATCTGCTTCGGCCTGCGCGAAAAGCAGGTGCCGGACAGGCAGCAGGCCGAGATCGCCGACCATTTCATCAACCAGGTCGGCCTCAAGGGGTTTGAGAACCATTTCCCCAAGCAGCTCTCGGGCGGCATGCAGCAGCGCACCGCGCTGGCACGCGCGCTGGCCAACGATCCGAAGATCATGCTGCTGGATGAACCCTTCGGCGCGCTCGACAACCAGACCCGCGCGCTGATGCAGGAACTGCTGCTCGGCATCTGGGAAGCCGCCAAGAAGACCGTGCTGTTCGTGACGCATGATATCGACGAAGCGATCTTCATGGCCAACCGCGTGCTGGTGATGACGGCCCGGCCCGGCAAGGTGAAATGCGACATTGCCATCGATCTGCCGCATCCGCGCCATTACACGATGAAGACCTCGCCCGAATTCGCCGCCTTCAAGGCGCGGCTGACCGAGGAAATCCGCGTCGAGTCGATCCGCGCGGCACAACTGGAACACTGACCATGCAGATCCGCCCGTTTGCGGAAGCCGACCGCAGCGCCGTCATCGCGCTGTGGCAGGCCTGCGGCCTGACCCGGCCGTGGAACGATCCGGATACCGATATCAGCTTCTGCATCTCGCGGCCGGAATCGACCATCCTGGTCGGCGCCCGCGACGGCAAGGTGATTGCCAGCATCATGACCGGCCATGACGGCCATCGCGGCTGGCTCTACTATCTCGCGGTCGAGCCGGCCCTGCAGAAGGGTGGCCATGGCCGCGCCATGGTGGCGGCTGCCGAAAGCTGGCTGCAGCAGCGCGGCGTGCCCAAGGTCATGCTGATGGTGCGCCCCGAGAACGACAAGGTGCGTGCCTTCTACGAGGCGCTCGGCTACGAGGAAGAACCCCGCGTCATCTTCGCCCGCCGGCTGGACGGGAAGTGACGTTACGACAGTCTTGAGCGCCGCCGCGAAGCCGGCCTAGTCTCCTCTCCTCACGGGAGGACATCATGGCCCAGTCTATTGCGGTGCTCGGCGGCAACGGCGTCTATGCCCGCCACCTGATTCCCCGCCTCATCGCGGCCGGCCATACCGTGCGCGCCGTGGTGCGCCGTCCCGAAGCCGCCGGCATCGCGCGCGACAGCAATGCTGAAGTTTGCACCGGCGATATCTTCGACACGGCATCGATGGCAGCCGCCTTCGCCGGCTGCGACACCGCGATCAACCTCGCCACATCCTTGCCCGGCCCGAGCGGGCGTGGCGACTTCGCCGCCAATGACAGGCTGCGCGTCGAGGGCGCGCCGAATTTCGTCACCGCCTGTAAGCAGGCCAATGTTTCGCGCGTGATTCAGCAGAGCATCAGCTTCCTGAATGCCTCGGGCAGCGCGGACTGGTCCGATGAAGACCACCGCTATGCGCCGCCGGCCGAGACCATCGCGAGCAAGGCGATGGATGCCGCGGAGGCGATGGAAGCCACGATCCGGGCGTCGGGCCTCGACTGGATCATCCTGCGCGGCGGGCTGTTCTACGGCCCCGGCACCGGCTTCGACGAACGCTGGTTCGCGGGTGCGGCCGCCGGCAAGCTGAAGATGCCGGGCGACGGCAGCGACTATGTCTCTCTGCTGCATATCGCCGACATGGCGGCCGCCACCGTCGCCGCGGTGCAGAAGTGGCCGTCGCGCCAGACGCTGATTGTCTGCGACGATCAGCCTGCGCAGTGGCGCGAGGTATTCGGCTTCATCGCCGCCAGCCTCGGCCAGCCGGCCCCGGCACCCGGCGGCGCGGCCGGCTTTCCGTCCTTCCGCCTGCGCAATGCGCGCGCCAAAACCGCGCTTGGGTGGCAGCCGTTTTACAAGAGCTTCCGCGAAGGCCTCGCGCGCTGATCCGGGCGCGCTGAGCCTCACCCCAGATTGAGGAAATCGCGCTTCACCAGCGGCAGGCCCTTGTGACGCAGGATGTCGTAGGCCGTCACCGCGTGGAAAAAGAAATTCGGCAGCGCGAAGCCCGTCAGATAGTCCTGGCCGGTGAAGCTCAGCTCGCCGCTGCCGGTCTTGAGCGCCACGGCGCGGGTCTCCGCGCCCTCGAAGGCCGCCTCGCCGATACCATTGACGAAATCCAGCACGGCTTTGATCCGCGCCTGCAGTTCGGCAAAGCTGGTCTCGGTATCGGGATGGCTCGGCGGCGTGATGCCGGCCGGTCGCGCGGCGCCGAATTTGGCGGCATCGCAGGCGGCCTGGATCTGGCGGGTGAGCGCATACATGTCGGGCGCCAGCCGCGCCTCCAGCAGGTCGGCAGGCGACAGGCCGTTGGCGGCGGCATGCGCCTCGGCCTTGGTCAGCAGCTTGGACAGCATGCTCAGGCCACGGGCAAAGACCGGCACCGAGGCCTGGTACATCGAGAGCGACATTTTCTGATCTCCGAAGGATTAAACGTCAGCGGTAACCGCTGGCCTACAGCTAGGCTTCGCGTGGCAAAAGTCTAGCGCCCGCCGCCGCGGGCCTCATCGAAATATTTGCGTAACAGCGGCAGCGCATTGCCGTAATCCTGCAGCACCATCGCCATGTCCATGGTCTCGCCATCGGCGCCCAGCGGCAGGCGCAGCACGCGGTAGGACATCGGCTCGCCGGTGCTGGCAATCACGCTGATCTGCAGATACTGCGGGGCGCGCTCGCGCTGCATTTCGCAGAGATCGTTCCACAGCCGCAGGCCATGCTGTTGCGGCACCAGGTCGAGCACGGAATGTCCGGTCACTTCCACGCCGCGCAGGTCACGGCTCATGGTGCCGGCCAGCCTGTAACGGAAATCCGGTGGGTCGCTGATCACGTCGATCAGGATCAGCCGGGGCAGGATGGGCTTGAGTTCGACCGGGTCGAAATCGGCGCGCGCCGGCATGACCCGGCCGGCACGCTTGACCTGCCACAGATCGATGGCCAGCCGGCAATCCGGATTGGCCAAGGCCTCCTCCAGCGGCAGGCGCGTGAATTGCGCCCGCGAATCCCGGCTGTCGATCTCGACCGGATCGTGGAATGCCACAGTTCCCCTCCCGCCAGCAGCCGGTATCGGTCGCTGTTGGGAGGCACCATAGCAGTTTCTGCCGGGGGCGGCGTTTTTTTGGCGCGCCCCGCGCCAGGCCGGATATACGAATTTAACGCTTCAGGGCCGCCGCGTAAGCGTCGGGCCTGAAGCCGGCCATCACCTTGCGGTTATTGCCTTCCGGGCCATATTCAAGCATCGGCCGCTTGATCATCGAGGGCTGCGCGATCATCAGCGCGATCGCCTTCTTCTCGGTCAGGTTCTCGCGGTCGGAGTCCGGCAGCTTGCGAAACGTCGTGCCGGCACGGTTGAGCACCGCCTCCCAGCCCAGCGCTCCGCACCAGCTTTCCAGATGCGCCTGGTCGATGCCGCTGGCCTTGTAGTCGTGGAAGTCATGCTTCACGCCACGATCCTTCAGCCAGGTGAAGGCCTTCTTCATGGTGTCGCAGTTCTTGATGCCGTAGATGGTGACGGGCATGTGTTTACTCCAGATAACCCTGCAGGCGCATCCAGTCGCCCAGTTCGCGGTTCACCGCCCCGGTGAGTGCCGCATCGAAATCCCTGCTGCGCCCGATATTCGCCTTGTCCGATGAAATCATTTTCGTGTCGAAGCGGTTCTCGACCTCGAGGAAAGCAGCAACTGTGGCCATGGTCTCGTCGGTTTTAGTCACGAGATCCTCGAGCCGCACTTCCAGCAGGCTGTCGGCCGGAATGCTGTCCTTCAGCGCGCGGTAGCTGCGGATCATCGCGGCACAGACCGATACGGCCAAGGGCTGATCGGACGGGAACCAGGTCTGGTTGATGAAGGATGATGCCACATCGCGCGGATCTCGGATCATGTGGATGAACTTCATCTTCGGATACAGCGCGTGCAGAAAATCGAAGTTGACGAAATTCAGCGGCGTATCGTCGATCCAGCGCGAGGCTCCGGCTGCAGTCACCGGCTGCGCATAGAGCTCATCGAGGAAGCGGCCGCATTCGGCGAGGATCGCTTCGCGCGTGAAAGTCCTCGCCACGAAGAACGGCTTGAGCAGGCCATCGGCGCCGACAATGCCATCCGGCGCGATATGCGCCACAACACGCAGCAGAAAGGCATTGATGCAGGCGATATAATGCTCGATGCCGAAGCGTACGCCGATGGCATGGATCGAGCCGGGAATGTCGGGATTCTCGCGCTGGACAATCTCGAAAGCCTGCTGAAAGTTGAGCTTCTGCCCGTCGCGCAGCTGGTTGAGGCGATGGTTCAGTTCCGGCACAGGAAAGCCGAACTGCTGCATCCGCTGCGCACGCGACAGGAAACCCTGGATGATGGCGTGCAAGCGATTGATCTCATAGCGGCCGCTCAGGTTCTCCACGATGTCCCTGAGGCCGCCATGCTCGACGATCAGCTTGTTCTCATGGACCGGCAGGCAGAAATCGGCATGGCTGTTGAGCAGATTCGCCATGATCGAGGTGCCGGAGCGCCCCGTTCCGCCGATAAAGACCGGTCTGTCCAGTTGCATCCGTGGTCCGATTCGCTTGCCGTGACGGTCCCTGTCTTTATACACAATCCTGACTTTTGCCGCCGCCCGCAGCTCAGCCGAAAGTGAAGGCATAGGCGCGGATGCCGGGATCGTCGAACTCGATCCGGAAGGTCCGCTCGCCCACCGTGCCGGACTGCCGCACCAGCTGGTACAGCCGGCTGTCCTGCACGACGCCCCAGCCCTCCGCATCGATATCCGCACCGTGATCGGCGCCGGGTGCTGCGCCATCGAGGGTGACGCGGAAACGCACCGGTCGGCTGCCGCCATTGGCATCAGACGTGGGCGCCAGCACCAGATGCAGGTCGCGGGCGCGGAAGCGATGCAGGATGCCACCGCCGGCGCTGTGCAGGGTTGCGAATTCCGCCCCCACCGTCCAGCTGCCGTCCAGGCCCCAGCGGTTGCGCGACAGCGCCGCCGGCGCCTGATAAAGCTGCGCTGTATCAGGATGCAGGCCGCCCGGCGAGGCGAAGCCGCTGGTCTGTTGGTAGCCGATATAGGTTTCGCCCGAAGCGAGATTGCGCAGATCCGGCGCCGCCTGCGCACCATTTCCGGCCACCGTGCCGAGCGGCATCGTCATGGCGGCACCGCGCGTCTCGGCCAGCAGCTGCTGGATCAGTTTCTCGCCGCGATCCTCGCTGCCCTCGCCCAGGATGCGCTGCCGGATCTGGCCATCGCTGCCGATGAAATACAGCGCCGGCCATGCCTGGTTGCCGAAGGCGCGCCAGGTGGTGAAATCGTTATCGAGCGCGACCGGATAGGTGATGCCGAGCGAGGGCAGCGCCCGCGCAACATTCTCGATCCGCTTCTCGAAGGCGAATTCCGGCGTATGAACACCGACCACCACCAGGCCACTGTCGCGATACTTCTCGGCCCAGCCGCGCACATGCGGCAGCAGGCGCAGGCAGTTGATGCAGGAATAGGTCCAGAAATTCACCAGCACGACCTTGCCGCGCAGGTCTTCCGCCCGCAGCGCCGGACCATTCAGCCAGGGACGCGGCTGCAGCAGCGCCGCCAGCGGGCCGGTGAGCGGCTGCGGTTTGGGCTGTGCCTCGGCAGCGCGCGCATTGCCCAGCAGGGTCAGCAGGCATTGCTCGATCTGCGCCGTGCCGGCCGACGACAGCCGCGTCAACAACCCGACATCGAGGCCGCTCCAGATCGCCGCCACGCCGGCAATCACCGCGGCACCCGAGACACGGCGTAGCCGGTCGGTCCAGGCCGATGAAAAACCTGCGGCCAGACGCCGGCCGAACAGCAGGCCGAGCGCCAGTGCCGTCGCCGCGCCCAGGCCATAGGTGAACAGCAGCAGCGAGGTTTCTGCGCCCGGGCCGCGCAAGGCGGCACCGGTGAGGATCACGCCCAGCACCGGGCCGGCGCAGGGCGCCCAGACCAGTCCGGTGGCGATGCCGACCAGCAGTGAGGCGCCGGACGATGTCTTGCCGCCATCACGCTGCGCCGACCGGTACATCTCGACCCGGTGCAGCAGCCGATTGCCGGCACTCACCAGCGGCGCCATCAGCCGCGTCGCCACTGCCGGCACCAGCATGGCGAGCCCGAACAGCGCCATGCCGGCCAATGCAATGTTGCGGCCGTAATGGCTGGCCGCCACCGCCCAGTGCCCGGCGACCGCACCGAGGCTGGCCGCCGCAGCAAAAGCGACCGCAAGCCCGAGCAGCAGCGGCAGCGCGCCCTGCCGGAAAGGTTGATCCGCACGCGCCAGCACGAAGGGCAGCACCGGCAGGATGCAGGGCGTGACGATGGTGAACAGTCCGGCCAGGTAAGCCAAAGCAAAGAGCGTCATGCGGATCTCCGATCAGAAGCGCAGTCAGAAACGGGCAGCGTCGAGCACGGCCCGGGCAAAAGCCTGCGGCGCTTCCTGCGGCAGGTTATGGCCGATACCGCCGGTGACATGCCGATGCTCGTAGCGACCGGTGAACTTCGCCGCGTAAAGTTTCGGATCGGGATGCGGTGCGCCATTGGCATCGCTTTCCATCGTGATGCTGGGCGCGGCGATCGCCGGCGCCACGGCCAGCCGCTGTTCCAGCGCGTCGTAGCGCGCCTCGCCCTCGGCCAGTCCCAGACGCCAGCGGTAATTGTGCACCACGATGGCGACATGGTCTGGATTGTCGAAGGACTGCGCACTGCGGTCGAAGGTGGCGTCGTCGAACCGCCATTGCGGCGAGGCGAGCTGCCAGATCAGCCGGTTGAAGTCACGGCGGTATTTCTCATAGCCCGCCTGGCCGCGCTCGGTGGTGAAATAGAACTGGTACCACCAGTCGAGTTCGGCCTTCGGCGGCAGCGGCATGCGGTTGGCTGCCGGGCTGCCGATCAGATAGCCGCTGACCGACACCATCGCCTGCACGCGCTCGGGCCAGAGCGCCGCCATGATATTGGCCGTGCGCGCGCCCCAGTCGAAACCCGCCACGACAGCGCGGTCGATGCGCAGCGCGTCCATCAGGGCGATCATGTCGAGCGCCACCGCCGATTGCTGACCATTGCGGACCGTGGCATCGGACAGGAACCGCGTGTCGCCGTAGCCGCGCAGATACGGCACGATGACGCGATGTCCCGCCTGCACCAGCAGCGGCGCCACTTCGACAAAGCTGTGGATGTCGTAAGGCCAGCCGTGCAGCAGCAGGACCGGCGGGCCATCCGCAGGGCCGGCTTCCGCATAGCTCACGCGCAGCAGGCCGGCATCGACCTGTTTCAGCGGCGCGAATCCCGCTGCGCTGCCCTGCCCGGCCACCCCTGCCTGCGTATTGCCCGGCTGTGCCCGGGCTGACACCACGAGGCCAAGTTGCACGGTGGCCATGGCCATCGCAGCGGCGCTCATGAAATGCCGGCGCGAGGGGATGATGCTCTCTATCGACTTCATGTTCGCTCGCTCAGGCCAGGTTCAGGGTGACGTCGATATTGCCGCGCGTGGCGCGCGAATACGGACAGGTCTGGTGCGCTGCTTCGACCAGGCGCCGCGCCGTCTCGGCATCCAGGCCCGGCAGGCTGACCGTCAGCCGCGCGGCCAGGCCGTAATCGCCCGCCGCGCTCTTGCCGAGATCGACCTCGGCATCCACCGCCAGGCCCGCCGGCAGCTTCACGCGCTGCTGCGTGGCGGCAATGCCGATGGCGCCGATGAAGCAGGCCGACCAGCCGGCAGCAAACAACTGCTCGGGATTGGTGCCGGCGCCCTTGCCGCCAGGCTGGGAGAGCTGGAGGTCGAGCCGGCCGTCGTCGCTGCGGGCGGCGCCGTCGCGGCCACCAGTGGTGCGGGTTCTGGCGGTGTAGAGAACAGTCTGAAGCTGGGTCATGGGGGTGTCCTTGGGGGAAGGTTTATTTATCTGTACCGATTAAATCGGATGCGATACATATTGGACAGCCTGCCGCAACGTCAACCCCTTCCGATTTAATCGGATACGATCTATATTGAGATTGCGATCACCTTTTTGTGTCCCGGAGGCCGTCATGAGCGCCCAGATCACCAAAGCCCAGGCCACCAAGGCCCAGTCGCGGCGACTGACCGAGTTCATGTGTTTTTCCATCTATTCGGCCAATCTGGCCTTTGGCCGCGCCTATCAGCCGATCCTGGAAAAGCTCGGCCTCGCCTCCTACACGCAATACATCGCCATCGTGGCACTGTGGGAGGAGGACGGCCAGACCGTCGGCGGGCTGGGCGAGAAGCTGTTCCTGGAATCGAACACGCTGACACCGATGCTCAAGAAACTGGAAGAGATGGGCTATGTCAGGCGCCAGCGCGATCCGCAGGATGAGCGCCAGGTGCGAGTGCATCTGACGCCGCAGGGCCGGCGCCTGCGCGAAAAGGGCATGACCATGAGCCTGGTAAAGGACACCGGGCTGTCGCCGGACGAATTTGCGCAGGTGCAGAAGGCCGTGGCGCGCGTGCGCGACAACCTGCTGAGGGCAACGCGCAAGCCAGAGTAAGCACGGAGTTTTGCCGGAACGGACTGGGCTGGTGCAAGCCGGCCTGAATGCCTAGACTGATGGCGATGTCGGAACTGTTCTCAGATCTGGAAAACACTGAACGGCCGATCCCCACCGGACAGGGCTTCCGGCGCCGGTTGCAGGACCTGTATTTCGGCGAAAGCCATGAGGCCCGCCGCTTCCGCTACAGCCTGGTGTTTTTCGATATCACCACGATCGCGCTGTTTGTGCTGGTCGCCAGCGTACAGGACCAGTGGTGGATACTGCCGCTCGACTTCGCGCTGGGCGTCCTGCTCACGCTTGAACTGGCGCTGCGGCTCTATGCCGAACCGAACCGCCGCCGCCAACTGCTCAGCCTCGCCACGATGGCCGATCTGGCAGTGATTGCGTCGCTGTTCCTGCCGGTGCTGCTGGAGAATCTTGCCTTCCTGCGGGTCTTCCGCGCGCTGCGTCTGCTGCGATCCTACTATCTGCTGAAAGACCTGCGTGCCAGCTCGCTGTGGTTCCGCCTGCATGAAGATGTCATTCTTCGCAGTCTGAACCTTCTGATCTTCATCTTCATCGTGACCTCCTTCGTTTATGTCAGCCAGCACAACATCAATGCCACCATCACCACCTATGTTGATGCGCTGTATTTCACCATCACGACACTGACCACCACCGGCTTCGGCGACATCACCCTGGTCGGGCCGGGCGGGCGGCTATTGTCGGTGCTGATCATGATGGTCGGCGTCGGCCTGTTCCTGCGGCTGCTGCAGGCCATTTTCCGGCCCAACAAGGTGCGCTTCGAATGCCCCGACTGCGCGCTGCGCATTCACGACATCGATGCCGTGCATTGCAAACATTGCGGCCGCGTTCTGCCGATCCCGACTGACGGCGCAGTCTGATCTCCGGCGGAACCGCGCGGGCGGCGCGGTGTTTATCCTGCGGCATCACTGCAGGAGACGCGACCATGGCTGATCTGATCCCCGCTGCCGACCTGGCCAGGCTGGCCAAGACGCCCTTCCCCGGCGAAAGCACCGACTATCGTGCGGCGCGGCAGGCTTTGCTGGCCGAGGAAATCGAATTCCGCCGTCATGCCACCCGGCTGGTCGAGCAGCGCCGCGCCCTGCCGCCCGGCCCGGTGATCGAAAAGAATTACCGCTTCAGGGACGAGAACGGTTTCGAGGTCGGGCTGGCCGACCTGTTCGGCGACAAGGATACGCTGGTCACCTATTTCTGGATGTACGGGCCGGAACGCGACCGCCCCTGCCCGATGTGCACCAACCTGCTCGGTTCGGTCAACGGCAATGCGATGGACATCAAGCAGCGCGTGGCGCTGAAGATTCTCGGCCGCAGCACAGTAGAGCGCCAGTTTCTGTTCGCGCAGGAACGCGGCTGGCGCGATCTCGATTTCATCCAGACCGTTGGCGACGACTATGCCAGCGATCTCGGCCTGCTGCAGAAGGACGGCGAGTATCCCGCGCTGACCGTCTATCGCCGCGACGACAGCGGCAAGGTGCGGCTGTTTTGGGCCAGCGAGATGACCAAGGCGATGGCCGATCCCGGCCAGGACCCGCGCGATTCACCCGATCTCGGCGTGCTGTGGTCGGTGCTCGACCTCACGCCGGGCGGGCGCGGCACCGACTGGTATCCCAAACTGCGGTATTAAGGCGCTGCAGTATCAGGGCAGTTGCGGATTTTCGGGCTCGGGGACCGCCGCGATCACTTCCACCTCGATCAGCAGGTCGGGATTCACCAGCGCGGTGACGCCGACCAGCGTGCTGGCCGGAAACGGCCCGTCGCCGAAACGCTTCGCCCGCGCCGCGCGCACCGGCGGCAGCAGCTCGGGCGTCAGGCCCACCACATAGGTGACCTGCTTGAACACATGCGAGAAGTTCAGCCCGACCGCGGCGAGCGCGATTTCGAGGTTTCTGTAGACCTGCTCGGCCTGCGCGCCGATATCGCCCTTGCCGACCACATTGCCGTTCGAATCCAGCGCCACCTGGCCGGAGATATGCACATGCTGGTTGGCCGTCACCACCGTGACATGCGTATAGCCGGTCGGCTTGGACAGGCCGTCGGGGTTGTGATGGGTGATGGGCATGGGTTTTCCTCCGCTCAGGCCTTGTAGCTGATCTTCACCTTGTCGGCCGCCGCCCTGGCCGCCTTGCGCGCCGCATCGGTGTCACCGTTTTTGGCCAGCGCCAGCGCCACGCCCATGCGACGATAGGGCCGCGTGGTTGGCTTGTTGAAAATGCGCAGGTCGATATCGATGCCGGCAGGCGCAGAGCCCAGCGCATCGGCCAGGCCGTCCACGCTGAAATCGGTGCTGTCGCGGTCCGCCAGGATCACCGCCGAGGCGGCCGGGCCATGTTGGGTGATGCTCGGGATCGGCAAACCGAGAATGGCGCGGGCATGCAGATCGAATTCGGTCAGGTTCTGCGAGATCAGCGTCACCATGCCGGTGTCATGCGGGCGCGGCGATAGTTCGGAGAAGATCACTTCGTCGTTCCTGACGAAGAATTCGACGCCGAACAGGCCATAGCCGCCGAGATTGTCGACCACCGCCTTGGCCTGGCGCTGCGACTCTGCCACGGCCTTGTCCGACATCGGCGTCGGCTGCCAGCTTTCCTGATAGTCCCCGCGTTCCTGCCGGTGGCCGATCGGCGGGCAGAAGATCACGCCCTGGCGCGTCCGGATGGTGAGCAGGGTGATCTCGTAGTCGAAATCGATGAAGGCCTCGACGATCACGCGCTTGCGGTCGCCGCGCATGCCGGCCACGGCATAGTCCCAGGCCTTGTCGACATCACCCTCGGCCTTCACCGTGCTCTGGCCCTTGCCCGACGATGACATCACCGGCTTGACCACGCAGGGAATGCCGACCTTGGCCACGGCATCGCGCATCTCCTCCAGGCTTTCGGCATAGAGGAATTTCGAGGTCGGCAGGCCGAGCTCGTTGGCGGCGACATCGCGGATGCGGTCGCGGTTCATGGTCATCTGCGTGGCGCGCGCGGACGGCACGACATTCTGGCCGCGGTCTTCGTAGTCCTTCAGCACCTCGGTGCGGATGGCCTCCACTTCGGGCACGATGAAATCGGGCTTGTGCTTGTCGATGGCAGCGCCGAGCGCTGCGCCATCCAGCATCGAGAAGACCTCGAACTCGTCAGCCACCTGCATGGCGGGCGCGCCGGCATAGGCATCGCAGGCCACCACATGGGCGCCGAGACGCTTGGCCGAAATCACGAATTCGCGGCCGAGTTCGCCCGAGCCGAGGAGGAGGATTTTCTTGATGGCGGCCATGGCCCGTATCCCTGCTTGCGTTACCTGCGGGCGGCCGAGTCGAGAGGCGCGCTCCGGGCAGGCTTATAGCAGTCCGGGCGGCAAAATTGCAGGGCCGGCGCGGGTTCTGTCCCGGCCGGCCCTGTTGATAACTGGCCCTGTCGACAATTGGCGGTCAGGCCGCGACGGGCACCGCCTGCGGTCGCCGCAGCGGCCTGAAAGTGAGCGCGATCAGCACCGCGCCCAGCCCCATGGCCCAGGCCCCGACATAGAGCCAGCGGTAGCTGTCGAAGATGTCGAAGATCAGCCCGCCGACCAGCGGCCCGGTCGACATGCCGAGGCTGCCGGCCATGGCGATGCCGCCGATCACGGTGCCCATCATATGCAGCGGGAAATTCTCGCGCGCGATCACCGAATAGAGCGGCATCACGCCGGCGTAGATGAAACCGAACAAAGCCGCCACCGCATAGAAGCTGCTGAGGTCGCGCGCCAGCAGGAAGCCGAGTGCCCCGAAGGCCTGCACCAGCAGGCCGAGCACCAGCACGCGCCGGGCGCCGAAGCGGTCGCCCATGATGCCGAAGCCGATGCGGCCGGCCAGGCCCGCGAGCCCTTCAACGCTGTAGATCGACACGGCGAGCAGCAGCGGAATGCCGCAGGTGACGGCATAGCTGACGGTATGGAAGATCGGGCCGGCGTGAGTCGCGCAGCAGAAGAAGTTGGTGACCAGCAGAATGAGGAAGGCCGGCGAGCGCAGCACCTGGCCTAAGGTCAACCCGGGCGTGAGATCGCTTTCCGCCGCGGCGGTCCCCTCTTCTGCCGCTGCAGCCTGCTCCAGCGCGGGCGGGCGGCGCACCAGCAGCCCGGCCGGCAGCATCAGCACGGCCGCGAGTACGGCGATGATCAGCATGGATGTACGCCAGTCGTAATTGGTCACCAGCCAGCCGGCCAGCGGCGACATGGTCATCGGCGCGACGCCCATGCCGGCCGAGACCAGCGAGACGGCCAGGCTGCGATGCGTATCGAACCAGCCGGTGACGGCCGCCATCATCGGCGCGAAGATCGCCGCCGTGCCGCCGCCCACCAGAAGCCCGAACACGATCTGGAACATCAGCAGCGACGTGGCCTGGCTGGCCAGCGCGAGGCCGACGGTGAGGATGACGGTCCCTGAAAGCACGACCACACGCGGGCCGTAACGGTCCGACAGGTTGCCCCAGGCCATGCTGCCCAGCGCCATGGCCAGGAAGGCGATGGTCATGGCGGTGGAAATGCCGGCGACCGACCAGCCGGTGGCCTGCGAGACCGGTTGCAGGAAGACCGGCAGCGAGAACATGCCACCGATGGCAACGCAGCTGAGCAGGCCGCCTGCCGCCACGATCACCCACCTATATTGTGAACTGGGATACTGAAGATTGGTCATCCCTTGTCTCCGTCCGGCATTGGATCGGCACTGATGTAAAGACGTGCCGGCATCGCTGGGTCCGACATCACCGCAGAAATTATTGCGCGGGCGGCATTGTGTCGAATTTCACCAGCGCCGGATCGAGCAGGTCCCAGCCATGGCCACGGCTGGCATAGGTGACGGCCTGCGGCTGAAACCGCTCCGGTTCGTCCAGGCTGGCGGCATGGATGGTGATCACGTCGGGCATCGCCGGATAGGTCTGGAAGACCGGCGCGCCGCAGGTGGGGCAGAAGCTGCGCGTCTTCACCTTGCCGCTGTCGGCGGTCATATCCCAGCTCGTCGCCTGGCCGCTCAGCTGCACATCCTTGCGGCCGACGAAACTTAAGTAAGAGCCATGGCCGGTGCCGCTCTTGTGCTGGCACTGGCGGCACTGGCAGTGATTGGAAAACACCGGCTCGGACGCGATCTCGTAGCGGATCGCGCCGCAGGCGCATCCACCAGTATAGGCTTTGGTCATCGTCGGTCTCCTTCAGACGCAGGTCTCCGGGCCGCTGGAGGCCAGCGGCGGAACAGTTCAGATCGGGTGGGTTTAACTCAGGCTTGCTCGCCGGCCACGGTGCTGAGGGTTTCGACACATTTGACCCAGCCCTTGCCCATATTGGTGTAGGCCGTGTCGTTCTTCGGCAGCACGAAGCCGGAATGCTCCATGCGCAGCCGCGTGCCGGTCTGCACGCGTTTCAGCGTGAAGGTGACCACCGTATCGAGTTTCGAGCCGTAGCCGACATTGGCCTCGTCGCCGCCGCGCCAGGCGAAGGCGAAACGCTCCAGCGGCGCGACTTCCAGCACCTCGCAGCGGATGGTGCCGTCCCAGGCGCCGGCCGGCGTGGTCTGGAAGGTGAAACGGTTGCCGACCTCCGGCGCGAAGCCGTTCGGCTTCATCATCCAGCGCCCCATCAGGTCGCCATTGGTGATGGCGCGCCACAGCACCTCGGCGCGATGCGGGAAGACTTCGTCGATCACGATGGAGGTCGTGTCGGCCAGGTGAGCGGATTGGGCGGCAAGGTTGTTCATGAGCTGGTATCCTCGGGGTCGATGTCCTTGAGCACGGCGCGCAGTTTGTCGAAATTGTCGCGCCAGAAGATGCTGTAATGCTTCATCCAGTCGGCCAGCGGCTCCAGCCCGTCGGGCTGCGCGCGGTAATAAACCTTGCGGCCCTCCGGCCGTTCGATCACCAGGCCGGCCTGCTTCAGCGATTTGAGATGCTGCGAGATCGCGCCCTGGGTGACCCCGCTGCCACGGGTCAGTTCCGCGACGGTGATTTCCTCGGCGCCGGCCACGCGCTCGAACACCGCCCGGCGGGTGGGATCGGCAAGGGCGCGCATGACGACGGAAACGGGTGTGGCTTCGATCATGGAGTTACATTAGCCATCACTTATTGATTAGTCAATACTAATTTATTCATTTATTTTCCAACCCTGTCGGAACAGCCACCCCGCCCGCGTCCTTGGATGACAAACCCCCGCAAAGGAAGGAAAACACCATGAAGGTTTCGCAATGTCTCTGGTTCGAGAAGGGCATGGATGAGGCGCTGCGTCTCTACACTTCGCTGATCCCCGGGTCGTCGCTCGACTGGGGCTCGGCGCTGCCGGCTGAATCGCCGAGCGGCCCGCCCGACAGCGTGAAGATCGCCGGCTTCACGCTCGGCGACCAGCGCTACATGGCCTTCCAGGCCGCCGGACGGCCGGGCGCCTTCAATCACTGCGTCTCGATCATGATCGAATGCGAGACCCAGGCCGAGATCGACAAGCTGTGGGAGGCGCTGGGCGAAGGCGGCCAGTATGAACAATGCGGCTGGCTGCGCGACCGCTGGGGCCTCGCCTGGCAGATCAATGCGAAGCGGCTCGGCGAGCTGCAGAAAGGCCCGGACCGCGCGGCGGCCAAGCGCGTGACCGAAGCCATGCTGAAGATGGTGAAGATCGATATCGCCGCGCTGGAGGCGGCCGCCAGGGGCTAGTCTTTCTGGATAGCATTTATTGCGCAGGCGGGGTGTCATACCCGCCTGCGCAAGATGACTATGGCGTGTTGCCGCGCAGCTTCATATGCGTGACCGTTACGCCGCCTTCTGCAAGCTCCGGCAGACGAGCGAACCAGGCCTGCACATGCGGCGTCGCATTATGCGCCTGGAAATCCGCCTCCGTGGCAAAGATTTCATAGAAGACGAAATGTCCAGGCGCGGCGCGATCCTCGTGCAGGAAGTACACGATGTTGTTCGGCTCGTTCCGGACCGCCGTCACAAGCGGCAAGGTCGCCGCCCGCAAATCGTCTTCCCTGCCCGCCTTCGCCCGCACTTCTGCGACGACTGCATAGGCGCCAGCGGGAATCCCGGCATAACGGACTGCTGTTTCGCCGGCAAATGCCGGCACGGAGACGGCAAGCGCCATCGCGGCAGCATATTTAACGGATGCTTTCGACATTGTTTTTCTCCTCGCTTCAGATTTTCCGACGTGCGTCGCGCGCCTGGTCGAACACCCGCTTGACCGGGCCCAGGGCCTGGACGAATTCGAGCTGCTCGCCCTCGGGACCTTTGCAGTAGATCAGCCTCCAGCCATTCGACTGGCCTTCGGTGATCCCGTTGCTGTTGGCCTCGATCGGCGTTGCCAGGCGTTCCGTCTCGCTGCCGACCGTGACCACGCGATTGGCCCTCACCTGCGTCATGCCGCGCCGTGCCGACTCCGCTTCAAGGTCGGCGATGAAGCGGTTGAAATCGACATCGTCGCGGAGATGGAAGCAGATGTGCATCATGCGCGGGAAGGCCGGGCTCATATGATCGAGCGGTTCGGCAAAGGCGTTGCCGCTGCCGGCCGGCTGATCCGCATCGCGATACTGCAGCAACTCGATCACCACATTGTCGAACTGGATGAAGCGCACATCCAGGCGCTGCGCACCGCCGCGCAGATCGGGAATGCCGATCGTCTGCGGATTGACGCGGCGAGCCCGGGCCTCGATGTCCTGGTCGGTCAGCAGCGTGTTGTGGATGCGCTCACCATAGAAATCGCCGTCGCGCATCACCTCTGTGCCGCCCAGCACCTCGGTGTAGAAGGCATAGGCACGGTCCATGTTCTGCACCGTGAGGCCGAAATGCTGCACGCCCTGCAGGCGGGTACCCAGCGGGCCGCTGTCTCCGCCGCCCCGGGGCCCATCCCGGCGTGCCGTCTGGGCCTCGGCTGGCAGGGCAACAATGCCCAGTCCGCCGATGAGCGCGGCCGCGCCGGTTCCCTGAAGCACCCTGCGCCGGTCAACGGGGGTTTCGTAATCATATTGGTTGGTCATCTGTCGTTCCTTTGCTGTGAGTGAAATCAGCATCATCTCTGATGTGATGACCTATCACATACAATGGATTGACCATGAGGCAAGTGAAATGTTATGACCTATCACATGAAAAAACCGACAACCAAAAGCAAACGTGACGCCTATCACCACGGGGACCTGCGCCGCACCCTGTTGCAAGCGGCGCGCAGCGAAATCGCCGCGCATGGCGCGCAAAGCCTGTCGCTGGCCTCCCTGGCGCGTCGGGCCGGCGTGGCGCAATCGGCGCCATACCGTCATTTTGCGGATCGCGACGAGCTTCTGACCGCCGTCGCCATTGCGGGATTCGAGGCTTTCACTGAAACACTGCGGATCGCCTCGGAGGCCGGCTCCAGAGCCGGCGCCATCAAGCGTATCTGCGCGGCCTATCTCGGCTTCGGCGCCGAGAATATTCAGCTTTACCGCCTGATGTTCGCATCCAGCCTTGTCGCCAGCGCCACCGAGGACAGCGAATTGCGCAAGGCGGCCTGGGCAAGCTTCGACCCGCTGCTGGAACGCGTGGTCGAGGGCGGCAAGTCGAAACAGGCGCGCCTCACCGCCTATGCCATCTGGGCCCAGTTGCACGGCTTCGTCACCCTGCAGGCCGACGGGCTGCTCACCGAGCCGCCGGAGGAACTGCTCAAGGGCCTGATGCTTTAGCCGGCGCTGACCTTGGCCCTGCCGCTGTCCCTGACCACATCGAGGAAGGCGCGGAGCGCCGGCGGCACGGCGCGGTGGCCGGGATAATAGACTGCCAGCGTCTCCGCCGCCGGCATCCAGCCGGCCAGCACCTGGCGCAGCTGCTTCGTCTTGAGTGCGGCGGTCGCGGCGGCATCCGCGACATAGGCGATGCCCAGCCCCTGCACGGCCGCTTCCGCCATCAGCCGGTCGTCGTCGAGGATGAGCGCACCGGGCGGATCGAGCGCCAGTGTTTGCTTGCCGCGTTCGAAGTCCCAGCGATACAGCCTGCCGCCCGGCAGGCGATGCCGGATGCAGCGATGGCGCATCAGGTCATCGGGCGTTTTCGGTGCGCCGGCACGCTTGAGATACTCCGGCGCGGCGACGCAGACGAAACCGACCGGCTTGCCGAAGCGCACGGCAATCATGTCGCGCGGGATGGTGTCGCCCAGCCGCAGCCCGGCATCGAACCCGCCGGCGACGATATCGACCAGCCGGCCTTCCGCTACCAGATCCACCGTGACATCGGGAAAGCGTTCGGCCATGCGCGGCAGCACATCACGGATCAGCATGGCGATACCCAGCGGCGGCGCGTTGAGGCGCACGGTGCCGGCAACTTTTGCGCTGCCGCGAAACGCCGCGACGCTGTCCAGCGCATCGTCCAGCGAGGCCAGCGCGGTCTGCAGGCTGGCCAGCAGCCGGACGCCGGCCTCGGTGGGCGAGACGCTGCGCGTGGTGCGGTTCAGCAGCCGCACGCCCAGCCGCTCTTCCAGCGCGCGCATGGCATGGCTGAGCGTGGACGGCGCGGTGCCGAGCTCATCGGCGGCGCGACGGAAGCTGCGATGGGTGGCGACCGCCACGAAGGCGGACAGGTCGTTGAAGGATGGCCGGCTCATTACTGGGGATTTTGCATCACCCCATGCGGATTTCAACGTCTAATCCCAGCAATCCCTCGTTGTTATATCAGGCCTGTACTCACACAGGAGCCTGCCATGATCAAACGCGACGCCGTTTTCCCCGCCAACCGCCACGCGCTGTATGACGCGCATCAGTATTCGCCGGCGGTCCGCTCCGGCGACCTGCTCTTTATCTCGGGCCAGGTCGGCAGCCGCGCCGACGGCTCGCCCGAGCCGGACTTCGCGAAACAGGTGAAGCTCGCCTTTGACAACCTGAAGGCCGTGCTGGCGGCGGCCGGCGCCAGCTTCGACGACGTGATCGACGTCATCAGCTTCCACACCGATCCGGAAACGCAGTTCGAAACCGTGATGGCGGTGCGCGCGGGAGAAATCGGCGACGCGCCCTGGCCGACCTGGACGGCGGTGGGCGTGACCTGGCTGGCCGGCTTCGACTTCGAGCTCAAGGTGGTGGCGCGGGTGCCAGCGAAGGCGTGATTTCACAATCGCCCGAGGACCCAACCGGGCCCTCGGGTGTTACGAACATCATGCATCATGCAAGACGGAGGGATGCCGATGAAGGTTCGCAAATTCACCCAAAGCGATGCGTCGTTCGAACGATCGCCGGGACAGGATGCCGGCATCTATGCTGGCAACGTGATCGACCAGCGCCATGGCGGGCCGATCACCATCGGATATGGCCGCTACGACCCCAACCAGAGCCTGACCGCGGCAATCGCCGTTTATGATGTGATGGTCGTTCTGGAGGGGCGGCTGTCGGTCGAGGCGGATGGGAACACGCTCACTGCCGGTCCGGGCGAGATCGTCCATATGCCCAAAGGCACATCAGTCACCATCCGCTCACATGAAGAGGGCGCAGTGACGGCCTATGTCACCTATCCGCACTGGCAGGAGGCGGGCGACTGACCCTCAGCCCGGGTGCAGCCCCGGCGCTTCCTGGCCGGTCCGTTCCACATATTCGGTATAGCCGCCGGTGAACTGGTGCACGCCCTCGGGCGTCAGTTCCAGCACGCGGTTCGACAGCGCCGCCAGGAAATGGCGGTCATGCGACACGAACAGCATGGTGCCCTCGAAATCCGCCAGCGCGGCCACCAGCATCTCTTTCGTGGCCATGTCGAGATGGTTGGTCGGCTCATCCAGCACCAGGAAGTTCGGCGGGTCGAACAGCATCAGGGCCATGACCAGACGCGCCTTCTCGCCGCCCGAGAGCACGCGGCAGGTCTTCTCGATGTCGTCGCCGGAAAAGCCGAAACAGCCGGCCAGCGTGCGCAGGGCCGGCTGTCCGGCCTGCGGGAAGGCCTTGTCGAGCGTTTCGAAAATCGTGTCGTCGCCGTCCAGCAGGTCCATCGAATGCTGGGCGAAATAGCCCATCTTCACGCTGCTGCCGAGCGAGACGCTGCCCTGGTCGGGTTTGGCATCGCCGGCGATCAGCTTCAGCAAGGTGGATTTGCCGGCGCCATTGGCGCCCAGGATGCACCAGCGCTCCTTGCGGCGCACCTGAAAATCCAGCCCGGTATAGATCGCGTGGCTGCCATAGCTCTTGTGCACGTCGCGGAAGTTCGCCACGTCTTCGCCCGAGCGCGGCGGGCTGCGAAATTCAAACTGCACCGCCTGGCGCCGCCGCGGCGGCTCGACGCGTTCGATCTTGTCCAGCTTCTTCACCCGGCTCTGCACCTGGGCGGCATGCGAGGCGCGCGCCTTGAAGCGCTCGATGAACTTGATCTCCTTGGCCAGCATGGCCTGCTGGCGCTCGAACTGCGCCTGGCGATGCTTTTCGTTCAGCGCGCGCTGCTGGTCGTAGAAATCATAGTTGCCCGAGTAAGTGGTGAGCGAGCCGCCGTCGATCTCCACGATCTTGCCGACGATGCGGTTCATGAACTCGCGGTCATGCGAGGTCATCAGCAGCGCGCCGTCATAATCCTTGAGGAAGGCTTCCAGCCAGATCAGGCTTTCGAGATCGAGATGGTTGCTCGGCTCGTCGAGCAGCATGCCATCGGGCCGCATCAGCAGGATGCGCGCCAGCGCGACGCGCATCTTCCAGCCGCCCGACAGCAGGCCCACATCGCCGTCCATGCGTTCCTGGCTGAAGCTCAGGCCCGCCAGCACCTCGCGCGCCCTGGCCTCCAGCGCATAGCCGTCCAGCTCCTGGAAGCGGCCCTGCACCTCGCCATAGCGCTCGATGATGGCGTCCATCTCGTCGGCTTGCTCGGGGTCGACCATCGCGGCTTCGAGCTGCGCCATCTCGGCGGCCAGCGCGCTGACCGGCCCGACGCCATCCATCACGGCGGCGACAGCAGACTGGCCCGACATCTCGCCGACATCCTGGTTGAAATAGCCGATCGTCATGCCGGTATCGATCGCCACCTGGCCATCGTCGGGCTTTTCCTCGCCGACGATCATGCGGAACAGGGTCGACTTGCCGGCGCCATTCGGCCCGACCAGCCCCGCCTTCTCCCCCTTCTGGAGGCCCATCGACGCATCGATGAACAGGATCTGGTGGCCGTGCTGCTTGCTGACGTTATCGAGGCGAATCATGAGGTCCGTGCAAAACGAAAAATCTGAAAACCACTCACACCCTGGCGTGGGTTAGTCCCACTCGCCCATTATTCCCACTCGATGGTGCCCGGCGGCTTGGAGGTGATGTCGTAGGTCACGCGGTTGATGCCGCGCACCTCGTTGATGATGCGGGTGGCGACGCGGCCGAGGAAGTCATGCGGGAACGGGTAGTAATCCGCCGTCATGCCGTCGGTCGAGGTCACCGCGCGCAAGGCGCAGGCCTGGTCATAGGTGCGGCCATCGCCCATCACGCCCACGGTGCGCACCGGCAGCAGCACGGCAAAGGCCTGCCAGATCTGGTCATAGAGGCCCGAGCGCCTGATCTCGTCGAGATAGACCGCATCCACCTCGCGCAGCAGGTCGAGCTTGTCCCTGGTGATATCACCCGGAATGCGGATCGCCAGGCCCGGGCCGGGGAACGGATGCCGGCCGACGAGGCTTTCCGGCAGGCCGAGTTCGCGGCCGAGCATGCGGACTTCGTCCTTGAACAGCTCGCGCAGCGGCTCCACCAGCTTCATGTTCATGCGCGCCGGCAGGCCGCCCACATTGTGGTGCGACTTGATCGTCACGCTCGGGCCGCCGGAGAAGCTGATGCTCTCGATCACGTCGGGGTAGAGCGTGCCCTGCGCCAGGAATTCGGCGCCGCCGATCTTTTTCGCTTCGGCCTCGAACACGTCGATGAACAAGCCGCCGATGATCTTGCGCTTGGTCTCCGGGTCGCTGACGCCGGCCAGCTTGCCGAGGAACAGGTCAGAAGCGTCATTGTGAATGAGAGGGATGTTGTAATGGTCGCGGAACAGCCGCACGACCTCTTCGCCCTCGCCCTTGCGCAGCAGGCCGTGGTCGACGAAGACGCAGGTGAGCTGGTCGCCGATGGCTTCATGGATCAGCACGGCAGCGACCGAAGAATCCACGCCGCCGGAGAGACCGCAGATCACGCGGCCCTTGCCGACCTGTTCGCGGATCTTGGCGATGGCCTCGTTGCGGAAGCCCTTCATGGTCCATTCGCCCGAACAGCCCGCCACCTTGCGCACGAAATTGCGCAGCAGCTTGGCGCCGTCCAGCGTGTGCATCACTTCGGGGTGGAACTGCACGGCGTAGATCTTGCGCACGTCGTCGGCGATGGCGGCGAACGGCGAGCCGTCGCTGACGCCGACGGCGCGGAAGCCGGTCGGGATTTCGGTGATCTTGTCGCCATGGCTCATCCAGACCTGGTGCTTCTCGCCCTTGGCCCAGACGCCGTCGAACAGATCGCAGTCGTCCTTGATCTCGAGGAAGGCGCGGCCGAATTCGCGGTGGTGCCCGGTTTCGACCGCGCCGCCGAGCTGCATGCAGATGGTCTGTTCGCCGTAGCAGATGCCGAAGATCGGCAGGCCAAGCTTGAAGACACCGTCAGGCGCGCGTGGCGAGAATTCTTCCGTGGTCGAGGCCGGGCCGCCGGAGAAGATGATGCCCTTCAGCGTGCCGTGATCGTTGACGAGGTCAAGGCACTTGTCCGCCTTCTGGAAGGGCACGATCTCGCAATACACGCCGGACTCGCGCACGCGGCGCGCGATCAGCTGGGTCACCTGCGATCCGAAATCGATAATAAGAATGCGCTCCGCCATCGGCGTTCCCGAACTCCTGTGTCGTGTAAGATTAGCTGGGTTTGGCGGCCTTGAAGGCCGCGATCTTGGTTTTCAGTTCCGTCAGTTCGGCGCAGCCGAAGGTGCAGATGCTGTCGAGGCGCCTGAGGTGTTCCTCGGCCTTCGCGACATTGTTCACCTTGAGATAGGCCTCGCCGATATATTCATGCGCGCCCTTGTGGCGCGGATCGATGCCGAGCGCCTTCTCATAGGCCGCGAAGGCCTTGGGGTAGTCACCCTGGTTGCGCAGCGCATAGCCGAGCCAGTTGAAGGCATCGGCATTCTTCTCGTCCTTCGCCACCACCCTGGAGAACAGGTCGACCGCCCTGGGCCAGTCCTTGGCGTCGATGGCTTTCTTGCCCTCGGCGAAATCGGGATCGGCCGCCTTGGGCGCGCCGGCAGCGGGATCGCTGCTGCCCATCGCGGCGACAGGCTGCGGCGCGGCAAGCGCGAACGCGGCCAGCAGGGCGAAAACGACGACGGAAATCCGGGAAAATTTAGGCAGATCAATCATGACGGGACCCCTTGGAAAAGACTCCGTGGACGCCCGCCAGTATACGCCAGCCGATCGCTGCCGGGCCACCCACAGGACTGGGCGCCGCGGCAGGGACGGCCCGATTCAGCTCGGTTTGGCAGCCTTGTAGGCGGCGATCTTGCCCTTCAGCTCGGTGTATTCCGCGCAGCCGAAGGTGCAGAGGCTGTCGAGCCGTTTCAGATGCTCTTCCGCCTTTTGCAGGTTGTTCACCTTCAGATAGGCCTCGCCGATATATTCGTGCGCGCCGCGATGCCGCGGATCGATCGTCAGTGCTTTTTCGTAGGCCGCAAACGACTGGGGATAGTCGCCCTGATTGCGCCAGGCATAGCCGAGCCAGTTGAAGGCATCGGCGTTCTTGTCGTCCTTGGCCACCACCTGCTGGAACAGCGGAATGGCGCGCGCCCAGTCCTTGGCGTCGATGGCTTTTTTGCCCTCGGTGAAATTCGGATCGGCCGGCTTGGCCACCGGTGCCGGATCGGAGCCGCCGGCGGCCCAGGCCGGCATCATGACGGGCGATGCCATCATCAGGACGGCGATCATGGAAAGGACGAGACGCGACATGGACATGCTCCTCAGGTTGCCGTCCGGTCATGCCTGCCCTCTCTGGAAAGCAGCGGCGAAGAAACCATCGGTGCCATGCCGATACGGCGTCAGCACGAGGCGATTGCCCGACCGGATACGCTGATCGGTTACACCCGCCGGCCAGGCTTCGGCCAGTGGCAGCGCCGTAAACTCGGCGTGATGCGCCAGGAACCAGTCAGCCTGCTCGCCATTCTCGGCCGGCAGGATCGAACAGGTCGCATACACAAGTCGTCCGCCCGGCCGCACCAGTTTCGCGCCATCGCTCAGGAGCCCACGCTGACGGCGCAGGACCTCGTCCAGACTGGCGGGATCGTAACGCCAGCGCGCTTCCGGATTGCGTCGCCAGGTGCCGCTGCCCGAACAGGGCACATCAAGCAGCACACGATCGGCGTTGCCTTCCAGCTCGCGCAGCAGGTCCGGCATTGCATCGGCATCGCGGATCACGATGTTGCGAGCATGCGCGCGTTCAAGTCTTGGTGAGAGACGCGCCAGCCGGCGCGGATCGTTGTCGCAGGCATGCAGCACGCCCTGATTGCGCATGGCGGCCGCCAGCAACAGCGTCTTGCCGCCGGCCCCGGCGCAGAGATCGACCACGGTTTCATCGGGTTTGGCATCCACGAGAAGGCCGGCGAGCTGGGCGGCTTCATCCTGCGGTTCGATCAGGCCGTCGCGATACAGCGAATTCATGTCGAGCCGTACGCGCTCGGGCAGGCGAATGCCCAACGGCGACATCGGCGTGAAGGCCGCCGCGATGCCATCTGCGCGCAGCTGCTCCAGCACCATCTCGCGGTTCCCCTGCAGGGTGTTCACCCGCAGATCGAGCGGTGCACGGCCGTTCAGCGCGGCCAGCTCCATCTCGGTGTCGGCGCCGAAGGTCGCCTGCACCATCTCGGCCACTTCGGGCGGCAGGTTGGCGCGGGCCCAGAGCGGCGCGTCTTCATCGCTCGGCAGTTTGGAGAGCGCTGCGATTTCGGTCTCGTCCAGCGCCGGCGGTGCATAGGTGCCGTTGCCGCAGAGATCGCGCCAGACATGCAGCGGCGTGGCCGCATCGGCCAGCACCAGCAGGCGTGGCGTCAGTTCCGCGCCCGTGGCGGCCACGCGCCAGCGCCGCATGCCCTGCTCGCGCAACACGGCATAAACCATTTCCGCCACCGCGCGACGGTCCTTGGCGCCGGCAAAACGGCTGCGCCGCTGCCATTCGGTGACCACACGGTCGGCGGCAGCGGCGCGCTGTAAAATCTCGGCGATGATCTCGATGCTGGCGGCGAGCCGCGCCGCAGGGGTCATGGGAGCCTCAGCCCTCCTGCCGATAGTTCGGCGCTTCGCGGGTGATCGCCACGTCATGCACATGGCTTTCGCGCAGGCCCGCCGAGGTGATGCGCAGGAAGCGGCAGTTGGTGCGCATCTGCTCCAGGTTGGCATTGCCGGTATAGCCCATGGCGGCGCGCAGGCCGCCGACCAGCTGGTGCAGGATGGTGCCGACCGGGCCCTTGTAGGCGACGCGACCTTCGATGCCTTCCGGCACCAGCTTCAGCTTGTCGCCGACTTCCTGCTGGAAGTAGCGGTCGGCCGAGCCGCGGCCCATGGCGCCGAGCGAGCCCATGCCGCGATAGGATTTGTACGAACGGCCCTGGTAGAGGAAGACCTCGCCGGGCGCTTCATCGGTGCCGGCCAGCAGCGAGCCGATCATGCAGGCGCTGGCGCCGGCGGCAATCGCCTTGGCCAGATCGCCCGAGAACTTGATGCCGCCATCGGCGATCACCGGCACACCGGCCTTGTTGGCGACGGCAACGGAGTCAGCGACTGCCGTCAGCTGCGGCACACCGACACCGGCGACGATGCGCGTGGTGCAGATCGAGCCCGGGCCGATACCGACCTTCACGGCATCCACACCGGCATCGATCAGTGCCTTGGTGCCTTCGGCGGTGGCGACATTGCCGCCGATCACCTGCGTGAGATTCGAGCGCTTCTTGATGGCGGTGATGGTCTCCAGCACGCGGCTGGAATGGCCATGCGCGGTATCGACGATCACGATATCGACGCCGGCGGCGATCAGCGCCTGGGCGCGTTCCAGGCCATCGGCGCCGGTCGAGACGGCAGCGGCGCAGCGCAGGCGGCCCTGCTCGTCCTTGCTGGCATTCGGATGCAGGCGGGCCTTTTCGATGTCTTTCACCGTGATCAGGCCAACGCAGCGATAGGCTTCGTCCACCACCAGCAGCTTCTCGATGCGATGCTGGTGCAGCAGCTTCTTGGCTTCGGCGCTGGAGACGCCTTCGCGCACAGTGATCAGGCGGTCCTTGGTCATCAGTTCATGCACCGGCTGCTGCATGTTGCTGGCGAAGCGCACGTCGCGGTTGGTCAGGATGCCGACCAGCTTGCCGCCCTGCCCTTCGGTGACCGGAATGCCATGGATGCCGTAACGCTCCATCAGCGCCAGCGCATCGGCCAGCGTGGCATTCGGCTCGATGGTCAGCGGGTTCACCACCATGCCGGATTCGAACTTCTTCACCGCGATGACTTCGCGGGCCTGTTCCTCGATGGTCATGTTCTTGTGCAGCACGCCGATCGCGCCAGCCTGCGCCATGGCAATGGCCATCTTGGCTTCGGTCACAGTGTCCATCGCCGCCGAGATCAGCGGGATGCCAAGCTCGATGCTGCGCGTGATGCGCGTGCGGGTCTCGACTTCGGTCGGCAGCACGCTGGACGCGGCCGGCTCAAGCAGCACGTCATCGAATGTATAGGCTTCACGGAACTGCATCGGGTGGCTCCTTACGGGGTCTTGTTCTGGGGTGTGTTGGCTTCGGCGGCGGCCTCGGCGGCAAAGTCACCGCCGGATCGCTTCTCGGTCATCAGATAGGGGTAGTGTTTCAGCATCGCCTCACGCCATTCAGCGAAGGGCATCTCGGCAAAGCTGCCGCGGTCGGCGACATATTCCATATGGCGGCGGTTATCGGCATCGAAGGGATGGAACACGGAATCAGTTTCGCCATCGAACTCGAGCGGCAGCACGCGGAATTTCTCGCAGAGCGCCAGATTGAAGGCCGGCGTCGCCTTCACCCACTTGCCCTCGATATAGAGCTCGGTGAAGCCATGGAAATAGAAAATATCGGTGCCCATCTGGGCGCGCAGGCGTTCGGTCGCCAGATGGTTTTTCACATCGGCCAGGCCGATGCGAGCCGGAATGCCCTCGGCGCGCGCCACGGCGGCGAGCAGGATCGCCTTGTTGACGCAAAAGCCCTTTCCGCGCGCGATCACGTCCGAGGCACGCAGGCCGTCCTGGCTGACTTCAACGCTGTAGGGGTCGTAGAGGAAGCGATCTCGGATCGCGTAGTAGAGCCTGATTGCCTTGGCTTTGGTGTCCGTCTCATCCCCCGCAGCTTCGCGCGCCAGGGCGCGCACGGCCGCATGATCGCTGTCGATGAAGGGGGTGGCGGCAAGGTATGCCGGATCCACCGCGGGCTCGGAATGCTCCGGCGCGGTCATTGGCAAGGCGGCTCCTGACTGGGAGTGGTGTCTTGCCGCGGAGGATATAGACCGTCTTTCCGGGTCGGTCCAGTATCAAGAAATGCAGGGATTCCGGGTGTTTAGCCGCGGAAGCCGGTGGCGATCACATAAGACTCCGCCGAATCCGCGCGGCTGGCCGGCGGTTTGACATGCCGCACGCTGCGGAAATCCCGCTTCATCGTATTCAGCATCTCGTTCTCGCTGCCGCCACGCAGCACCTTGGCGAGGAAGACGCCGCCCGGATTGAGCACGCGGCGGGCAAAATCCAGCGCCAGCTCGCACAACAGCATGATGCGGATATGGTCGGTCTGGCGGTGGCCGGTGGCCGGTGCGGCCATGTCCGACAGCACCAGGTCGGCCTTGCCGCCCAGCGCCTCGATGATCTTCAGATCAGCGCCTTCCTCCAGGAAATCCTGCTGCATCAGCGTGGCGCCGACGATGGGATCGACCGGGTTGATGTCGACGCCCAGCACGAAGCCGCGCCCCTTCTCGCCCTCAGCCGATTTCACGCGCTTGACCGCCACCTGCGTCCAGCCGCCCGGCGCCGCGCCGAGATCGACCACACGCATGCCCGGCTTGAGCAGTTTGTATTTCTCATCCAGCTCGATCAGTTTGAAGGCGGCGCGGCTGCGCCAGCCATCCACTTTCGCGGCGGCCACATAAGGATCGTTGAGCTGGCGCCGCAGCCATTTCGCCTGACCGACCGTGCGGCCGCGCGCGGTCTTCACGCGCACCTTGACGCCTGCCTTGCGTGGAGGTTGTGCCATCAGCGTCGCCTCCAGCCGTTATGCCGGCCGCCGTCGCCAATCTGGCGGCGCTGGCCCATCAACTCGACCAGCACGCCCTCGCGCACGCCACGGTCGGCGACGCGCAGCCGCGTGGCCGGCCAGAAACGATACAGTGCCTCAAGGATGGCGCAGCCGGCCACCACCAGATCGGCGCGTTCCTCGCCGATGCAGGGATGCAGTGCGCGTTCGGGCACGCTGATCGAGGCCAGCCGGCGCGACTGCTCAATCACGGTGGGGAATTCCAGCCAGCAGCCATCGACATATCGGCGCTCGTAACGCGGCAGGTTGAGATGCACGCCGGCCAGCGTGGTGACGGTGCCGGACGTGCCCAGCACCTGGATCTGGCCTGACAGCAGCTTCTGCGACAGGGCGTGTTTGACCTCGAACGGACGCAGTTCATCGGCCACCAGATCGATCATCTGCGCGTAAGAGCCGCTCTGTATATCGCCGGGACCGAAGCGTTCGGTCAGGTTGACGACGCCGAAAGGCAGCGAGATCCAGTCGATCACATCGGTGCGGCCACCGCCGAGCAGTCGCGCCCAGAGGATTTCGGTCGAGCCGCCGCCGATATCAAAGACGATGGCTTCGCGATGCGGCGGCTCCAGCAGCGGCGCGCAGCCGTTCAGCGCCAGCCGGGCTTCCTCGGCCGTCGAGATGATGTCGAGGCTGATGCCGGTGGCGGTCTTCACCTCATGCAGGAATTCGTTGCCGTTGGCGGCGCGGCGGCAGGCCTCGGTGGCGACGGCGCGCGCAGACGACACGCCGCGACGCGCCATTTTCTCGGAACAGATCTTCAGCGCCTCGATGGTGCGCGCCATGGCGGCATCCGACAGGCGACCGGATACGCTGAGCCCCTCGCCCAGGCGCACGATGCGGGAAAACGCCTCGATGACGCGAAAACCATCGCGAACCGGCCGCGCGATCAGCAGGCGGCAGTTGTTGGTCCCGAGGTCGATGGCGGCGTAGACCGGTGCCGGCTCAGACGCCGCCTGCACTCCGGCCGCGCCGGCGCCCGGCCGGGAAACGGGAGAATCCGTGCTCACAGAATTGGTCCTCGCGCCTGACGGGCTTCGCAGCCTCGCGGACGGCCCAGCCGGCGCAATAGAAGTTGACGATCATGGGGGGAGTGTAGCGCGACAGGGCCGCCACTGTAAGACCCTCACCCCTCCCGGCCGCGAGCCGGAAGGGGTGAAGTCAGCGTCAGTTGGTCGATTTGCCGCCCGGAGTATTATGACCCGGCACGGCGAAGACCTGACCCGGATAGATCATGTCCGGATCGGTGATCTGGCTCTGGTTGGCCCGGTAGATTTCGGTATAGCGCGGGCCCTGGCCGTAAACCTGGCGGGCAATACGCCACAGGCTGTTGCCCGGCTGCACGATGATGCTATTGCCGCTGGCGTCGAATTTCACGTCTTCGGGCCGGGCACGGCTGAACGGCATTTCCAGACGCGAGGCGACCTTGCCGCCGGCCTGCTCGACCTGGTCGACACGCAGCGAGTAGATGCCCGGATCGACGGCCTTGTCGGGCCGCATGCGCCAGGTGCCCTTGTCATCGGCAGTGGCGACGCCGATCGGCTCGTTATTCAGATAGATCTGCACGGTCGAACCCGGCTGGGCGCGGCCCGAGAGGATCAGGTTGCCGGCCTGGTCGTATTCGATGGCATCCAGCGCCAGCCCCTTGCGGGCCGGATCGAGCGGGCCGTCCGGCCGCTGCAGCAGGCGGCTGGCACCCTTCAGCGGGGTGAGCACGGCAATCGCCTGCTCGCCGCCTTCGCCCGGCTGGCACTCCGGCACCACGGCAACGACATTGGCCTCGGCCTTGATCGGCTCCTGGCCCTGCATCTGCGATTCCAGCGTGAATTCCTGATTGCCGCGTTCCAGCGGCAGGTCGGGCACCAGCACCCATTCGCCGCGCGTATCGGCGGTGACACGGCCAAGCTCGCGCTGACCGGTCTTCACCACCACCACCGAGCCGGCCATGGCACGGCCGGCGAAAACGGAGGTGCAGTTGCGGCTGATGCGCACCACATCGAAGCTGGGCGGGGCCTTGGCCACGCTGTCGGGCGATGGCGCCACAGGGGCGGCCGGCACCGGCGGAGGGGGAATGTTTGCCGTCGGCGTCATGCCCCGCTTGTTGGGGTCGGCGCCGAAAAAGATCACGGCCAGGATACCCAGGACCGCTGCAGCAAGAAGGATGAAGAAGAAACGACTTCCGCGCACCAGCTTGTCCCGGTTATCTAAATTGTGAACGACGCGAGAGATTAAGTCCTCGCCCCCAGACCCGCAACACCTCTAACTTGTCCAGCGTTTGCAAATCCTTACGATTGCGCCGCAAAAAGCCCCTGGAACCAGCCCATGACCATAGAAACGCCCGGCATCGCCTCTGGTTCGGCCCCTGTACAGGCCAGGATCACGGTTTGGGACCTGCCAACCCGCCTGTTCCACTGGGCGCTGGTGCTGCTGGTGATCGCTATGGTCTGGACCGGCTGGACCGGCAAGCTCGAACTGCACATGACCCTGGGCCAGGCGGTGCTGTCGCTGGTGCTGTTCCGCCTCGTCTGGGGCTTTACCGGAAACCGCTACGCCCGCTTCACCGAATTCGTCACCGGGCCAATCAGCTGCCTGCGCTATCTGGGCTCGCTGTTCAGCAGTTCAAGCGGTCAGCATGTCGGCCATAACCCGGCCGGCGGCTATGCCGTCCTGGCCATGCTTGTGCTGCTGGCAGTGCAGGCTGGATCAGGACTGTTCACCAGCGACGACATCTTCACCGATGGGCCACTGTTCTCCAAGGTGTCGAGCGCGACGGGATCGCTGCTCAGCACCGTCCATCGCCGCACGATCTGGATCCTGCTCGGCGTGATCGGCCTGCATCTGCTGGCCAATGTGTTCTATCTTGTGGTGAAGAAGAACGATCTGATCAGTCCGATGGTGACCGGCCGCAAACTCGCGCCGGCAGCGGCCGATGCCGGCCGTGGCGGCCATCCGCTGCTGGCGCTGGTGATCCTGGCCGTCTGCGCGGCGATCGTCTTCGGCGGCATCGCCCTCGTAAAATAAAAGCTGGGTGAAATAAAAAAAGGCGCAGCTTGCCGCCGCGCCTTTTTCACAATCGGATAACCGCCGATCAATCGGCGCGGAAAGCCTTGTGGCAAGTGCCGCAGGCACCGCCCATGGCGCCGAAGGCCGCCTTCAGCGCGGCGGCATCGCCCGCCTTGCCGGCAGCGGCAACAGCCGTGGCCTTGCCTTCGAGATCCTTCATGCCGGCCTCGAACTGCGCCCAGTTGGCCCAGATTTCCGGCTTGGCCTTGGTGTTGCCCTTGTCGGAGCCCGGCGGGAAATGCTGCAGCTGCCTGGCCGCCTGCTGGGCAATCGCTTCGGCCGCTGCCACGGCGCCCGACGGCGCGCTGTTGTCATCGACCACTTTCTTGATGGCGCCCGCGGACACGCGGAACACCTGGAAACCGTCCTTGCGGGCCTTGATGTGGTCGTCGGCTGACTGGGCAAAGGCCAGACCGCCGACCGACATCATTGCAAGACCCAGCGTCGCCGCCAGGACTGCCTTGTGCCAAGTAGCCATTCTTATGATCCCCTCGTTGAAACCCGTCTGCTGGAACGGGCGATTCACTCTATACCGGCCGCCACGAAATGAGCGACAAGTCCTTACGCCCTCACGAAAAATTTAAAGCCACCGGTTTCCATCCGGAACCCGCCATTTTTCCGGCCATTTTAACTGGCATCCATGGGCGGAATCAGCTACCCATCCCCACCCCGCAAACACCGCCTCCCCGTATCGGATCCGTCTTTACATGACCGCCATTCGCTCCGTCTGTGTCTATTGCGGCTCAAGCCTCGGCGAGAGCAACGTCTACACGGCCCAGGCCCAGATTCTGGGCCAGCGGCTGGCGGAGAACGGCATCCGCCTGATCTATGGCGGCGGCCGCATCGGCCTGATGGGCGTGGTGGCCGATGCCGTCATGAAGGGCGGCGGCGAAGTCGTCGGCATCATCCCCAATCACCTGCACGACTGGGAAGTGGGCCATACCGGCCTGACCGAACTGCATGTCGTCGACAGCATGCACACGCGCAAGCGCATGATGGTCGAGATGTCGGATGCCTTCATCGCCCTGCCCGGCGGCCTGGGCACGCTGGACGAATTCTTCGAGATCATCACCTGGCGCCAGCTCAAGCTGCATGACAAGCCGGTGCTGGTGCTCAACACCGAGGATTACTGGCATCCGCTGATGGCGCTGATCGAGACCGTGATCGAGCGCGGCTTTGCCCGCCGCACCGCCACCACGCTCTACACCGTGGTCGAGGATGCGGAAGCGGTGATCGCCGCCCTGCTGGCCGAGCCGCCGCCGGAACACGCCGCGCGCACCAGCAAAATCTGAGGTCAGGCCCCGTCTGCGGGCCTGAATTGACCTTTTCTCGCCCCCGCTAAAGTTTAAATCCACCCGTCCGGCGGGGGCTTAAGGCTTCTCGCCCTGCACCCCGTTTGCTAGGGTCCGGGCCATCACGAAGTCCGTAAACCTGAGCCTGTGGAGGGAGCCTTTTATGGCGAAGATCAAGGTCAAAAATCCGGTCGTCGAGCTCGACGGCGACGAGATGACCCGCATCATCTGGAAGTTCATCAAGGAGAAGCTGATCCTGCCGTATCTGGACGTGGATCTGCTCTACTACGATCTCGGCGTCGAATACCGCGACCAGACCAACGACCAGGTCACCATCGACAGCGCCCAGGCCATCCTGAAGCACGGCGTCGGCGTCAAATGCGCCACCATCACGCCGGACGAACAGCGCGTGACCGAGTTCAAGCTGAAGGAAATGTGGAAGTCGCCGAACGGCACGATCCGCAACATCATCGGCGGCACGATCTTCCGCGAGCCGATCATCTGCAAGAACGTGCCGCGTCTGGTGCCGCACTGGAACGACCCGATCGTGGTCGGCCGCCATGCTTTCGGCGACCAGTATCGCGCCACCGACTTCCGCTTCCCCGGCAAGGGCACGCTGACGATCAAGTTCGTCGGCGAAGACGGCAAGATCATCGAGAAGGAAGTCTTCAAGGCTCCCGGCAGCGGCGTCGCCATGGCGATGTACAACCTCGATGACTCGATCCGCGACTTCGCCCGTTCCAGCATGAACTACTCGCTGGTGCGCGGCTGGCCGCTGTACCTGTCGACCAAGAACACGATCCTCAAGGCCTATGACGGCCGCTTCAAGGATCTGTTCGAGGAAGTGTTCGAGAAGGAATTCGCCGACCAGTTCAAGAAGGCCGGGATCACTTACGAACACCGCCTGATCGACGATATGGTCGCCTGCGCGATCAAGTGGTCGGGCAAGTTCGTCTGGGCCTGCAAGAACTACGACGGCGACGTGCAGTCCGACGTGGTGGCGCAGGGCTTCGGTTCGCTCGGCCTGATGACGAGCGTGCTGATGACTCCCGATGGCAAGACCGTCGAAGCCGAAGCCGCCCATGGCACGGTGACGCGTCACTATCGCGAGCACCAGGCGGGTCGCGAGACCTCGACCAACCCGATCGCCTCGATCTTCGCCTGGACGCGCGGCCTGATGCATCGCGCCAAGCTGGACAACAATGCCGATCTGGACAAGTTCGCCCAGACGCTGGAGAAGGTCTGCATCTCCACCGTGGAAGCCGGCTTCATGACCAAGGATCTCGCGATCCTGATCTCGAAGGACCAGCCCTGGCTGACGACCCAGAAGTTCCTCGACAAGATCGACGAGAACCTCAAGACGGCCCTGGCGGCGTAAGCCACGCCATCTCAAAGGCCTGTCAGACGGCGGGGGGAGATAATCCCTCCGCCGTTTTTCGTTGCTCCAGCCGCTCCGCCGCCAGGCGGTCGATATGCTCCTTGATGGTGGGATGCACCTGCAGCAGCCGCTGGAAATCCGTGACCTCCAGCGCCAGCAGGCGGCAGTCGGTGATGGCGCTGACCGTGGCGGTGCGGTCGGTGCGGCGCAGCAGCGCGATCTCGCCGAAATGCTGGCCGGACCCCAACACCACCGGCTTAGGCAGAATCTCCACCTCTACTTCGCCCGCCATGATGAAGAACATCGCCTCGGCGCGTTCGTCCCTGCGCACGATGGCGGTGCCTGACGGCACCACCTGCGGCTTTAGCAGGCTGGCGATCTCGGCGATCGAACTGGCATCGAGATTGTGGAACAGCGGCAGAGACGCCACCGCGCGCCAGGTGACCATAAACTCGCGGCGCTTGATCTCCTCGGCGAAACCTGACGCCAGCAAACCGGCGGGAATGGCGATGGTGCCGACGCCTATCAAGATGATCACGCCATTGAAGATTTTGCCCAGCGGCGTGATCGGGATCATGTCGCCATAGCCGACCGAGCCGACGGTGACGATGCCCCACCACAGCGCCTTGGGGATCGAGCCGAACACCTCGGGCTGCGCATCGTGTTCCAGCATGTACATGATGCACGACGCCACCACCAGCAGCACGCCTGCCGCGCCCAGAGCCGCGGTCAGGCCGCGCGCTTCGCGCCGCAGCACTGCCGCCACCAGCGGGAGGCCGGGCGTGTAGCGCGCCAGCTTGAACAGGGTGAACATCTCGGTGGCGAGAAACAGGTCACGCGGGAACGGCACCACCAGATTGAGCCAGAACGGCAGGATCACCAGCAGATCGACGACGCCGAGGAAGGAGCTCATATAACGCCGCCGCATGGTCGTCGCGCCGACCCGGCCGCTATGGGCATAGGCCGGCGCGATCCAGATGCGCAGCAGGTATTCGGCGGTGAACAGGATATCGGTGGCTTCGCGCAGGCGGTCACACCAGAAGACGGTGCGCGCATCGAGGCCCGGCACGGTGACCAGCATGATGGCGGCCGCACAGGCAAAGACACTGATGATGATCAGCGTCGAGAGCAGCCGATGACCGATACGCGCATCGCGGCGATCATCCGCCAGCAGATCGAAGCAGATCCGGCGCCAGTCTGTTTTTGACATTGCGCCGGTGCCTTTCCGTGATTACGCGGCCTTGCCGATCTGTTCGGCGATGGCCTCCAGCGCCTTCGCGGCACCCGACGGATCGGCGCCGCCGCCTTGCGCGAAATCGGGCCGGCCGCCGCCGCCTTGTCCACCAATCAGAGGTGTCGCGATCTTCACCAGCTCGGCCGCATTGATCTTGCCCGTCAGGTCGTTCGACACGCCGACCACCACCGACACCTTGCCGTCAGCGACAGAGGTCAAAGCTACGACACCGGAGCCGATTTCCTTCTTGATGGCATCAACCATGCCGCGCAGGTCCTTGGCCGGCACGCCGTCGAGGCTGCGCGCGGCATATTTCACGCCGTTCACATCCTTGACCTGCGGACCACCCGAGCCGCCGCCGGTCGCGAGCTGCTTGCGCAATTCGGAGAGTTCGCGCTCCAGCTTGCGGCGCTCTTCAATGAGCGCAGTGATGCGCTGCGGCACTTCCTTCGGCTGCGCCTTCAGCACATCGGCGGCGGCCTGCAGCATGCCTTCCTGTTCGAGGAAGTAATGCCGCGCGGCTTCGCCGGTCAGCGCCTCGACGCGGCGCACGCCGGCCGCGACCGCGCCCTCGCCCACGATCTTGAACAGCGCGATGTCGCCGGTACGCTTCACATGCGTGCCGCCGCAGAGTTCGGTCGAGTAATCCTTGCCGTCGTCGAGCTTGCCCATCGAGAGCACGCGGACCTCGTCGCCATATTTCTCGCCGAACAGCGCCATGGCGCCGGCGGCAATCGCCTCATCCGGCGTCATCAGCCGCGTGGTGACGGCATCGTTCTGCCGGATCATCTCGTTGACCTCGGCTTCCACCGCCTGCAGCTCGGCACCGGTGATCGCCTTGGGATGACTGATGTCGAAGCGGAAGCGATCCGGCGACACCAGCGAGCCCTTCTGCGTGACATGGTCGCCCAGCCTGCGGCGCAAGGCGGCATGCAGCAGATGCGTGGCGGAATGGTTCGACGCAATCGCGCCGCGGCGCGTGGCATCCACGGTCAGGATCGCCATGTCATCGACCTTGAGCGTGCCTTCGGTCACCTTGCCGAGATGGGCATGCAGCGCGCCGAGTTTCTTCTGCGTGTCGCTGATCTCTACTTTGGCGCCGCCAGCCGTGGTGATCATGCCGCTGTCGCCCTGCTGGCCACCGGACTCACCGTAGAACGGCGTCTGGTTCAGCACGATGGCAACTTCGGTGCCGGCCTTCGCCTCGTTCACCGGCTGGCCGGCGACAACGATGGCATCGATACGACCTTCGGCCGACTGCGTGTCGTAGCCGAGGAATTCGGTGGCGCCCTTGTCTTCCCTGATCTCGAACCAGACCTTCTCGGTCGCGGCCTCGCCCGACCCGGCCCAGGCCTTACGCGCCTCGGCCTTCTGCGCCGCCATCGCGGTCTGGAAGCCGTCGAGGTTCACGTTGATGCCGCGCGGACGCAGCGCATCCTGCGTCAGGTCCAGCGGGAAGCCGAAGGTGTCGTAGAGTTTGAACGCGGTTTCGCCCGGCAGCATGTCGCCCTTGCTCATGCTGGCGGTGGCTTCGTCGAGCAGCCGGAGGCCGCGATCCAGCGTCTGCTTGAAGCGGGTCTCTTCCAGCTTCAGCGTCTCGGCGATCAGTGCTTCGGCGCGGCCGAGTTCGGGATAGGCGCGGCCCATCTCCGACACCAGCGTCGGCACCAGGCGGTGCATCAGCGGCTCCTTGCAGCCCATCAGCTGGGCATGGCGCATGGCGCGGCGCATGATGCGGCGCAGCACATAGCCGCGGCCTTCATTCGACGGCAGCACCCCATCGGCGATCAGGAAGCAGGACGAGCGCAGATGGTCGGCCACCACGCGATGGCTCACCTTGTGCGCGCCGTCCGGATCGGTGCTGGACGCATCGGCCGAGGCCTCGATCAGCGCACGCATCAGATCGATGTCATAATTGTCGTGCTTGCCCTGCATCACGGCGGTGATGCGTTCCAGGCCCATGCCGGTATCGATGGACGGTTTCGGCAGGCTGACGCGCTGCTCCTTCGTCACCTGCTCGAACTGCATGAAGACGAGATTCCAGATCTCGATATAGCGGTCGCCATCGGCTTCCGGCGTCCCCGGCGGGCCGCCCCAGATCTTGTCGCCGTGGTCGTAGAAGATTTCCGAACAGGGGCCGCAAGGGCCGGTATCGCCCATGGCCCAGAAGTTGTCGGAGGTGGCGATACGCACGATGCGGCTCTCGGGCACGCCGATCTTTTTCCAGATATCGAAGGCCTGGTCGTCGTCGTGATAGACGGTGACCCAGAGCTTCTCCTTGGGCAGGCCGTAGTCTTTGGTGATCAGGTTCCAGGCGAGCGGGATCGCATCGTCCTTGAAGTAATCGCCGAAGGAGAAATTTCCGAGCATCTCGAAGAAGGTGTGATGCCGCGCGGTGTAACCCACGTTATCCAGGTCGTTATGCTTGCCGCCGGCGCGCACGCATTTCTGCGAGGTGGTGGCGCGCGTGTAAGGACGCTTCTCCTGGCCGGTGAAGACATTCTTGAACTGCACCATGCCCGCGTTGGTGAACATGAGCGTCGGGTCGTTGCGCGGCACCAGCGGCGACGACTCGACCACGCTGTGCCCGTTCTTGGCAAAGTAGTCGAGGAAGGCCTGGCGGACATCGCTGGCGGAGGACATGGACTTCGCACCCCTGGTCGGTGGCGCCCGGCTGGACCGGGTCGCCTTGTCGTTTGCTGGTCAGATTGTCACGAGCCGGACCCCATCCGGCAAGCGACCTGTCTTAACGGTCTGCCCTTTCCCTGTCCAGCCGGCATGCGGCCAGTTAAGTCCTTGGTCGGATAGGGAATTGCCCGTAAATCGGCCGGCCCTGCCGGCCACCCTGTCCGATCTTCGCGCCGCTTCGCCCGTGTTCGCAGCGCTTCGCCAGTGTTCGTAGCGCTTCGCTGGTGTTCGTGGCGCTTCGCGCGTGTTCGCCAGCGTTCGTACGGCTTCGTGGCGGTTCGCTGGTGTTCGGACGGCTTCGCCGCCGGAACCGCCGGCCCGGCAACGGGCCAACAGGAACATTTAGGGTCCGGACGGTCACATTCAAGGGACAAAAAAACCCGGTATCGCGCGAGCGATACCGGGGTCCATGGAGGAGAGAACTTCTCCCCTGCCAGATAGCGCCCGGCGGCCGGAAGGCAACCGGGTTCCGGAGCCGAAGGAGGCAAAAAATAACCCCGGCAGCGAGGTCCGCTGCCGGGGCTTTGCCCATGGAGGAGAATAACTCAGGCGCCGTGGTTTACCGGCGTTGAGCGGGGCGAAACTGTTTACTCGGCGTCCTCCGCCTCGCCCGCATCCGGGCCGGCGTCGATGGCGGCCGCGACGATGCCGGTGTTGGCCTTGATCGCGGCTTCGATACGATTGGCAACCTCAGGGTTTTCCTTGAGGAAGGTCTTGGCAGCCTCGCGGCCCTGGCCGATGCGCTGGCTGTCGAACGAGAGCCAGGAGCCCGACTTCTCGACCACATTGGCCTTCACGCCGAGGTCGATCAGTTCGCCGGTCTTGGACACGCCCTCGCCATACATGATGTCGAAATCGACCACCTTGAACGGGGGCGCCACCTTGTTCTTGACCACCTTCACGCGGGTCTGGTTGCCGACCACCTCGTCGCGGATCTTGATCGCGCCGATGCGGCGGATATCGAGACGGACCGAGGCATAGAACTTCAGCGCATTGCCGCCGGTGGTGGTTTCCGGGCTGCCGAACATCACGCCGATCTTCATGCGGATCTGGTTGATGAAGATGACCATGCAGTTCGACTTGGAGATCGAGGCGGTCAGCTTGCGCAAAGCCTGGCTCATCAGGCGGGCCTGCAGGCCGACATGGGTGTCGCCCATCTCGCCTTCGAGTTCGGCCTGCGGCACCAGGGCGGCGACCGAGTCGATGACCAGCACGTCGATGGCGCCCGAGCGGACCAGGGTATCGGCGATTTCCAGCGCCTGCTCACCGGTATCGGGCTGCGAGATCAGCAGCTCTTCGATATTCACACCGAGCTTGCGGGCATAGGACGGGTCGAGCGCATGTTCGGCGTCGACGAAGGCGCAGGTGCCGCCCTTCTTCTGGGCCTCGGCCACGACATGCAGCGCGATGGTGGTCTTGCCCGAGCTTTCCGGACCGTAGACTTCAACGATACGGCCCTTGGGCAGGCCGCCGATCCCCAGCGCGATATCCAGGCCGAGCGAGCCGGTGGAAATGGCTTCGACTTCCATGCTCTGGCGCTGGCCGAGCTTCATCACCGAGCCCTTGCCGAAATTGCGCTCGATCTGCGAGAGCGCAGCTTCCAGAGCCTTACCCTTATCCATGTTCTCTTTTTCCACGACGCGAAGTGAGGGGGACGACATTTGCGAGCATCCTTTCATGGGGGCCGGTGAATTGCAATTATACGCCGTTCTGACCCCATATGTTCTCATATCGTTGCCGTTGTCCAGCGAAAAATATGCCCCTCTGTATGTGCCTGATATTTATGGAATATTCCCCTGATGTTCTCATAAGACCGCCGCCCCGTTCCGGTCTGTTCGGCAGCAGGCGATTCTCTGGCGGCCAGGCTTACGATGCCTCTGCCTGGCCGGTCTGTCGGCCCAAACCCGGTCTTTTGAACGGATAAGAAGGTGCGATTTCGCCATATCATGGCGAAGCATCAAAGCCAATACATCCAGAAGTAATGCCGCGACTCGGTCAGGCCGGGCGGTTGGACGGTGCTCAGAGCACCCGCAGCCAAGCCCAGTACTGCCACCACTGCATGGCGCCGACCTGCTGCTGCGTGAAGGCATTCGCCTGCGCGGAGCTGAGGCCGAGGATGTCGCCGACGCCGAGACCGCTGATCGCGGTGGTCGAGATCGCGGCGATCTGCGAGGTCGTGAAGGCCTGGATCTGCGTGCGGTACAGCTCGTTCACGTCGGTCGAGCGCAGGCCGGCGATCTGGGTGGTGCTCAACGCCAACACCTGCGACGAGGTCAGCGCGCGCGCCTGGGTGCCGCTCAGCGCATTCAGGTTGGTGGTGCTGAGCGTCTGCAGCTGCGACGTGGTCAGCGCGGCGACCTGGTCCGTATCCAGTTCGCCGATATCGGTGGTGCGCAGGTTGGCGATCTGCGACGAGGTCAGGGCGGCGATCTGCGAATTGGCCAGCGCCTGCACCTGCGTGGTGTTCAGCGCGTTGAAGTTGGTGCTGCCGAGCGCCTGGATCTGCGCCGTGGTCAGCGCCTGCACCTGCGCGGTGCCGAACTCGCCGATATCCGAGGTACGCAGGCCGGCGATCTGCGTCGAGGTCAGCGCCGCCACCTGCGTGGAGGCCAGCGCCTGGATCTGCGTCGTGGTCAGGGCATTCAGGTTGGTGGTGCTGAAGGACGCGATCTGCGTCGTCGTCAGGCCGCGCACCTGGTTCGTGCCCAGTTCGGCGATGTCGCCGGTGCCCAGACCGGCCAGCTGCGTCGTGGTCAGCGCCGCGATCTGCGACGTGGTCAGGGCAGCGACCTGCGTGGCCAGCAGCGCATTGAAGTTGGTGGTGCCGAGCGCCTGGATCTGCGCCGTGGTCAGCGCCTGGATCTGGCTGGTGCTCAGCTCGGCAATATCGGTGGTGCGCAGCCCGGCGATCTGCGTGGTGGTCAGCGCCTGGATCTGCGCGCTGCCCAGCGCGCGGGTCTGCGTCGTGCTGAAGGCATTCAGGTCGCCGGTTTCAAGCGCGGCCACCTGCGTGGCGGTCAGTGCGCCGATCTGCGAGGTGCCCAGCGCGCCGATCTGCGCCGTGGTCAGGGCGGCGATCTGCGTGGTGCCGAGTTCGGCGATGTCGCTGGTGCGGAGCGCGGCGATCTGCGCGGTGGTCAGCGCCGCGACCTGATCGGCGGACAGCGCCTGCACCTGCGTGGTGGAGAGCGCGTTCAGGTTGGTGGTGCTGAAGGCCTGCAGCTGGGTGGCAGTGAGCGCGCGGATCTGCGCGGTGCCCAGTTCGGCAATGTCGGTGGTACGCAGACCGGCGATCTGCGTGGTGGTCAGCGCCTGCACCTGTGCCGAGCCCAGCGCCTGCACCTGCGCGGTATTCAGCGCCTGCACGTTGGTGGTGTTGAGCGCCTGAACCTGCGCCGTGGTCAGCGCGGCAATCTGCGACGTCGTCAGTTCGCCGATCTCGGTGGTGCGCAGGCCGGCGATCTGCGTCGTGGTCAGGGCCTGGATCTGCGCGGTCGACAGCGCCTGCACCTGCGCGGTCGAGAAGGTGTTCAGGTTGGTGCTGCTCAGCGCCTGCACCTGCGCTGTCGTCAGCGCGGCAATCTGCGTGGTGCTGAATTCACCGATCTCGGTGGTACGGAGCCCGGCGATCTGGCTGGTGGTCAGCGCCTGGATCTGACTGGTGGTCAGCGCCGCAACCTGGTTGCCGTTCAGGGCGTTCAGCGCCGTGCTGGTCAGCGCCGCGATCTGCGTGGTGGCCAGCGCCGCCACATCCGTCGGCGTCAGCGCGCCGACCTGGGTGGCGTTCAGCGTGCCGATCTGCGCGGTGGTCAGCGCACGCAGCTGCGTCGTGGTCAGTTCGTCGATGTCGGTGGTGCGCAGGCCCGCGATCTGGCTGGTGGTGAGCGCCGCGATCTGCGTGGTGCCGAGCGCCTGGGCCTGCGTGGTGTTGAACGCATTCAGGTTGCCGCTGCCCAGCGCCTGCACCTGCGCCGAGGTCAGCGCGGCGATCTGCCCGGTGGTCAGCTCAGCAATATCTGTGGTGCGGAGCCCGGCGACCTGCGTCGTGGTCAGGGCCTGGATCTGCGTCGCACCCAGCGCCTGGGTCTGCGTCGTGCTCAGCGCGTTCAGGTTGGCGGTGCCGAGCGCCTGTACCTGCGCCGTGGTCAGCGCCGCGATCTGGCTGCTGGCCAGTTCGGCGATATCGGTGGTGCGCAGACCGGCAATCTGCGTCGTGGTCAGCGCGGCGATCTGCGAGGTGCCCAGCGCCTGCGTCTGGCTCGTCGAGAAGGCGTTCAGCGCCGAGCTGCTGAAGGCTGCGACCTGTGCCGGCGACAGTGCCGCGATGTCGGCCGTGCTCAGCGCGCCGACCTGGGTCGCATTCAGCGTGCCGATCTGCGTGGCGGTCAGCGCGGCAATCTGCGACGTCGTCAGTTCGGCGATGTCGGTGGTGCGCAGGCCCGCGATCTGGCTGGTGGTGAGCGCCGCGATCTGCGCGGTGCCCAGCGCCTGGGTCTGCGCCGTGGTCAGCGCATTCAGGTTGGTGGTGCTGAGCGCCTGCGCCTGCACGGTCGTCAGCGCGGCGATCTGCGAGGTGGTCAGCTCGCCGATCTCGGTGGTGCGCAGGCCCGCGATTTGCGCCGTGGTCAGGGCTGCGATCTGCGTCGCACCCAGCGCCTGGGTCTGCGCCGTGGTCAGCGCATTCAGGTTCGTGGTGCCGAGCGCCTGCACCTGCGCCGTGGTCAGCGCCGCGATCTGCGTGGTGGTCAGTTCGGCGATATCGGTGGTGCGCAGATTGGCGATCTGCGTGTTGGTCAGCGCGCCGATCTGCGACGTGGTCAGCGCCTGCGCCTGCGTCTGGGTCAGCGCGTTCAGGTTCGTGGTGCCGAGCGCCTGCAGCTGCGTGGCGGTCAGCGCCGAGACCTGGTCGGTATCGAGTTCGCCGATATCGGTGGTGCGCAGGCCCGCGATCTGGCTGGTGGTGAGCGCCGCGATCTGCTCAGCCGACAGCGTCTGCACCTGGGTCTGGTTCAGGCCATTCAGGGCCGAGGTGGTCAGCGCGGCGATCTGCGTGCCGGCCAGCGCCGACAGCGCCGCGGTGCTCAGGCCGCCGACCTGGGCCTCGGACAGCGCGCCGATCTGCGTGGTGGTCAGCGCGCGCAGCTGCGTCGTGGTCAATTCGGCGATATCGGTGCCGCGCAGGCCGGCAATCTGCGTGTTGGTCAGCGCGCCGATCTGCGCGGAGGTCAGCGCCTGCGCCTGCGTCGTGTTGAAGGCATTCAGGCTGGTGGTGCTGAGCGCGCGGATCTGCGTGGTGGTCAGCGCCGCGACCTGGTCGGGCGTCAGTTCGGCAATATCAGTGGTGCGCAGGCCGGCGATCTGGCCTGTGGTCAGCGCGCCGATCTGCGCGGAGGTCAGCGCCTGCGCCTGCGTCTGGCTCAGCGCGTTCAGGTTACTGGTGCCGAGCGCCTGCACCTGCGCCGTGGTCAGTGCAGCAACCTGCTCGGCGCTCAGTTCGGCGATGTCCGTGGTGCGCAGGCCGGCGATCTGGCTGGTGGTCAGCGCGGCAATCTGCGACGTGCTCAACGCGGCGGCCTGCGTGGCCGACAGCGCGTTGAGGTTGGCGGTGCCGAGCGCCTGCAGCTGCGTGGCGGTCAGCGCCGAGATCTGGTCGGTGTCGAGTTCGCCGATATCGGTGGCGCGCAGGCTGGCAATCTGCGTCGTGGTCAGCGCGCCGATCTGTTCGGCCGACAGCGCCTGTACCTGGTCCGTCGTCAGCGCATTCAGCGCCGAGGTGGTCAGCGCCGCGATCTGCGTGCCCGCCAGCGCCGACAGTGCCGTGGTGCTCAGCGCACCGACCTGCGTTTCGTTCAGCGTGCCGATCTGCGCGGCGGTCAGTGCCGCGATCTGTGTCTCGGTCAGTTCTTCGATATCGGTGGCGCGCAGGCCGGCGATCTGTCCGGTGGTCAGCGCCTGGATCTGGCTGGTGGCCAGCGCCTGCGCCTGCGTCGTGTCGAAGGCATTCAGGTTGGCCGTGCCCAGCGCCTGCACCTGCACCGTGGTCAGCGCGGCGATCTGGTCGGCGCTCAGTTCGCCGATATCCCCGGTGCGCAGCGCACCGATCTGCGTGGTGGTCAGGGCGGCAATCTGGCTGCCGGCCAGGGCCTGGATCTGGCTGGTCTCCAGCGCATTCAGCGCGGTGGTGGTGAGCGCGGCCAGCTGCGTGCCGGTCAGGCCGGAAACCTGATCCGGACTCAGCGCGCCGACCTGGGTCTCATTCAGCGTGCCGACCTGCGACGTGGTCAGGCCAGCGAGCTGCGTCGCGCCCAGTTCGGCGATATCGGTGACGCGCAGGCCGGCGATCTGCGTCGTGGTCAGCGCGGCAACCTGATCCGAGCTCAGTGCCTGCGCCTGGGTGGTGGCGAAGGCGTTCAGCGCGGTGGTGCTCAGCGCGCGCAGCTGCGACCCGGTCAGGGCGGCAACCTGCTGCGTGGACAGCGCGGCGATCTGGGTTTCGTCCAGCGCGCCGATCTGCGTGGCGGTCAGCGCGGCGATCTGGCTGGTGCCCAGTTCGGCGATATCTTCGGCGCGCAGGCCGGCAATCTGGCTCGTGCTCAGCGCGGCGACCTGGTCGGCCGTCAGAGCCTGCACCTGCGCGGTGGTCAGCGCCTGAATCTGCGCCGTGGTCAGTTCGCCGAGATCTGTGTTGCGTAGCCCGGTGATCTGCGTCGTGGTCAACGCGGCGACCTGGCTGGTCGAGAGCGCCTGCGCCTGCGAGGTGCTGAACGCATTCAGCGCCGTGGTGCTGAGCGCCTGCAGCTGCGTGCTGGTCAGCCCGCTGATAGCGCTGGTGCTGAGCGCGCCGATCTGCGTGGCGGTCAGCCCGCCGATCTGCCCCGCGCCGAGTTCGGCGATGTCGCTGGCGCGCAGGCCCGTGATCTGCGTGGTGGTGAGCGCGGCGACCTGTTCCGAAGTCAGCGCCTGCGCCTGCGAGGTATTGAACGCATTCAGCGCTGTGGTGCTGAGTGCTGCAATCTGCGTCGTGGTCAGCGCCGCGATCGCCTCCGGGCTCAGCCCGGCAATCTGGGTGTCGGTCAGCGCGCCGATTTGCGCCGTGGTCAGGGCGCGCAGCTGCGTGGTGCCGAATTCGGCAATATCATCGGCGCGCAGGCTGGCGATCTGCGTACCGCTCAGCGCCTGCACCTGCTCGGCCGTCAGGGCCTGCACCTGCGCCGCAGTGAGCGCCTGCACCTGCGCCGTATCCAGCTCACCGATATCGCCGGTGCGCAGGCCCGCGATCTGCGTGGCGGTCAGCGCCGCGATCTGGTCGGTACCCAGCGCCTGGGTCTGCGTGGTCGACAGGGCATTCAGCGCCGTGGTGCTGAGGGCGGCGACCTGCGTGGTGGCCAGCGCCGCCAGATCGGCGGTGTCGAAAGCGCCGACCTGCGTGGCGGTCAGCGCGCCGATCTGGCTGCTGCCGAGTTCGGCGATGTCGCCGGCGCGCAGACCATCGATCTGCGTGTTGGTCAGCGCCGCGACCTGCTCGGTGGTCAGCGCCCGCGCCTGCGACGTATTGAATGCATTCAGGGCCGCGGTGCTGAGCGCCGCGATCTGCGAGGTGGTCAGCGCGGCAATGGCGGTCGTGCTCAGGCCGGCGATCTGGGTTTCGTCGAGCGAGCCGATCTGCGTCGTGGTCAGCGCGCGCAGCTGCGTGGTGCTGAGTTCGGCGAGATCGCTGGCGCGCAGGCCATCGATCTGCGTGCCGGTCAGCGCCTGCAGCTGGGTTGCCGCCAGTGACTGCGCCTGCGTGGTCGACAGCGCATTCAGCGCCGTGGTGCTGAGCGCCGCGATCTGGCTGGTGCTGAGCGCCGCCAGCGCCGTGGTGGTGAGGCCGGAAATCTGGGTTCCGGTCAGCGCGCCGACCTGGGTGGTGGTCAGCGCGCGGATCTGCGTGGCGCCCAGTTCGGCGATATCGCCGGCGCGCAGGCCATCGACCTGCGTCGCGGTCAGCGCCTGCACCTGCGCGGTGGTCAGCGACTGGACCTGTGTGGTCGACAGTGCATTCACGGCCGAGGTGCTGAGCGCCGCGATCTGGCTCGGGCTGAGGGCGGCAAGCGCCGTCGTGGTGAGGCCGGAAACCTGGGTTTCGGTGAGCGCGGCGACCTGCGTCGTGGTCAGCGCCTGGATCTGCGAGGCACCGAACTCGGCGATATCCGTCGTACGCAGGCCGGCAATCTGCGTGGTGGTCAGCGACTGGACCTGCGCGGTCGACAGCACCTGCACCTGAGTGGCGGTCAACGCCTGCACCTGCGCGGTGCCAAGCTCGCCGAGATCGCCCGGCTGCAGGCCGGCGATCTGCGTATTGGTCAGCGCGGCAATCTGGCTCGAGGTCAGTGCCTGCGCCTGCGTCGTATTGAAGGCATTCAGGTTGGTGGTGCTGAGCGCGGCCACCTGCGTGGTGGACAGCGCGGCAATCGCCGTGGTGCTCAGGGCGCCGATCTGTGTCGTGGTCAGCGCGTCGATCTGCGACGTGCTGAGCGCCTTGATCTGCGTCGCCGTCAGGGCGCCGATCGCGTCGGCATCCAGCGCGCCGATCTGCGTCGGCGTCAGCGCGCCAATCTGTGTCGTGGTCAGCGCCTGCACCTGCGTGGTGTTCAGCGCATTCAGAACCGTGGTGGTCAGCGCGCCGACCTGCGTGGTGTTCAGCGCCGCCAGAGCTGCCGTGCCGAGGCCGCTGGCCTGGGTTCCCGTCAGCGCACCAACCTGCGCGGTAGACAGGCCGCCGAGATCGACCGGCTCAAGCGCCGCGACCTGCGTGGCGGTCAGGCCCGCGATCTGCGTGGTGGTCAGTTCGCCAAGATCGGTGGAGCGCAGGCCGGTGATCTGCGTTGAGGTCAGGCCGGCGATCTGCGACGTGCTCAGCGCCTGAATCTGGCCCTGGTTCAGCGCGTTCAGCGCAGAGGTGGTCAACGCGCCGAGCTGCGTGGACGAGAAGGCCGACAGCGCCGTCGTGGTCAGGCTGCCGACCTGGGTCTCGTTCAGGGCCGCGATCTGCGTGGTGGTCAGCGCCTTGACCTGCTCCGTGGTCAGTTCGGCGAAAGCAGCGGTGCCGAGCGCATTGCGCTGCGCCGTGGTCATCGCCTTGAGCTGCGCCGCCGTGAGGTTATTCACCTGCGTGGAATTGAAGCCGCCCAGCTGGGTCAGGCTCAGCACCTTTACCTGCTGGGCAGTGAGCGACTGGAGCTGCCCGGCATTCAGCGCGTTAATATCGGCAATCTCGAGCGCGGCGACCTGCGTCGTTGCCAGCGCCTTGATCTGCGTCACCGTGAACTCGCCGATATCGCTGGTCCGCAGGTCGATGACCTGCGCGATGCTCAGCGCCTTGATCTGCGGGATGGCCAGCGACTGGACCTGCGCCGTGGTCAGCGCGTTCAGATTCGTTGAGGTCAGGCCGCGAATCTGCGTTGACGTCAGGGCTTTGACCTGCGCTGTGCTCAGCTCGCCAATATCGCCGGTCGTCAGGGACGCAAGCTGCGACGACGTCAGGGCCCGGATCTGCCGCACCTGCAGCGCCTGCGTCTGCGCCGTGGTCAGCGCATTCAGATTCGTGGTGCTGAGCGCCTGCAACTGCGTCGACGTGAATCCCTTGATCTGCGTCGCGCTCAATTCAGCGATATCTGTCGTACGCAGGCCCGCGATCTGCGTGGCCGTCAGTGCCCCAAACAGCGGGCCGGTCAGCGCCTGGATCTGGGCCTCATTGAAGGCGTTCAGATTGGTCGTGGTCAGGGCGCGCAGCTGGGTCTTCGTCAGCGACTTGACGCGTGACGCGCTCAGTTCGCTGATATCTTCGCTGCGCAGGCTGGCAATCTGGGCCGTGGTCAGCGCGCCGAGCTGCGAAGCGGCGAACGCCTGCATCTGCGTGGTATTGAGCGCATTCAGGTTGGTGGTGGTCAGGGCTTGCAGCTGCGTGCCGGCGAACGCCTTGAGTTGCGTGACGGTCAGCTCGGCGATGTCGGTGGTCCGCAGGTTGGCGATCTGCGTCGATGTCAGGGCCTTCGCCTGGGCCCCGGTCAGCGCCCCGGTCTGGGTCGCGTCCAGCGCATTCAGGTTGGTCGTGCTGAGCGACTTCACCTGGGTGGCCGTCAATCCGGCAATGGCCGAGGCGGTCAGCGCCCGGATCTGGGTCTGTGTGAATTCTCCGAGCTGGCCTGGCGTTAAGCCCTTCGCCTGCGTCGCATTCAGGGTTCCGATCGCCGTCGTGGTCAGGGCCTGGATCTGCGTCTCGGTCAAAGCGCGGATCTGGTTCGAATTCAGCGCCTGGATCTGCGCCGTGCCGAATGCATTCAGATCTGTGGTTTCAAGCGCCGCGACCTGTCCGGTGGTCAGCCCCTTGATCTGCGTCGCCGTGAGTTCTGAAATATCAGCAGTGGCGAATGACGCAATCTGCGTGTTGCTGAGCGCGGCAATCTGATTGCCGGTCAGCACCCGGACCTGGGCTGCGTTGAAGGCGTTCAGGTTCGTCGTGGTCAGGGCGCCCAGTTGCGCCGACGACAGCGCCTTGACCTGCGACGAGGTCAGCTCGCCGATGTCAGCGACATTCAACGCCGAAATCTGCGTCGTGGTCAGTGAGCGGATCTGTCCCGGATCCAGCGCCTGCACCTGCGCAGTGCTGAGCGCATTCAGGCTGGTGGTCGACAGGTACTGCAGCTGGACCGGCGACAGCGCCTTGACCTGCGCCGTGGTCAATTCGCCGACATCCGCCGCCCGCAGGCCGGCAATCTGCGTCGTGCTCAGGACAGAAATCTGCTTGGGCGTCAGCGACTGGATCTGGGCCGTGTCGAGCGCATTCAGGTTGCTGGTGCTGAGCGCCTGCAACTGCGTGGGAAGCAGAGCCTTCAGCTGGGTTGTACCCAACTCGGCGATATCCGTGGTTCGCAGGCCAGCAATCTGCGTCTCGCTCAGCGCGGCAAACTGGCCGGCCGAGAGCACCCGTATCTGCGTCGTGTCGAGCGCATTCAGGTTGCTGATGCTGAACGCTTTCAGCTGGGCGCCGGACAATGCGGCGATTGCCGCGCTGCTCAGTTCGCCGACCTGGGCCTCATTCAATTGCGCGATATGGCTGCTGCTCAGTCCGCGCGCCTGCGTCGCATTCAGGGCCCCGACCAGCGTCGTGTTCAGCGCCTTGACCTGCGCTGTGCTCAAGCCGCTGATCTGAGTGGCCGCCAGCGCCTGAAACTGCGCGGTGCTGAACGCATTCAGGTCCGTGGTCTCAAACGCCGCGATCTGCGTGCTGGACAGGCCCTTGATCTGCGTAACGGTCAGCTCGGCAATGTCGCTCGACCGCAGGCCGGCAATCTGCGTGTTGGTCAGCGCCTTGATCTGCGTGGCCTTGAGCGCGCCCATCTGCGCAGAGTCGAGGTAAGTGATATTGGTCCCCAGCGCCTGCAGCTGCGAACCGGACAGAACCGAAAGCTGTGAGGCGTCGAAGACAAGCTGCGACGTGGTGAAATAGCCCAGTTGGGTGGGCGTGAGCGCCTTGATCTGCGCGCTCTTCAGCGCGTCGATCTGCGTCGTGTCGAGTGATGCAATGGCTTGCTGCGACAGCGCGGCGATCTGCGTCGACTTGAGCGACTGGATATCAGACGTGGTGAGGTCGTCGATCGCCGAGGCCGTCAGGCCTGCGATTTGTCCTGCTGAATAGGAGCTGACACTCGAAACCACCGAAGCGTCCCCAAACCCTCAAGCCAGCCGATGCCGTGTGGGCATCGACTCGAGCCTGCCTTTCGCCGCAACCCTACGACGATTCTGCCGGGCCGGAGCTTCGCATTAAAACCGGGTGAAAACCAATGAATTCCTTGGAGTTTCCAAGAAATTAGGCAATCAGTCCGGGTGCGGCCGTTAACCGGTTGGCACTCGCGGTGCGATTATAGATTATGGGGGCAACTATTGGCGGTTTTTCAGGCAGTCCCGTCCATGACTTCCTTCACTTTGCCGGCCAGCTGGGCGAGCGAGAATGGCTTGGGCAGGAAGTTCACATCGGCCGATTTCGCCATATTGTTGCGCAAGCTGTCTTCGGCGTAACCGGAGATAAACAGGATTTTCAGGTCGGGCCGGCGGCTGCGCAACTGGGCGGCCAGGGTCGGACCGTCCAGATTGGGCATCACGACGTCGGAGATCAGCAGTTCGACCCGGTCGAGCTGCTCGGGTGGCAAGGCGAGCGCCTGCTCGCCCGATGCTGCCTCGATGACTGTATAGCCCTTGTTGCGCAGCGCCCGGGCGGCGAAAGCACGCACGGCATCCTCATCTTCCACCAGCAGCACCAGGCCCTGGCCGGTCAGGTCGCGGCTGTCGGGCCGGGCATCTTCGCGGCCGGCGGGAAGCTCCTCGGCGTTCGGACGGTGGCGCGGCAGGTAGAGGCGGAAACAGGCGCCCTCGCCCGGCTCGCTCTCGACATGGATGAAACCGCCGGTCTGCTTGATGATGCCGTAGACGGTCGAGAGCCCCAGTCCGGTACCGGCACCAACAGCCTTGGTGGTGAAGAAGGGATCGAAAATCTTGGCCATGTTTTCCGGTGCGATGCCGTGGCCGGTATCGGTCACCTCGATCGCCACATAGTCGCCGGCTGGAATGATTTCGGCGCCCAGCTGGGTCGGCTGCGCGACCGAATGATTGAGCGTGCGGATTTTCAGTTCGCCGCCATCGGCCATGGCGTCACGCGCATTCACCGCCAGATTGATGATCACCTGCTCGAGCTGACCCTGATCGACCTTGACCAGGCCAAGGTCACGGCCATGCACCATTTTCAGCGTGATGGTCTCGCCGATCAGGCGGCCGATCAGGTTGCGCAGGTCCGCCAGCACATCCGTGATGTCGAGCACCTTGGGCACCAGCGTCTGCTGGCGCGAGAAGGCCAGCAGCTGGCGCACCAGATTGGCGGCGCGGCTGGCATTCTGCTTGATCTGCATGATGTCGGCAAACGACTGGTCGCCCGGCTGGTGCCGTTGCAGCAGCAGGTCGCAGAAACCGATCATCGCGGTGAGCAGATTGTTGAAGTCATGCGCGATGCCGCCGGCGAGCTGGCCGACCGCCTGCATCTTCTGGCTCTGATGGAACTGGGTCTGCAGGCTGCGCTGGTCCGTGGTGTCGACCAGATAGACCAGTTGCGCCGACTGGCCATCCTCGCGTTCGGCCGAAGACGCGGCAAAGACCTCGACGACGCGCTCGCGCGGGCCGTCAAGCCGCACTTCCAGCGCACGGCTGAAGATCTCGCCGCGCCGCAGCGCCACCAGATGACGCGCCAGCGCCAGCGCATCTTCCTCGCGCACCATCGCGGCAAGCCGCTGGCCGAGCCAGTCGTCGCGGCCGCAGAGCTGGGCGAAGGCGGCATTGGCTTCACGGATCGTGCCGGCGGAATCCAGCACCAGAATGCCGATCGGCGCCTGGTCGAAGAAGCGGCGGAACTCGGCTTCCACCGGACGCAGCGTGCCGCGCTGGCGCAACTCGAGCCCAAGATCATGCACCACCGCGCTGTAGCGCAGCGGATTGCCATCGACATCGGGCACCACGGTCTGGCTGACGCTGACCAGCCGCAGCCGTGCGGGATGATCCGGTTCGGTGTCTTCGGCCGGCAGTGGCCGCAGCTTCGCCTCGCCGCCCGGCCAGTCGGGCGTCATGGTCTCGTTCTCGCGCGCCTCGCCGTGGCTCAGCACATCGGACAGCAGCAGGTCGCTGCCGACCAGCTGTTCCGGCACGCCGCCGAGCCAGGCCGCAAAGGTGCGGTTGGCAAACAGGAAGCGGCCATCCGGCGCCACCGAATAGAGGCCGACCGGCGCATTGTCGATGAAGGCCGCGAGTTCGTCGCGCTGCTGACGCACGGCCACCAAAGCAGCGGCATTGTCGGCCACTTCCTGGATATCCCAGATCACCCAGTTGCGGCCGCCCGACACCGATCCCGGCGCCTGCATCGCGGTGACTCGCAGCGAGACCACGCCGGTCGCGGTATGGATGGCGATGTCTTCCTGCACGGCCCTGCCGAGCGGCAACAGGCTTTGCAGCCGCGCGATGATCTCGGCGTTGCCGATCTCGCGGCCCAGCAGCACATCCGGAGCATGGCCGCCTTCGTTGCCCAGCCGCGCGGCCAGCACGCGATAGGCCGTGTTGTCCGCAAGCAGCTGGTGGCCGCGGGTGATGGCGCGCGCAAAGGGGCTCGCCTCGGCCAGCATCCAGGCGGCGCGACGGCGCGGCGATCCGATCAGCGAGGCGAAGCTCAGCGCCATGACTGCATCACTCTTCAGCCGTCTCTATCGTCGCAACCTTGGGTTCGTATTTGCTCTGGATGCCGTCCTTCAGTTTCATGATGTAGGAAATCACCTCGGCGACAGCGCGGAAATGTTCGACCGGAATTTCCTGCTCCAGATCCACCTTGTAGAGCGCGCGCGCCAGCGGCGGGTTCTCCACGATCGGGATGTCATGCTTGGTGGCGAGCTCGCGGATACGGAAGGCGATGTTGTCGGCGCCCTTGGCCACGACAATCGGCGCTTCGGACTGGCCCTGCTCGTATTTCAGCGCCACCGCAAAGTGGGTCGGGTTGGTGACGATCACGCTGGCCTTCGGCACGGCTGTCATCATGCGCTGGCGCGCACGCTGCATGCGCAACTGGCGCAGGCGCGCCTTGATATGCGGGTCGCCTTCGATCTCCTTGTACTCTTCCTTGACCTCCTGCTTGGTCATGCGGAGATTCTTCATGTAGTTAAAGCGCTGATACAGGTAGTCGGCAGCAGCGACGACGAACATGATGCCGAGCAGCGCGCCGACCACCTTGGCGACGATCTTGAGGCAGAGCGGCAGAACGACGCTCAGATCGAGATCGATCAGGACTTCCAGCTCATCGAGTTCGGGGATCAGGATGGTGAGCAGGATGCCGCCGATCACCGATATCTTGATCATGTTCTTGACGAACTCGACAAAGTTCTGCATGCCGAACATACGCTTGAGGCCGGCCATCGGCGATAGCTTCGCGAAATCCGGCTTGATCTTCTCAAGGCTGACATGAAACGGATTCTGCAGCAGGCTGGCGGCCACGCTGGCCAGCACGAACAGCCCGATGATCGGCGAGAGCGCCAGTGCGATATTCATGGATACGTCGACGGCGATGCGGGCCAGTTGGCTGGGATCGACCGGGATCAGATGCGGCTGGGCGAAGAACATCGTGGTGGAGTTGACCACCCGGCTGCCGAGCGAATCCGCCAGCATCCAAAGCGATATACTGGCCGCCAGGAAGGTGAACCAGTAGCCGATTTCCATCGACTTGGCGACGTTGCCCTTGTCGGCGGCATCCTGCAGCCGTTTCCCGGAAGCGTCTTCGGTTTTGGATTCTGGGTCAGCGTCTTCCGACATACCCTTTCTCCTACCGCTTCACGAGGAACTGGGCGATGTGTTCCTCGAGATGCCCCGTGAATGCCAGACCGATGGCGCCGAGCGACAGCCCGAGCACCACCAGCGAAAACGCGATCTGCGGCGCCTGCATGATGAAGAAAATCTGCAGCGACGGCATCAGGCGGTTGAGCAGGCCGAGCGCCACGTTGAACACGATGCCGTAGACGATGAACGGCGCGGCCATCCGCATGCCGAGCGCGAAGCCCTCGCTGACCATCCGTGTCGCCGTGGTGGCGAAATCGCCGAAGGCCGGCGCCTGCATCGGCGGAAACATCGTATAGCTGTCGAAAGCGGCCTGTAAGCCCAGCAGGTGCAGGTCGGTGACGAAGACCAGCACGATGCCCATGAAGACCAGGGCGCTGGACACCACCACGCTCTGGCCGCCCTGGGCGGGATCGAACAGCATGGCCGAGGCCAGGCCGGCCTGCAGGGCGATCACCGTGCCCGCCACATGCATGGCCGACATCAGCAGCCGGATCATGATGCCCAGTGCGAGGCCGAAACCGATCTCGGTGATGACCAGGAATGCGACATGAATCGGCTGCGCCGGCAGCGGCGGCAATGTCGGGCCGATCACGGGCACGACCAGTCCGGAGATCAGCAGCGCGATGGTGAGGCGGAAACGCGCGGGGACCGAATTCTCGCCGACGCCGGGCAGCGCCATCATGGTCGAGCCCAGGCGGCTGAAGATCAGCAGGAAGGCATAGACGTTGCCGGCGACAATGTCCTGCAGCACCGGCGCTTACTCCAGGCCGGCGATTCTCTGGGCCAGGTGCTCCATGAAGGTCACCATGGTGCCGATCATGAACGGCATGGTGATGATCAGGGCGCCGAAGATGGCCACGATTTTCGGAACGAAGGTCAGGGTTGGCTCCTGCAGCTGCGTCACCGCCTGGAACAGCGAGATGATCAGGCCGATCACCAGACTCACGATCATGGCCGGGCCGGCCACCTTGAGCAGCACCCAGATGGCTTCACGCATAACGTCTGTGACTTCGACGGCCGTCATCGATTCGGTCTCCGCGGCCGATCTTACCTGATTGCGCGCCATTACCCCAGCCCAGCACCCGCCAGGCGGAATATTATTGTCCAGGTTTGCTGGGACCAGATCCGCTTCCGCCGGCTGGACGGATCAGATCGGCATGCGCATGATTTCCTGATAGGCGTTGATCACGCGGTCGCGGACGGCCACCACCGTATCCAGCGCGACTTCGGCATTGGTCACGGCCGTCACCACGTCCGTTACGTCAGCCTTGCCGTTGACCGCCTTGACCGAGGTTGCCTCGGCCGTCTTCTGGGCATCGACCGTGCTCTGCAGCGCTTCGCTCAGCATCTCGCCGAAAGCGGTGCCGCCGTCGCCCTTGATCTTCCCGGCATCGGCGCCACCCAGGACCTTGCCCAGGCCCAGTGTATCGGCAATGCGTAAATCAGCCATGGTTCAGGCCTCCGGGAACAGTTACTGACGCAGCAGATCGACCGTGCGATTCAGCATCGCCTTGGCCGAGTCGATCACGTTCAGGTTGGCTTCGTAGGTGCGCTGTGCTTCGCGCATGTCGGCCATTTCGATCACCGACTTCACGTTTGGCATCTTCACATAGCCATCGGCATTGGCGGACGGGTGGCCCGGATCGTATTTCAGCTCGAAATCCGACCTGTCCTGCTGCGGCTTCTGCGCCTTGACCAGATTGGCGCCCATCGCGCGGTCCAGCTCCGACTTGAAGGAGACGACCTTGCGGCGATAGGGATCGCTGCCCGGCGTCTTGCCGAGCGAATCCGAGTTGGCGAGATTTTCGGAGATGATCTTGAGACGCTCGCCCTGGGCACGCATGCCCGAGGCCGAAATCTGCATTGCGTTCTTGAGTTCCATGCGCCGTCTCCGTCGCTATCCTGTTGGCCGAGTGATCAACCTGGGCCTTAGCCCTGGCGGTTGCCCAACGCCTTGCGCAGCATACCAACCTGCTTGCGGTAAAGGTTGGTCATCAATCCGTGTTCGGCCTGGGTCTCGGCAACATTCATCATCTGCTGCTCGAGATTGACCGAGTTGCCGTTCGGCGAGGTTTCGTAGCCTTTGGCAGTGCTGTTGCGCCAGTGGTCGCTGCTGCGCCCGCCCAGGCCGCGGAAATGGCCGGCCTGCGTGGCGGCAACACCGCCGGACAGCTGACTGCCGCGCACCAGCTCGCTGAAGCTGACCTGCTTCAGGTCCTTGGGCTTGTAACCCGGCGTGTCGGCATTGGCCACATTCTCGGCCAGCACGCGCTGACGCTCACCCAGCCAGTCCATCCGCCGGGTAATCGCCTTGATCACGTTGATCTTGTCGAGATCCATACCGACCCTTAAAACGCTGTCCGCCCCGGACCAGACAACTGGCCGCGGAAGAGCTTTTCCGTTGGCTGCAGGCTGACTCCGGGGTCTAAAGATTCAGTTAACCGCTGACCGTGATAGGATGTCGCGGCAGGTAACTTTTCAACCACCGAGTCTGACGCAGCTTGGCCGACAAACCACCACAAAATACTGGAAAACCGCCAAAACAGAAGGCGGTCGCGCTCCGTTACGAGACCGAGCATGAGGAGGCTCCCCGTGTGGTGGCCTCCGGAGAAGGGTTTATTGCCGAGCAGATCGTCAGAATCGCCCTCGATAACGGTATTACCGTCCACAAGGATTCCGACCTGGTCGAAATTCTCTCAAAGCTGGATATCGATGCCCTGATTCCGATCGAGGCCTTCGCCGCGGTGGCGGAAATCCTCAGCTATATCTATCGCACCCAGGGCCGCGAACCCGGTAGCTGAGCAACGCGTACCCGTTTCACCGGCGGGGCTATCAGCTTGACCCGACTCGCTGCCGGCCACCAGAGTAGCGTCCAACCACGGACAGCCGGTATGGACAACATCAACTTCACTCAAGTCGCTCTCGCCTTTGGCGCCCTGCTGCTGCTGCTGGCGCTGTTCTATTACGGCGCGCGCGCGCTGTCCGGCGCCACCTCGCGCGGCGCCAAATGGCGTGCGGGCCAACGCATCGGCGTGGTCGAGAACGCGCCGGTCGATGGCACGCGCCGGCTGGTGCTGGTGCGCCGCGACGATACCGAACATTTGCTGCTGGTCGGCACGCATGGCGATCTGGTGATCGAGAGCAATATTCCAATCACGAAAAATGGCAGTGGCGAGACGACGGCGGCTGCCGCAGCCCGTCGCCCGTCCTCCTCCGTGGCAACGGAAGACTCCGGCGGCTGGCCTACGCTGCGCGTTCCGGGCCGCGACAAACCCGGACAGGACCGTTGATGCGCAAGATTGCCCGCCAGAAACTTGCCGCCCTGTGGGCGGATTGCCGGCGCGCCCTGCCCTGGTCGCTCGGCCTCGGCCTGGTGGCGATACTGATGATGGTGCCGGCGGCGCTGGCACAGTCGGTGAATATCGACCTTGGCCAGGGCGGCACGATCAGTGGCCGCGTGATCCAGCTGGTCGCGCTGACCACGGTGCTGGCGCTGGCGCCGTCGATCCTCGTCGTCATCACCAGCTTTGTCCGCATCGTGGTGGTGCTGTCGATCCTGCGCAGCGCCATGGGCACGCAGAGCACGCCGCCCAACACCGTGCTGATGAGCCTGGCGCTGTTCCTCACCTTCTTCATCATGCAGCCCTATCTGGAGCGCGCCTATAACGACGGCATACAGCCGCTGATCGAGGAGCAGATCGACGAGCGCACCGCCTTCGACCGTTCGATCGCGCCGTTCCATGAGTTCATGCGAAGCCATGTGCGCGAGAAGGACCTGGCGCTGTTCAGCGGCTTTGCCAACGCCCCGATTCCGGCTTCGGCCGAGCAGATCCAGCTGCGTGTGCTGATCCCCTCCTTCATCATCAGCGAGCTCAAGCGCGCCTTCGAGATCGGCTTCCTGCTGTTCATCCCCTTCATCGTGGTCGATATGGTGGTGGCCAGCGTGCTGATGTCGATGGGCATGATGATGCTGCCGCCAGTGATGATCTCACTGCCGTTCAAGCTGATCTTCTTCGTATTGGTGGACGGCTGGAACCTGGTCTGCGCCGCGCTGGTCGAGAGTTTCATTGCGCGCTGACGCCGCCTGAAAGGTGGCGCCCAATTTATGATGCCCGTCAGTTGATCGCGCCCTAGTTGATCGCGCTGAGGCCGCCCTTGGCGACACGGTCGCGATAGCGGCCCATGAAGGCTTCATACTGGCCCACCTGCGCGATCGTCTGCGCCAGCTGGCGTGGATCGCTGGCATTGCGCGACACCGACGTCACGACGGCATTGAAGGTTTCGGCATCCGGCGTATCGCGCAGTCGCGCATCATAGCTGCGGCGCAGGACATCCAGCGCCGCGGTGTCGTTGCTCAGGGCATAGGCAACAGCGAGCTGCAGCACCAGTTTGCGCTCATCGGCACTCATCGGCGTCGGATCGGCCGCGCGATTGCCGAGCAGCTGGCCGGCGACGCGGGCAAACGCCACCCAGTCCTTGGCGCGCCAGTGCAGCTCGGCACGCAGCGCCAGCGCATCCGGCGACTGGTCCTGACCCAGCAGGTTGAGCGCTTCGGGGAACCGTTCCAGATCGCCCAGTCCGCGCGCTTCCAGCAGGCGGCGTTCCTGCTGCAGGGCCGGCGGCAGATTCTGCGCATTGGTGCCCTGCAGCGACTTCAGCGCCGCATCGGGATTGCGATCGAGCAGATAGACCACGGCAAGCCGCGCGCCGGTGCGGGCGCGGGCTTCGCCGCGCAGGCGATACTGAATCTGGTGTTCCAGCAGCTCGGCGGCGCGGTTGAGCAGGTCGACCGAAACCAGGCGATCCGCCAGCTTGCCGATGATCTCGTCGCCTTCCGGCCCGACCGGCGTCAGCTCGCGGTAGTCGTAATACAGCGCCAGGGCGACCAGCGGCGGCAGCGACTGCGCGCCGCCATCGAGGAACAGCTTGGCGAATTCGTCACTCATCTGCTTGGACAGCAGCGGCATTTCCGGTGAACGCGGGAAATACTTCACGATCTGGCGGAAGGTCGTGATGCCGCTGCGCAGGTCGCCGACGGCGAACTGCAGCTCGCCCAGGCGCCGCAGCAGGTTGAATTCGTAAGGCCCGCCGCGCCAGGCAAAGCGCAGAGAGTCCAGACGCTCGATCGCCTGCTGCGTATTGATCAGCTTGCGGTTCAGCATCATCTCGGTCTTGGCGAATTCCGCCAGCGCACGCGCCCGGCGGTCGCCACTGCCCGAGGCCATGTCGAAGAAGCGGATCGCCTCTTCGGGCTTGTTGGTGGCGTCGGCCAGCAGGCCACGGATGTAATTGCCTTCGGCCTCCTGGCCGCGGCTGAGCGTGTCGCTGTCGAGCGCGCGCAGTTCCGACGTCGCCGCATTCACGTCGCCGCCGGCGAGCCAGGCGCGCGCCATGGACAGGCGCAGGGACGCCCGCAGTTCAGGCGGGAATTTCGCCACGGCGGCCCCGGCCAGCGAGAACGACCGCCGTGCCGACGGCCAGTCGTCGCGCTCGGCGGCCAGCATGCCGCGATAGGCGAGTACGTCCGGATCGTCGTCGAAAATCTTGGACTCGAGATCGTTGGCAGAATCGGTCAGACGGCCAATGCGCAGATAGGCGATGCCGCGCAGCGCACGATACAGCTTGTCGCGCTCCAGATCGGGCTGCTCCGCCCGCGCCCTGGCCAGAACGCCAAGCGCTTCAGGCTGCATGTCGTTGGCGGAATAGAACTGCGCCAGCGCCAGTCGCGCGGGCTGCCGCTGGTTCGCACTGCTAAGGCCGATGCGGCGCAGCAGGTTTTCCTCCTGCTCGGCATAGGTCTTGCCCTCGACGCGGCGCCATTCGCCGAACTGCAGGATATCAATGGTTCCGCTGCGCGGATTGGCGCCGCGCGGCGCCGACAGCGAAAGGCCATTCGGCGTGCCGATCTCGACGCCGCGGGGGAAGCGGCTGATCACCAGGTTGTCGGTATTGGGCTGAACGGCAAAGCCCTGGAAGCTCGGCAGCACGCTCAACTCAATGAAGTCGCGCCGGCCCGGCACGCCGGCATTGGCGCCGGCAAAGGGAACCACGATCAGGCGGTCGCCGGTATCCGGATCCGGCACGCTGAGCTCGGCGCCGGGATCATTGGCGGCGAAGAACAGTTTCGCGCCGCCATCGGCATCAAGCTGGCGACGTACATCGATTTCGGGCAGGCGCGTCTGCAGGGCATTGGGATCTTCGGGAATGCTGCCCGGTGCGGCTTCACGCGCCACCAGCTGTTCGGGCTGCAGGGTGTTGATGCTGATCTGCCAGCCGGCATTGCGACGCGCGAAGGTGGCGGTGGTGGAACTCGGCACGCTGAGCCGCAGCACGGTCAGGCCGGGCACCGGCAACTGCTCGATGCCATTGATGGCGCCGCCCCAGTCGCGCGTGGTGATCGGACGCAGATCGACTTGCGCATCGCGGTCGAACACGATCCACAGCATGCCGTTGCGCATGAAAGCGCTGACCGCCACCGGCCGCGTCCAGGGGAAATTCAGTAGCGGGCCGGTGCGTGTGGAGTCCACTGCGGGCACCAGCGGCGCACCGGTCAGTCGATCCGTGAGGGGTGCCGGCATGAAGGTGCCGAGCGGCGCGGTGCCAACCCCGGCAACCGGGGCCGCGAGCGGCACACCGCCGCTACCCGGCACTGCCGCCGGAGCAGCAGGCTGCTGTGTCGCAGGCTGTTGGGCCACAGGCGCAGGCGTGGGCAGGGTGTTGCGCTGAGGCGCCGCTGCCGGGGGCTGCGCTGCGGGAGGCTGGGCGGGCGCCGGCGCAACAGCCGCCGGCGCAGCGGCGGACGCGGGCGGCGTGGCAGGTCGCTGCGGTGACGGGGCCTGGGCCTGGGCCTGGGCCTGGGCCGGGGCCGGGGCTGGCGCCGGAGCCGGGACCTGGGCCGGACGCGCCGGTTCCGCCGGCTTCGGCGATTCAGCTTTAGGTGTATCTGGCGCCTTGGCTTCGGCGGAGCGGTTCACATCGAGCACCACCTTGGCGCCATCGCGCCAGGATTTCAGGCTGCTGCCTTCGCTCATGGTGAAACTGACGATGCTGGCTGCCCCGTCGTTGCGCACGGCAAGGCCGCTGATGCCGCGCGGCGGGAATTGCGCCAGCCGGCCGATATCGATGGGCGCGTTGCGCTCGAAGCGTATGCTGACCTGCTGCCCTTCGGCATTCGCGGTGAAATCGACGCGCTCGGGCCAGTCGAAGACCAGACGGGTATAGGTCGGATGCTCGCCAGCACGCAGACGAACGGCGCTGTTTGCGGGGGCTGGCGTGGTCGGAGTGGCCGCTGGCGCCGCCGGCTGCCGCGCGCCGATCGGCGGTGTATTGGCCTGCTGGGCGACAACCGGCCCTGCCTGCGCGACAGACAAGGCGAGAGCGATGGCGCCGGTCACAAAAAGACCGGCGACCCTGCTCTGGTGGGCGCGCCCTGGGCCACGACCTTGCGGCTGGCCCGGCGCGCGGTCTGTACCGCGACTTTTCGCCATACTCCCTGTCTGCGCCTGTCACTCGATCCGCTGGAGGGGACTCGCGATCCCGGCAGGCGGATTATAAGAGCCTCGCAGGATAAGGCGATACCGTTAACAGATTGTTCTTGCGGCGAGATCGGACATCTCCCCGCCTTTGAGGGCGAACTCAGAACGCCCCCAGGACCGCCGACAGTTTTGCCTTCAGGCCAGTGCGGTCGAAGGGTTTGACCAGATAGCCGTCGACACCCAACCGGCGGGCCTCCAGCACATTCTCCGGCCGGCTTTCGGCCGTGACCAGAATGAAGGGTGTGGCGGCATAAAGCGGGTCGCGCCGCAGGTTTTCCAGCAGGGCGATGCCGCTCATCGGCTCCATATTCCAGTCGGACAGGATCAGGCGGTAGCGCCGCTGTGCCAGCATGGTCAGCGCAGTGACCGCATCACCCGCGGTATCGACGCTGTGAAAGCCGAGATCGCGCAACTGGTGCGCGACGATCGCCTGCATGGTGCGATGGTCGTCGACGACGAGAATCGGCATGGACCAGTCGATGGCCATGCCGATATTTAACGCAGATTTGGCGGAAAACCTAGCCGAACAGGTTGGTCAGGTAGCTTTTCGAGGATGCAGCCGTGTAACCGCCATCCTTGAAGGTCAGATAGCGCATGACCATTTTTTCTCGCTCATTCTGGTCGCTCTTGAGCGAATTCAGATCGACCTTGCGCTCCACCGCCGTCACCTGGCTCTCGACTTCCTGGTAGGCGATTTCCTTCGGGATGTTGTTCGCCACCGTCACCACTTCGCGCAGCACGTTGTCGCCCAACAGCTGGGCGGTCAGGGTGACGTCCTTGATGCGCCGGTTGAACTCGATGGCGGCGCGCACGCCGGGCGCTTGCTCATCCAGATGCTTTTCGTAAGCGACGCGTTCGTAGCGCGAGGTCAGGTCCTGGATGGTGCTGCCGAGCTGCAGCTTGGTCACGCCCATGAAGTTGAGGTTGAGATCCTTGGTCAACTGCAGGAAACGCGGATCCTTGAAGCGGTTCGCCAGCGAGTCGATGTCGGTCAGATCGCTTTCGAGAATCTTGCGGATCTTGCCCGGATACTGCGCTTCACTCTCGAGATCGTAGGCGGAGAGCACGAATTTCAGCAAACGGTGGTTCTGATTCTCGAAGAGTTCATCGACCGACTTGATCGTGCCGATATTCTCCTTGAAGTACTCGATGTCCTTCTGGACGTCCTTGCGCTCGCGGAATTTCTGGAATTCGGTGCCTTCGAATTCATAGACCGCGCTGACGCTCGACTTCTCCGGCGCAACCTTCTCCTGCAGCAGCGCCTTGGTCTCCTTGCGGGTATAGGTGGTGACATCGCTGGCCGACGGGCCGAGCGTACGTACCAGCTGGGAGGGCGCATCAGCCGTCGCCGGAGTTACCGCGGCATTGCCGGCGTAGTCGACAACCAGCCCCTTCATGCGGGCGAGTCCGGCCGGCAGCGCCGTGCCATCGCCGGACACGTTCACCACGCCACCGGCGCTGACCGAAATCGGATTGCCTTCGGTGTCGTACTGATCGCCCGTGGCGCCGAAATTGTATTTCTGCGCGAGCTCGAGCTCCTTCAGCGTGCCGGTGCGCGCGACAGAGCTCGGATCGTTGACGTCGCTGCGCAGGATGTCGCGCAGGCGCTGACGATCGTGGAGATACATGTCATCGAAGCCGTTGGCGGAGGCCAGCACTCTCAGGAAACGGTCGTCGTTGATCAGTTCGTCGACGGTGGTCGCAGTGGCAACGCGGTTCTTGTAGAACATCGCGTCGTCCTGGACCTGCACATTCTGCAGCTTGTATTGCTTGTTGCGCACGCGGATGGCGGCGTTGTCGATTTCGCGCGTAGCCGCGTCGGCCTTTTCCTTGGCCTGCTCAATGTCACTGGCGCCGGAATTCTCTTCGGCGAGCTTCTGCAGCTTCTTGTACATCGCCATAGGCGACACGGTCGACACAGTTGTCGACGCGCCCGAGATCAGTACAGACAGATCAATAGCCATCCTTGCTCGCCTCCTGCGGCAGTGACGCTGGGGCACCTGCCCTTTTCTGGGCTGGCGCACTGGACCAGATGTCCGACGCGGATTTTACCACGGATACGGATCACGGCAACACCGGCTTTTCTTAGCCGGAACAACGCATTAACCTATGATTAACCGTGTTTTCAGCCGCCAGCCGCCGGGCGCTGGCCCGGAGCGGCACCGGCAGGAGGCTGAGTCGCCTGCGGCTGGGCGGGGGCAACCGGCACCCGCTGGGCCGGCGATACACCGCCGGCAGGCGCAGCTGCGGCGGGCGCCAACTGGGATTCCACGCCGGCGCGCACGCTGGGCGGAATCTGCTTGCGGGTCGCCAGACGGACAGTGAGGTCCTGTGCGGTGGTCGGATTCATCTCGGCCAGCAGGGCGGCAAGCTTCGCCTCCTTCATGCGCTCGACCACGCCGAGCAAAACGTTGGGCTCCAGCTTCTCGAAGATGCGCGCGGCGTCCTTCGGCTTCATGTTTTCGTAGACCTTCACCAGGCCCTGCAGGTTCTGCTCTTCCTGCTTGTCGTACTGCTGCACGATCTGCTTGACGCTGGCTTCCAGCTTCTTGATCTCGGCAATGCGGTCGTCCAGCCGCTTCTCGGCGGCGGCCAGCAGGCTTTCGCGCAGGTCGACTTCACGCGCCCGCTGCTCGATCTGGTCGCGGCGCTGCGCCAGGTTGGCCAGCAGATCGATTTCGGCGCGAGTAAAGGTGGTGGGATCTTTCTCGGCCAGCGACTGGACACTGGAAGACGGGCGCGTGGCCGACTGACCGGCCGGCTGCTGCGCTGCCGCAGGAGCGGCAGCGGACGGCGCGGTCTGTGCCGTTTGCGCCGGGGCGGGAGTCAGCGGCGTCGGCGCCTGTTGTGCCGGGGGCTGTTGCGCGGATGCCCGCTGCGCCTGGGCCTGGGCCTGTTGCATCGGCGTCTGCGTCGGCTGGCCCTGCTGCGCGCCGGCCGGCGTGACGAAAAGCTCCGCCCTGCCCTGCCACAACGCGCCGATCTTCAGCCCAAGCAGCAGCGCGACCGCGAGAATGGTCAGCGGCAGAATACGGACGCGGCTGGCGAGCGAGCGCCGCGTCGCTGTCACAGATATCTGTGCCGCAGCACTCATCGTGCCTGCCTCAGGGCCATCAACAGTTCACGCTCCGCTTCAGAGCGCGGCTCGATCTTGAAATCGCGGCCGCTGCCACCAGCCGGTGCGATCGACGGCTTCTTCGGCGGGAACGGCGTGACCGGGCCGCCGGCGCCAGGGTGAGCACCACTGCGCGGGTCGGAGCGCATCGGCTCGGGACGTTCCATCGCCGCACGCTCCAGCACGCGTTCCATGCCGGCGCGATCGGCGACCATACGTTCGGCGGCCGCCGGGCGATCCTGACGCGCCGCGCGATTGCCGCTGGCTTCGCCGGCCAGACGATCCGCGAGACGATCCCCGGTCTCGATCATGAAACCGAGTTCATCCCGCAGCGCCTTGGCCGCCTTCAGACGCTCTTCATGCGCGGTGTCGGCGGTGGCCGACGCGGTCTTCAGTTCGCTCAAGCCCTGGCGGGCCTTGGTCAGGGCCTTGTCGAAATCGCCGATCAGGCGGCGCATCTCGTCCTGGTTGGCGCGCAGGTTGCCCAGTCGCCGGTTCAGCACCAGTGAAATGGCGAGCGTGACAAGCAGCAACACGGCGACAACGATCTCGACCATAAGGGTCAGCGTCATCACACACCTCCCAGGTTCTTCAGAGTTCGGTCGATCTTGACAGCGATATTGTTGCCCATGCGCCCCATGCGACCTTCCACCATGGAAATGCCGCCGCAGCGCATCATGATCACGGACTCTGGCGTCGCATTGAACATAATGGTTTTACCCACCTCCAGGTTCATCACCTGGCCGAGAGTCATGACCTGTTCGTCCAGCACAGCTTCGATTTCCACGTCGGTTGACCACAATTCGGTCGCAAGGTGGTTTTCCCAGATCGAGTCACGGCCGAACTTTTCGCCCATGAACATCTGGAGCAGCAGTTCGCGGACCGGCTCCAGGGTGGCATAGGGCAGCAGCAGTTCGAGGCGGCCGCCGCGGTCTTCCATGTCCACACGCAGGCGGGCAAGAATTGCCGCATTGGCCGGGCGGGCGATGGTGGCGAAGCGCGGGTTGGTCTCGATGCGGTCGTAGGAGAAGTTGACCGGCGCCAGCGGCTCGAAGGCGGCACGCATGTCGTCGAGCACGACATTGACCATGCGTTCGACGAGGTTACGTTCGATGGTTGTATACGGACGTCCCTCGATACGCATCGCGGCCGTGCCGCGGCGACCACCGAGCAGCACGTCGACGATGGAATAGATGAGCGAGCTGTCGACGGTGAGCAGCCCGTAGTTATCCCACTCCACCGCGCGGAACACGCTCAGGATAGCCGGCAGCGGGATCGAGTTCAGGTAATCGCCGAAACGGATCGAGGTAATATTGTCCAGCGAGACTTCGACGTTGTCCGAGGTGAAGTTACGCAACGAGGTCGTCATCAGACGCACGAGACGGTCGAACACCACCTCAAGCATCGGCAGACGTTCGTAGGAGACCAGCGCGCTGTTGATGATCGCGCGAATGCCGGCTTTGTCGGCGTCTTCCTCTACACTGGCGTCAAAGCCAAGAAGACTGTCGATTTCGTCCTGATTCAGAATCCGGGTGGAGCCGCCGGCTTCATCGCCGCCGTCGCCGCCGGCCCAGGCCGCGCCGTCTTCGGTATTATCCGCCATACGCGCCTCGCCTGGTCACTGGATCAACATTTCCTTGAACAGCACGTCATTGATCTTCAGCGGGGCCACCGCCTGGTTGACGCGGATCAAAAGCTCTTCCTTGAGACGGTACAGACCGGCCGAGCCGACCAGATCATCCGGGCGCAGCTCGCGCAGATAGATCTGGAAGTTATCGACAACGCGGGGCAGCAGTTCGTTCAGCTTCGGCGTCGAGAGCGGGTCGTTATGCTCCAGCGACACCTTCAGCTTGAGATAGGAGGCCTGCCGGCCAGTCGAGTTCAGGTTTACCAGAATGTCGGGCAGATCATAGAAGACCGTGACCTTGGGAGCTTCGGGCTTGACCTCAGCCTCTTCATGCTTGTTGGCGAACAGGAAGAAATAGGCTGCGCCGCCGCCGCCCACGAGCAGCAACAGCACGACAACGACCGCAATAATGACTATGGCCCGCTTGCCGCGCTTCTTGGGTGCGCCGTCGCCCTCGCCATCAACCTGGCCGTCAGTCTCGTCACTCATGCCTGTACATCCCTGGCGCCAGGACTCGCCGGCGCATCCGGTTCACTCCAGATGCGATTCCTAAGGTGCGTCAGTTAACACTTTGTCAAAGGGCGGCAGTTTTTGCCGGGTTTGATCCGGCCCGCACTGGTCAAAAACCGCCTGGCGAGCATAAATCGAACATATATTCTCAGTTTTCCGCCAAAAAATAAACTGGCACGCCGCCTGCAACAGATTGGCCAGCAACAGCTAACCACGGTTTTGGTGTCATGGAAAACACGACTTACATCGGCCTGTCCCGCCTTTCGGCCATGCGGCGTGAAATGGACGTCATCGCCAACAACATGGCGAACATGAACTCGAACGCCTACAAGGGCGAGCGGGTCATGTTTGAGGAATTCCTCAAGGGTCCGAACCAGCAGCAGAAGTCCAGCTTCGTTCAGGACTGGGGCGTTCTGCGCGATTTCCGCACCGGCAAGCTTGAGCAGACCGGCAACACCTTCGATTTCGCCATCAACGGCAGCGGTTACCTGACGGTCGATACCCCGCAAGGCCGCCGCTACACCCGCGACGGCCACCTCCGCATGGACGGCGATCGCCGCCTGGTCACCTCGGGTGGCCATCCGGTGCTCGACACCCGCGGCCGCGACATCGTGATCCCCGAAGGCCTCGGCACTCCCGCTGTTTCCGTCGATGGCACGATCAATGTCGGCCAGGAGCAGGTCGCCAAGATCGACCTCGTCCATTTCGAAAATGAGCAGGAACTGCGCAAGACCGCCAACGGCCTGTTCGCCACCGCCCAGGACACGGTCCCGGCGCCGCCCACCACCACGCTGATACAGGGCATGGTGGAAGCCTCGAACATCGAGCCGATCCTGGAGATGACCAACATGATCGAATTGATGCGGCAGTATCAAAGCACCCAGGGCCTGATCGACAGCGAGAATGACCGTCTGAAAATGGCCATCCAGCGGCTCGGCCGCGCTTCGAATTAACTGAATTGACGGACCAGGAGACCTAGATCATGCGTTCGCTCAGCACCGGTGCCACCGGCATGATGGCGCAACAGCTCAATGTTGAAGTCATCTCGAACAATATCGCCAACATGAGCACGACCGCTTTCAAGCGGCAGCGTGCCGAGTTCCAGGATCTGCTGTACCAGAACATGCGCCGTCCGGGCTCGACCTCGTCGGATGCCAATACCATCGTGCCCTCGGGCATCCAGGTCGGTGTCGGTGTGCGCACCGCGGGCGTGTACCGCATCAACGAACAGGGCAACCTGAACAGCACCGGCAACACCTACGATCTCGCGATCAGCGGCAAGGGTTACTTCCAGATCACCCTGCCCTCGGGCGAAACCTCCTACACCCGCGCCGGCTCGTTCCAGATCAACGCCCAGGGCCAGATCGTCACCGTCGACGGCTACCAGATCAGTCCGGCGATCACCGTGCCGCAAGGCGCGCTCTCGGTGAACATCGATGCCACCGGCGTCGTCGAGGCGCGGATCGCCGGCCAGACCAACGCTCAGAACCTCGGCCAGATCCAGCTCGCCACCTTCGTGAACGAGGCGGGCCTGGAAGCGACCGGCGACAACCTGTTCCTCGAAACCGCCGCTTCGGGCCAGGCCACCGTGGGCAACCCCAACGCGGTCGGCTTCGGCGTGCTGCGCCAGGGTTACGTCGAAACCTCGAACGTCAACCCGGTGCAGGAAATCACCAATCTGATCACCGCCCAGCGCGCTTACGAAATGAATTCGAAGATCATCACCGCGTCGGACGAAATGCTGCAGACCGCAACCCGCCTGCGCTAACGCCCTCGCATCTGGATTTACGGAGACCGACCATGGCTTCGCTTCGCACACTTCTTCTCGCCGGTATCGCCTGCACCACGCTGGCGGCGCCCGTTGTCTTCGCGCAGCCCGCCGCGGCGCAGACCCAGGTGGCCAGCGCCACTGCTGCCACGCGCTTCATCGGCGAACGCGAAATCAGCCGTCGCATCGCCGATATGGTGAAGCAGCGCAATGGTGGCCGGCCGGTGGAAATCAACTTCCACGGCATGGGCAACGAACTCGAGGTACCGGCCGGCACGGCCGCTTTCCAGATCGACGAATTCAGCTACGACTCGCGCAGCGGCCGCTTCTACGGCACCGTCGCCAGCGCCACCGCCAGCATCAAGGTCAGCGGTCGCGCCCAGGTCGTCGAGGCGATCCCGGTGTTGAAGGGCCGCATTACCGCCGGCCAGGTGATCACGCGCAACGATGTCGAATGGCTGCAGGTGCCCGCCAACCGTTACGGCGCCGGCTTTATCGACCGCTTCGACGATCTGATCGGCCAGACGCCGCGCCGGCCACTGGCCGCCGGCATGCCGATCCGCACGTCCGATATCGGCAAGCCCGAAGCCATTGCCAAGAACAGCCTGGTCACCATGGTGGCCCAGGCTCCCGGTCTCACCATCACGACCACCGGCCGCGCCATGGAATCGGGCAGCATCGGCGACGTGGTGCAGGTCCTGAACATGCAGAGCAAGCGGGCCATTCAGGCGACCGTGACCGGAATGAACCTGGTCCAGGTCATCACTGCCCCCAACATCATCGCGTCGAACTAAGAGCCGAGCGGAAGGATTATCATCATGACTCGTTTTACCCATCCCACGCTCGCCGGCATGCTGCGAATTGCCGCCGCCGCCGGCCTTGCTGTCACTCTCGGCGCCTGCGGTAACCTTAACCGCCTCGGCGATATTGGCAGCGCGCCGGCCATGACCGGCATCGACAACCCGACCGAGAAACGCGACTACCGCCCGGTCAGCCTGCCGATGCCGGCGCCGGAAGTGGCACCGCGTCATGCCAATTCGCTGTGGCGTCCCGGTGCGCGCCAGTTCTTCAAGGATCCGCGCGCCACCAGGGTCGGCGACATCCTGACAGTGAACATCAACATCCGGGAAAATGCGCAGCTGCAGAACAATACCACCACCTCGCGTGACAACAGCGAAGGCCAGGGCCTGCCGAACTTCCTCGGCTGGGAGTCGGCGCGCGACGGTGCCGGTGGCGTAATCACCCAGCCGGGTGCGCCCTCGGCGCTGAACAAGATCTTCCGCAACGTCGATCCGGAAAACATGGTCACCATGAACTCGCAGTCGAGCGTGCAGGGCCAGGGCCAGGTGATCCGCCGTGAAGAAGTCACCCTGAACGTCGCCGCGCTGGTGACGCAGGTGCTGCCGAACGGCAACCTCGTGGTGCAGGGCCGCCAGGAAGTGCGGGTGAACAACGAAGTGCGCGAACTGCTGATCCAGGGCATCGTGCGGCCGGAAGACATCACCGCGACCAACACGATCGTGCACACCCAGATGGCCGAAGCGCGCATCTCCTACGGCGGCCGCGGTCAGCTGACCGATGTGCAGCAGGGCCGCTGGGGCCAGCAGGTCTACGACATCCTCTTCCCCTTCTAAGAACGAGAAGGATTTCGCCCAGCCTGAAAATTCAGGCACGTCAGAAGGTGCGTAAGGACCGCAGAATGCGGACCGCGGCAAAAAAGCCAGGGCGAGAGAGTAAAACGCAAAAGGCCGGTCAGAAGACCGGCCTTTTCGTTTTTCAGTTCAGCACTTCAAGCGACGAAGATATCGCCCCGGTCTATGTATCGTCCCGGTGCGTGCGCTCGCGGCGCTCGTGACGCTCCTGCGCTTCGATCGACAGCGTGGCAATCGGGCGGGCTTCCAGGCGCTTGAGCGAGATCGGTTCGCCGGTCTCCTCGCAATAGCCGTAGGAACCATCGTCGATCCGCTTCATCGCGGCGTCGATCTTGGCGATCAGCTTGCGCTGGCGGTCGCGCGTGCGCAGCTCGAGAGAACGGTCAGTCTCGGTCGAGGCGCGATCAGCAATGTCGGGCTCCTGCGAGGTGTCTTCCTGCAGGTGCTGCAATGTCTGGTTCGATTCCCGCAGGATGTCTTCCTTCCAGGCCGTCAGCTTGCGGCGGAAGTATTCCTTCATGCGCGGGTTCATGAAGGGCTCACTCTCGGTCGGCTTATAATTCGCCTTCAATTGGATACCCATGTCAGAGACCCTCCAGGCGCCGTGGCGACTCCGATACCCCGGCCACGGCGCGCGGGAGTATATGAATCGGCCCGCCGCCGGGCAAGGCTGTCGATTGGCCGGGAAGTCGTTGATTTTATGATATAATTATGAATGGCCCAGCTTGTGGGCAATAAAATTACAATCCGAGCTTGGCTAACTCGACCTCGCAGCGCAGCTCGATCTCGGCCATCACCTCGGCCAGCCTGGGGTCCAGCACCATCAGTTTTTCGGCGCGCAACGTCTGCGCCAGCCTCTGCAGGCGGTCGGCCGGAATTGAGCCCATCAGCAGCCCATGGCGGATTTCCTCCAGCCGTTCGATCAGGGTCGAACCGCGCTGATAGGCGCGCTGCCGGTTCTGCCGGCCACCGGCCTGCTCGTCGACAGCCTGGATGGTCAGCATGGCGTCCAGCGCCGCAACCGGGGCAGCCTGCCCGACCTGGCCGGCAGGCTTTTCTGCGCCCTTCAGCATGCTGGCAAAGCTCGGCCCCCCGGCGCTGCTGCTGCCGGTCGAACGTTTGGGGCTGCCGGGCGCAATGCCTCCCGGACCGCGGATTTTGTCGATGCTCATGGGAAATAATATCTCTTAACCGGGCGCATGGTGCCCGATAAGACTGACCGGGTAAAGACGGCATTTTTTGCCGGGCGGGGCCGGTTTTTCACTCCAACTGTCATATAATTCAACGAGTTAACCATTGGCACGACAATCGCATTAATAGGCACGACAGAACCGGCATCCGTGGCCGGCTTTGCGTAGAGGAAGATGACGATGACCCGTTTCGCCAAGGATACGTTCCGCCGCCTGCTCCAGGCCGCCGTCGCAGTGGCGCTGCTCGCCCTGCCGCTGCAGGCCCAGGCTGGCTCGCGCATCAAGGACATCGCCGATTTCGAAGGCATCCGCGACAACATGCTGGTCGGTTATGGCCTGGTGGTCGGTCTGGATGGCACCGGCGACAGCCTCACCAACTCGCCTTTCACCCGTCAGAGCCTGCAGGCCATGCTGGAGCGCTTCGGCGTCAATATCCGCGACGCCGCCAACTTCCGTACGGCCAATCTTGCCGCGGTGATGGTCACCGCCACCCTGCCCCCCTTCGCCCGCCATGGCAGCCGCCTCGACGTCACCATCTCCACGATGGGCGATGCCAAGAGCCTGCAGGGCGGCACGCTGCTGGTCACCCCGCTGCTCGGCGCCGATGGCGAAGTGTACAGCGTTGCCCAGGGCGCCGTTGCGATCAGCGGTTTCCGCGCTCAGGGCGCGGCCGCCCAGATCACCCGCGGCACGCCCACCTCGGGCCGCATTGCCAATGGCGCCATCGTTGAGCGCGAGGTCGGTTTCGAACTGACGTCGTTGCCGGTGCTGCGCCTGTCCCTGAAGAATCCTGACCTGACCACCGCGCGCCGCGTGAGCCAGGCCGTCTCCACCCTGGCCGGCATGCCGACCGCGCGCGCGCTGGACCCCTCCACCGTGCATATCGACATCCCGGAACGCTTCCGTCGTGACGTCGTCGGTTTCATGACCGAAGTCGAACAGCTGCAGGTCGAGACCGACCAGATGGCCCGCGTCGTGATCGACGAACGCTCCGGCACCATCGTGATGGGCCCGAATGTGCGCATCGACACCGTTGCGATCGCCCAGGGCTCGCTCACCGTCCGCATCACAGAAACCCCGCAGGTATCGCAGCCGCTGCCCTTCTCGCCGGCCGCCACCGCCATCCCGGGCATTGCCGGCTCCTCGGCCGCGACCGGCACCATCCAGGTGCCGCGCATCGGTCCCGACGGCCAGCCGGTTCGCAACGCGCAGGGCAACTTCGTGTTCGATACCATCACCCAGGCTGTTCCCGGCACTGGCACTCCGACGATCCCCGGCGCCGCCGCCGGTGGCGCCCAGACCGTGGTTGTTCCGCGCACCGATATCCAGGTGGACGACCAGAACCAGCGTCGCCTCGGTCTGCTGCCGCGCGGTGTGTCGCTGCAGGAACTGGTGGATGGCCTGAATGCGCTGGGCGTCGGTCCGCGCGACATGATCACCATCCTGCAGGCGATCAAGGCCGCAGGCGCCCTGCAAGCCGAAATCCAGGTGATGTGAGGCCATCATGTCCGCAGCTATCGCTTCTCCCGCCATCAACACCTTCGGCCTCGAGCAGGCCCAGGCCGACCGCTCGAAGCTGAACAAGCTCGGCAACGCGAAGGACGATCCGCGCAAGACCGCGCAGGAATTCGAAGCCTTCTTCCTGTCGCAGATGTTTGAAGTGATGTCGGCCGGCGTGAAGACCGACGGCCCGATGGGCGGCGGCCAGGCCGAAGGCAAATGGCGTTCGTTCCTCAACGACGAGTACGGCAAGACGATGTCCAAGGGTCGCGGCATCGGTATCGCCAACATGGTCTATGACCAGATGATCAAGATGCAGGAGGCCCAGCCGTGAACCAGAAGCAGCAGCCGCAGCCGGCCCGCCAACCGCTCTCTCCCCGCGCTGCCCAGCGTCTGGGCGTCGACACGCCCCGGATGATGGACAATATCGGCCAGGGCGCCGTGCCACCCACCGTAGCGGAACTGAGCGATCTGGTGATCCAGCTCAAGGATGTCATGCAGGAAGAAACCGCGGCGCTGGAACGCTTTTCCTATGACGGGTTGGAGCGCTCGACCGAGCAAAAGCGCATCATCTCGGGCCTGTTGCGCGACAAGCAGAAGGTTTTGCGCAAGCATCCCGATGCACTGGCCAGCGCACCGGAAGGTGAGCGCAAGCAGCTTGAAAAGCTGCTGGGCGAAATGCAGACCGTCGGCAAGCGCAATGAAATTCTCGTGCGCACGGCGCGCGACGCCAATCAGAAACTGCTGAACGCCGTGATCCGTGGCGCCACCAAGCAGAACCAGCTTGGTACCGGCTACGGCAAGTCCGGCGCGATGACCGCGCTGACCGCCAATTACGGCTCGCGCCAGCCGGTGTCGCTGTTCAGCAACGAGACCTGCTGAACATTTCCACCGTTCCCCCCCGCCAGTACCCACTTGCCCCGCCCGGAGAACCGGACGGGGCCTTCTTTTAGCGCGTTGCCGCTAATTGGTTGGCGGCGCCGGCCGGATCGGCCGAGAGGTATCCAGCGGCCCCTGTATAGGTGCTGCATTGTTGCCGGCGCGGTTCTGCCCAGTGCTATTCTGATCTGCCGGTGCGCGGCTGGGGCCCGGTTGCTGGTCGCTTGAGGCACGGCTGGGATCGCGATATTCCGGCATGGCGTTCAGCGTCTCGCGGCTGACATCTGTCTTCACCACGAGATCGCTGCCCTGGCTGCTGAAGCGCAAACGCTCAAATGGCAACACGACCTTGCGTTCGCCCATCCCCAGCACGCCGCCCATCGCAACGACAACGGCATTGACGCGACCGTCGGTCGTGACCAGCACCTCATCGACGTCACCAAGCTTGTCGTTCACGGAATTCACGACATCAGCGCCGATCAGGCGTGCGCCCTTCACTTCCGCCGTTCCCGTGCCCGGGATCGGGACGATCGTATCTGACTTCGTTTTCGATTTTCCGGCATCCTGCGCCACGGCGAACCCAGACAGCGCCAGCAGCAAAGCGACGGCGGAAACAGCAGCGAGATTGCGTTTCATGGCATCCTCTTTCGTCTGTTTTCCCAGTCTTTAGATATAGGGCGCACGGCTCCGCCCGCCGTGGGATCAGGCCGATAATGCTGCAATATAGCTGTGATACTGAGCCGTTTAGCGGAACCCGAACGCAAAGCCTCGCTAGGCCGCGCGATCGTCCTCATGCGCCAGCACAACGTCGAGAAACGCCTGGCCGAACCGCTCCAGCTTGGCTTGGCCAATACCGTGAATGTCGGTCAGGCGATACAGGCTGGTCGGGCGTTTCGCGGCCAGCTCCAGCAAAGTGCGATCGGAAAAAATCACATAGGCCGGCTGCTGCAACTCGGCGGCAAGCTGGCGCCGCAGATTCTTCAGCGCCGACAGAAGACGCTGATCGGAGGGTTGCAGCGCAGTCTCCGCCATCGACGATCCGCTGCGCCGGCTGCGGTCGCGCTTTGCTGACAGGGATTCCTGCCGCATCTCGACTTTGCTCTGACCGCGTAGGACCAGGCGTCCGGCATCGGTGATGAACCAGCCGCCATGGCCCGCGATATCCAGCTCGATCAGACCGGCGCCATAAAGCTGGCGGAAGATCGAGCGCCAGCTGTTGGCATCGCGATCCTTGCCGACACCGAAGGTCGGCAGGCGATCATGCTCGCTGCGCAGAATGGCGTCGGTGGTGTTGCCCAGCAGGATCTGCACCAGATGCTCGGTGCCATACCGCTGGCCGGTGCGCATCATGGCCGAGAGTGCCTTCTGTGCTTCTGTGGTGCCATCGAACCGCGCCACGCCGTCCTGGCAGAGATCGCAATGGCCGCAGGGTTCGGAGCTTTCGCCGAAATAGGCCAGCAGCGTCTGGCGACGACAGCGCGGCGACTCACACAGCGCGATCAATGCATTAAAGCGCTGGCGCTCAATGCGCTTGCGTTCGTCCGAGGCCTCACCTTCCTCGATCTGCAGCCGGCGCAGACGCATGTCATCGAGGCCGTAGAGCGTCATGGTCTCGGCCGGCAGGCCATCGCGACCGGCGCGGCCGATTTCCTGATAATAGGCCTCCACATTGCGTGGCATGTCGGCATGGCAGACAAATCGCACATCCGGCTTGTCGATCCCCATGCCAAACGCCACGGTCGCCACCATCACCACACCGTCTTCACGCAGGAAAGTATCCTGGTTGGCATCGCGCAGGCGTTGCTCCATGCCGGCATGGTAGGCCAGCGCGGTATGGCCCATGGCATTGAGCCCG